>NZ_QHJY01000029.1 GCF_003185805.1 Caulobacter sp. D5
CCGACGAGCACCCCCAGCACCATCGCGCCGATGATCAGATAGGCGAAGCGTTTGTTCATCGGGCGGAACCTCTGCGCATGCGGCCGGCGAGCCGCCTGTCGCTCAGGCGTCCGCAAGGTGCGTGAATTTTGGGGAAAGGGCGGACGGCGGGGCCGGAAAAGGCCGGTCCCGGTCAGGAACTAGAGGCGCGAGCGCGCCGTGATCAGGAGGCGGCGGCCTTTTGCAGGCGCTCGTAGCGGCTCAGGAGGCGCTCCCAGGTGACCCGCTTGATCGGCTCGCCCCGGCGCAGCTTGGTCCAGGTGGTCTCGCTGATCCCGTAGACGTTGTTGAGGTGCTCGCGGGTGATGGCGGGCAGGCGGCTCTTCAATCGCTCGAAGTGTTCGGCGGGGATCTGGATCACGTCCGGCATAACGGTCCCGTAGCTCTGTTCAGAAGGCCGACTTAAGCGGCCCGCATCTATCAAGACGCAGTCGCACGACGTTTCCTCACGTCCGGCGACAAAATATTTTCTCCTTACCAATCCGTGACTTGGCTTTACGGCAAAATGTCGTCGGGAAGATGTGGGTTCCGCAACAGGCTGCGTCTTGAAGTTCGGAAGCGCGAGGGGCGCGACCGAATACGAAGGGGACTAAGCGATGCGATCCAGCACCTTGCGAGCGATGATGGCCGGCGGTTGCGCCTATGGCGCCCTGATGATCGGCGCGGCCGGCGCCTACGCCCAGGAGGCAGCCCCGGCGCCGGAAGAGCCCCAGGCGGTCGAGGCCGTGGTCGTCACCGGCTCGCGCATCGCCCGTCAGGACTATGTGGCCAACAGCCCGATCCAGACGGTCGGCGCCGCGGCCATCGAGGCCACCGGCCAGGTGACGGTCGAAAAGGCCCTGTCGCAGATGCCCCAGTTCACCGGCTCGTTCGGCCAGGGCAACACCGGTTCGACCAGCACCGGCCTCAACGGCGGCCAGTCCTACGCCAGCCTTCGCGGCCTGGGCGCCAAGCGCACCCTGATCCTGCTGGACGGTCGCCGCCTGCAGCCGTCCAACCCCGACGGCTCGGTCGACCTCAACATCATCCCCGAAGCCCTGATCGAGAACGTCGAAGTCATCACCGGCGGCGCCTCGACCGCCTACGGCTCGGACGCCACGGCCGGCGTCGTCAACTTCAAGCTCAAGCGCAGCTTCGAGGGCCTGACCGCCGATGCCCAGTACGGCATCTCGGAAAAGGGCGACGCGGAGTCGTTCCGCTTCTCGGTCACCGGCGGCTCGTCCTTCGCCGACGGCAAGGGCCGGGCGGTGCTGTCGTTCGACTACACCAACCGCGACCGCGCCCTGCAGAGCGCCCGCGACTACTACATCTTCCGCACCTCGGCGCCGGGCCTGTCGACCATCCCGCAGGGCACGGTGCTGTTCGGCGCCAACCTGCCGACCCTGGCCTCGATCAACAGCCTGTTCCAGGGGACCTATGGGACGGCGGCTCTGACCGGCAACAGCGCCGGCCGCTACACCGGCCAGCTCGGTTTCAACACCGACCAGACCCTGTTCTCGACCTCGGGCGTGCCGGTCCTGAACTTCCGCGATCCGCAGACCGACAACGCCTACATCGTCAACGCGAACGCCTCGGGCACCTCGCAGCAGGTCAACTTCGGCTACAACGGCAGCTCGATGCAGTCGGACCTCGACCGCTACGCCGTGTTCGCCAAGGTCGACTACAATCTGACCGACAGCCTGCGGTTCTTCTCGCAGTTCACCTTCACCGACTACACCTCGGTGGGCGTGTCGAACCCGACCCTGGCCTCGAACGTCTACGGCCTGACCGTGCCGGTGACGAACCCGTTCATCCCCAACGACTTCAAGGCCATCCTGGCCTCGCGCCCCAGCCCCAACGCCGCCTTCACCTTCTACAAGGCCCTCGATATCCTGGGTCCGCGCGTCCAGAAGTACAGCTACGACGTCTTCCAGTTCACCAACGGCCTGTCGGGCGACACCGGCTTCCGCGACTGGACCTGGGACGGCTACGTCTCGTTCAGCCGCGCCAAGTTCGACAACGAACAGACCGGCGGGGCCAGCGCCAGCGCCATCTCGCGCCTGCTCAACAGCCCGACGGGGGGCACGGAATACTGCGCCGGCGGCTGGAACCCCTTCGGCAACCTGACCCCGTCGGGCGAGTGCGTGCGCTACATGTCGCGCCGGACGCTGAACCAGAACAGCCTTGAGCAGCGCATGGTCGAGCTGAACGTCTCGGGCACGCTGTTCGACCTGCCCGCCGGTTCGGTGAAGTTCGCCGCCGGTACCGACTATCGCTCGAACGAATACACCTTCAAGCCCGACAGCCAGCTGAACCAGCCCGACGGCACCAGCGACATCCTGGGCTACAGCGTGCTGCGCGACGCCTCGGGCTCGGTCGACACCTACGAGGTCTACGGCGAACTGCTGGTGCCGATCGTCAAGGATCTGCCCTTCATCCAGGAGTTCAACCTCGACCTCGGCTACCGCTATTCCGACTACAGCTCGGTGGGCGGGGTGCAGACCTACAAGGCCGACTTCGACTGGAAGATCATCGAGCCGGTGCGCCTGCGCGGCGGCTACAACCGCGCCATCCGCGCCCCCAGCGTCGGCGAATTGTACGCTCCCGTCTCGACGGGTTCGGTGGCCATCGGCACGGCCTCGTCGACCACCACCAACGGCGATCCCTGCGACGTCCGCTCGTCCTACCGCACCGGCGCCAACGCCGCGGCGGTCCGCACCCTCTGCCTGGCGCAGGGCGTGCCGACGGCGATCATCGACAGCTACCAGCTGGGCACGGCCCAGGTCTTCGCCCTGACCGGCGGCAATCCCGACCTGCAGGAAGAGACGGCCGACACCTACTCGTTCGGCGCCGTGCTGCGCTCGCCGTTCGAGGGGCCGCTGCTGAGCCGGATCACCGCCTCGATCGACTGGTACGACATCAAGGTGAAGGACGCGATCGGCAGCCTGTCGATCGTCAACGCCTTCCAGTTCTGCTTCAACTCGGGCGGCGCCAACCCGACCTATGATCCGAGCAACTACTACTGCTCGCTGCTGACCCGCAATTCGGCCAGCGGCGTGCCGACCAACCCCGTCCAGCCGCTGCTGAACCTGGGCCAGTTCCAGACCACCGGCGTCGACGTTCAGGTCGACTGGAGCTTCGACTTCGCCGACACCCTGCTGGACAAGGTGCCCGGCTCGCTGTCGGTCAACGTGGCCCTGGGCTACACCGACAAGTTCAAGATCCAGAGCCTGCCGGGGGCCGCGGTCTACGACTATGTCGGCACCATCGGCACGGGCGTCGAAAGCACCGCCGGCACGGCGCACCCGAAGTGGAAGTCGGTCACCTCGACCACCTACACCTGGGGTCCGGCGAGCGTCGGCCTGCGCTGGCGCTGGATCGACGCCATGGACAACTCCGCCAAGGTGGTCACCCCGACCAGCACCTCGCGCGGCGTCGTCTCCTACAACGCCTTCGACTTCAACGGCCGCGTCAAGCTGCCGTGGGACACCGACCTGCGCTTTGGGGTCAACAACCTGTTCGACAAGGCCCCGCCGCAGGTGGGCGACACCGAGGGCAACTACGACGCCCAGAACTACGACGTGCTGGGCCGCGCCTACTACCTGGGCGTCCGCAAGCGGTTCTAGTTTTTCAAGGATACCGGGCGCGTCGGCCCCCTTTGACGCGCCCGGCCTTCGCCGCCGATCCCCCCCGGCGGCGGCGAGGAGGGGCGTCGGTCTTGGCGGGCCGGCGCCCTTTTCGCGTTCTTGATCCCCCCTGGGGGAGGTGGCCCAGAGGGCCGGAGGGGGGAGCGCCGACCTGCGCCGAGCAGACCCCCTCAGTCGGCTTCGCCGACAGCTCCCCCAGAGGGGGAGCATCTTGTGGCCTCAGTGCGCCAGCACGCCCGCGACCGCCAGGGCCGCGACGGCGATGCCGGCTCCGCCCAGGGCCAGGACCCTCAGGTCGCGCCACACCGAAGGCTCCGGCGGATCCCAGCTGGCGATCTCGGCCTCGACGGCCTGCACCGCCTCGACGGCGTCGCGGCGGCGGGGCTGGGCGATCCAGGCCTCGAACGCCTCGTGGTCTTCCTCGCCGGCGTCGGGCGCGCGCAGGCGCTCCAGCCAGGCGGCGGCCTCGCGCACGTCTTCTTTGGTCCGGGTCATTTCTGCGTCCCTCCGTCCTCGGATGAAGCGGAGGCCGTTGTTCCGGCAGACTGTTACGGTCGAATGTCGCGCCGGACGTGCGGCGATATCCAGGGTTGTCCGACGGGCGCCGCGCAGGCCGGGCGCCTGCGAAATCGGCGATGGCGGGGCCTCGAGCCCGCCCTTCGTCAAACTGCAACCTGGGCGCAATAATCGCGAAACCGAAAGTCGCCATTGCGCACGTTCAGTCGCCCCCAGCGTGAGAGCGTGGTCATGGACTTTCTCGAACAGACCCAGTTTCACAACCGCATCTGCGAGGATCTCGAAGAGGCCATGGCCGGCGGTCGCCAGGTCGACGCCGTCGCCGTCCGCGCCGAGCGCCAGTGCGCCGCGGGCCAATGGCTGCACGGCGAGGGCCACCGGCGGATGCCGGGCAGCCACCTGCACCTGCACTGCCTGGAGGCCCATCGCGAGTTCCATCGCGTCGCCGGCCAGGTCGCCGACCAGGTCAACCGCGGGGCCGTCGCCGACGCCCGCCGGTCCCTGCGCAACGGCGGCGCCCTGGCTCAGGCCAAGGCCGACCTGACCGCCGCCTTCCGCAAGATGCGCATCGCCGCCGAGACGACGGCGGGGTAGGGGGCGGAAACCTCGTCACCCCATTTTCGTCATCCCGGCCGCAGCGCGTAGCGCGGAGAGCCGGGACCCAGGGGCCGCCGCATTGCGGTCGCCGCCGCCAACGCCTTGGACCAGCCGCCGCGCCCAGTCCCCTGGGTCCCGGGTCTGCGGCCCGCTGCGCGGTCCTCCGCCCGGGATGACGAGCTTTGTTGGAGGGGAAGGACTACTCCTTCACCCCCGTCCAGCCGCCGCCCAGCGCCTGCACCAGCGCCACCGCCGCCGCCTGGCGCGACACGCGGGCCGTGGCCAGTTCGCGCCGGGCCGACAGGGCCGAGGCCTGGGCGGTGACGACGTCGGTATAGGCCACCTGACCGGCGCGATACTGGTTCAGCAGCATCTGCTCGGTCTGGTCGGCGGCGGTCGAGGCCGTCTGCAGCAGGGCGTACTGGCGTTCCAGCACCCGCACGGCCGTCAGCTGGTTCTCGACGTCCTGGAAGGCCTCCAGCGCCGTCTGGCGGTAGTCGGCGGCGGCCGCGTCGTACGAGGCGCGGGCCTGGGCCACCTGGGCCTTGCGGGCCCCGGCGTCGAACAGGGTCTGGGCCGCGGCCAGGCCCAGCGACCAGGTGTTGGTCGAGGCCGCGAACAGGTCGCCCAGCTTGGTGGCGCTGCTCGAGCCGTCGCCGGTCAGGGTGAAGGTCGGGAAGTAGGCGGCGCGGGCCACGCCGATCTCGGCGTTGGCGGCGGCCACGCGGCGCTCGGCGGCGGCGACGTCGGGACGGCGCTCCAGCAGGGTCGAGGGCAGGCCGACGGGGATTTCCGGAACGCTGGCCGACCAGTTGGGATCGGCGGCGATGGTGAAGCTGCTGGCCGGCTCGCCGACCAGCACCGCCACGGCGTTCTCGTAGGTCGCGCGGGTCTGGGCCAGCCCCTCCAGGGTCGACTGGGCGTTGGCCAGGGTGGTCTGGGCCTGGAGCACGTCGGAACGCGGGGCGATGCCGGCGTCGTAGCGGTTCTGGGTGATCTTCAGGGACCGCTGGTAGCCCTCGACCGTGGCCTGGACGAGGGCGATCTCGGCGTCGGTCTGGCGCAGGCCCAGATAGTTGGTGGCCAGTTCGCCCTGGGCCGACAGCTCGGCGGCCGCCAGGTCGGCGGCGCTGGCCTGGGCCGAGGCCTTGGCGTTGTTGACGGTGGCGCGGATGCGGCCCCAGACGTCCGGCTCCCAGCTGGCGCCGATCCCGGCCTGGTAGCGCTCGCCCTTGCTGGACGACGAGGCGCCGCCGCCGCCGGTCTTGGTGGCCGAGCCCGACAGGTCGATCGCCGGAAACAGCGAGGCGCGCTGCTCCTTCACCAGGGCGCGGGCCTGGCGATAGGCGGCCTCGGCCGAGGCGATGGTCTGGTTGTTGACCTTCACGCGCTGGGCCAGGGCGTCCAGCTGCGGATCGCCCAGCAGGGTCCACCAGTCGCCGCGATCGACGTGGTCGGCCGGATCGGCGGCCTTCCAGCCGTCGAGCGCCTTCCAGGCAGCGGGCGTCGGCGAGGCGAGCTTGGGGGTCTCGTAGGCCGGCGTCGTCGAGCAGGCCGCGACGAGAGCGAGCAGCGGAAGCGAAGTCAGGATACGGGCGGTCATCGGGCGGGCTCCGGCGGGGCGGGCATGTGGGTCAGGTCGCGCTCGTCCTTGCGCCGCTTGCCGCGCAGGCGGTCCATGTAGACGTAGACGACCGGGGTGGTGATGAGGGTCAGCAGCTGGCTGGCGATCAGGCCGCCGATGATGGTGATGCCCAGCGGCCGGCGCAGTTCGGCGCCTTCGCCGAAGCCGATGGCCAGGGGCAGGGCGCCCAGGGCGGCGGCCAGGGTCGTCATCAGGATCGGGCGGAAGCGCAAGAGGCTGGCCTCGCGCACCGCCTCCAGCGCCGTCAGCCCGCGGGCCCGCTGGGCCTCCAGGGCGAAGTCGATGATCAGGATGGCGTTCTTCTTGACGATCCCCAGCAGCAGGAACACCCCGATCAGCGCGATGATCGAGAACTCCATGTTGAAGATCAGCAGGGCCAGCACCGCCCCGACGCCGGCGGCGGGCAGGGTCGACAGCACCGTCACCGGGTGGACGTAGCTCTCGTAGAGGATGCCCAGCACGATGTAGATCGCCACCAGCGCCGCGGCGATCAGATAGGGCTGCTGCTTCATCTGCTCGTTGTAGCTGCGGGCGCTGCCCTGGAAGCTGCCGCGCACGCTGGTCGGCAGGCCGATGTCGGCCTCGGCCTGGGTGATGGCCGCCTGGGCCTGCGACAGCGACACCCCGTCGGGCAGGTTGAACGACACGGTGGTCGCCAGCTCGCCGTTCTGGTGGTTGACCGAGGTCGGGGTGGCGTTCTGCGAGACGCTGGCGATGGCCATCAGCGGCGTCATCGGCGTGGCCGAGGTGTTCAGCGTCGAGCCGGTCGAGGCGTCGCGCAGCGACGGATTGACCGACGCCCCGCTGGTGCTGGCCGTGGTCGTGCTGTCGCTGGTGCTGGTCGGCACATAGACGTCGTTCAGCGCCTCGGGGCCCTGGGCGAACTTCTGGTTCCACTCCAGGATCACGCCGTACTGGTTGACGTCCTCGTAGATGGTCGCGACCTGGCGCTGGCCGAAGGCGTTGTAGAGCGCGTTGTCCACGGCCTTGGGCGTGACGCCCATGCGCGAGGCGCTGTCGCGGTCGATGGTGACCAGGGTCTCGACGCCGTTCTCCGACTGGTCGCTGTCGACGTCGGTCATGACGTCGGAATGCTCCTTCATCGCCTCGGCCAGCTTCGGCGCCCATTCCTTGAGGGCGGCGCTGGAGTCGCTGGTCAGGGTGTACTGGTAGGTCGAGTTGCTCGACCGCCCGCCCATGCGCACGTCCTGCACGGGGTTGAGGAAGATCGACAGGCCGGTGACCTTCTGCAACTGCGGCCGCAGGCGGGCGATGACGGCGCTGCCCTTTTCCTTGCGCTCCTTCATCGGCTTCAGATTGACGAACATGAAGCCGCCGCCCGAGCGGTTGCCGCCGGTGAAGCCGACCACGGTGTCGACGGCCGGGTCCTTGCGGATGATGTCGACCACGGTCCGCAGCTTGGCCTGCATGACCTGCGAGGAGACGCTTTCGTCAGCCCGCATGCCGGCCATCAGCTGGCCGCTGTCCTGCTGGGGGAAGAAGCCCTTGGGCACGGCGATGTAGAGCCAGATGGTCATGCCGATGACCGCGATCAGGATCATCAGCACCAGCGGCTTGGCCGCCAGGGCCCAGTCCAGGCTGCGGGCGTAGAGCCGCTGGACGCGGTCGAACAGCCGCTCGAAGGCGCGGGCGATGCGGCCTTCCTGGTGGCCCTCGGGGCGGGCGCGCAGCAGGTAGGCGCACATCATCGGCGTGGTCGTCAGGCTGATGACCAGCGAGATCAGCACCGCCGCCGACAGGGTGACGGCGAACTCGCGGAACAGACGTCCCACCTGGCCGCCCATGAACAGCAGCGGGATGAACACCGCGACCAGCGAGACGCTGATCGACAGCACGGTGAAGCCCACCTCGCGCGCGCCCAGCACGGCGGCCTTGAAGCGGTCCATGCCCGCCTCGATGTGGCGCTGGGTGTTTTCCAGCACGACGATGGCGTCGTCGACCACGAAGCCGGTCGCCACGGTGATGGCCATCAGGGACAGGTTGTTGAGCGAGAAGCCCAGCAGGTACATGACGCCGAAGGTGCCCAGCAGCGAGACGATGGTCGCCGCCGTCGGGATGAAGGTCGCCCGGGCGCTGCGCAGGAAGGCGCTGACCACCAGCACCACCAGGATGATCGAGATCAGCAGGGTGACCTCGATCTCGTGCAGCGACGAGCGGATCGAGTTGGTGCTGTCGCTGGCCACCTGCACCTTGATGTCGCCGGGCAGCTGGGCGCGCAGTTCGGGCAGGGCGGCGCGGACGCTGTCGACGGTCTCGATGATGTTGGCGCCCGGCTGGCGGGTGATCAGCACGATGATCGCCGGCTTGCCGTTGAACAGGCCCAGGGTCCGGGTGTTGGCGACGCTGTCCTTGACGTCGGCCACGTCCGACAGCTTGACGCCGGCGTCGCCGCGCCAGGCCACCAGCAGGCCGGCGTAGTCGGCCGCCGTGCGGCCGCTGCTCGAGGTGTAGATCTGGTAGCGCTTGCCGTCGCCTTCGAGGGCGCCCTTGGGGCGGTTGGCGTTGGCCGCCTGGATCGAGGCGCGCACGTCCTCCAGGCTCACCCCATACTTGTTGAGCAGGAACGGATTGACCGAGATCCGCACGGCTGGCAGCGAGCCGCCGCCGATCTCGACGTCGCCGACGCCCTGCACCTGGGCGACGCGCTGGGAGACGATGTTCGACACCGCGTCGTAGATCTGGCCCGGCGTCTTGGTGTCCGAGGTCAGGGCCAGGATGATCACCGGCGAGTCCGACGGGTTCATCTTGCTGTAGGTCGGGTTGCTCTTCAGCGTCGCCGGCAGGTCGGCGCGGGTGGCGTTGATGGCCGCCTGCACCTCGCGGGCGGCGCCGTCGATCTTGCGGTTGAGGTCGAACTGCAGGGTCACCCGCGTCGAGCCCGACGAGCTCTGCGAGGTCATCTCGTTGACGCCGGAGATCACGCCCAGGCGCCGCTCCAGCGGCGTGGCGACGCTGGAGGCCATGGTCTCGGGGCTGGCCCCCGACAGGCTGGCCGACACCGCGATGGTCGGATAGTCCACCTGCGGCAGGGGCGAGACCGGCAGCACGAAGAAGCCGAAGATCCCGGCCATGGCCAGGCCGACGGTCAGCAGGACCGTGGCGACCGGCCGGCGGATGAAGGGCGCCGACAGGTTCATGACGGCAGCCCCGGCAGCGGACGCTCGACCCGGCCCTCGTCGGCGTTCCCGTCCTCGCGGCGGCCCTTGGCGCTGGGCGCCAGGCGGTCGAAGGCCAGATAGACGACCGGCGTCGTGAACATGGTCAGCAGCTGGCTGACCAGCAGGCCGCCGAAGATGGCGATGCCCAGCGGACGGCGCAGCTCGGCGCCTTCGCCGAAGCCCAGCATCAGCGGCACGGCGGCGAACAGGGCCGCCAGCGTGGTCATCAGGATCGGGCGGAAGCGCAGGATGGCGGCCTGGAAGATCGCCTTCTCGGGCGACTTGCCCTCGTTGCGTTCGGCCTCAATCGCGAAGTCGATCATCATGATCGCGTTCTTCTTGACGATGCCGATCAGCAGGATGATGCCGATGATCCCGATCACGCCGAGGTCATTGCCCGTCACCCACAGCGCCAGCAGCGCCCCGACGCCCGCCGACGGCAGGGTCGACAGGATGGTCAGCGGGTGGATGTAGCTCTCGTAGAGCACGCCCAGCACGATGTAGACGCAGACCACGGCCGCCAGGATCAGCCACAGCTGGTTGCTCAGCGAGTTCTCGTAGGCCCCGGCCGCGCCCAGGAAGGTGTGGGTCACCGACGTGGGCATGCCGATGTCCTTCATCGCCTTGCGCACCTCGTCCACCGCATGGCCCAGCGACACGCCAGGCGCGGTGTCGAAGCCGATGGTGGTGGCCGGGAACTGGGCGACGTGGGTCACCTGCAGCGGCGCCTGCTTTTCCTTGATGGTCGAGAAGGCCGCCAGCGGGGCGGGCGAGCCGCCGCCGGTCTTGAGGTTGAGATTGCCCAGCGAGGCCGGGTCGGTCAGCAGGCCGGGCTTCGCCTCCAGGATCACCCGGTACTGGTTGGTCTCGGTGAAGATGGTCGAGACGATCCGCTGGCCAAACGCGCTGTAGAGGGCGTCGTCGATGTCCGAGGCGGTGATCGAAAGCCTCGCGGCGGTGTTGCGGTCGATGTCGATATAGGCGGCCGAACCGGTGGCCGAGGCGTCGCTGTAGACGTTGCGGACGGCCTTCACCTCGGCGAGCTTGGCGGCCAGCTTGCCGGCCCATTCCTTGACCGTGGCGGTGTCGGCGCCTTCCAGCGACAGGCGGTACTGGGTCGGGCCGCTTTCGGCGTCGATGGTCAGGTCCTGGGTCGGCTGGAGATAGAGGGTCACGCCCGGCACGGCGGCCACGCGCTCGCGCAGCCGCTGCATGATCTTTTCCTGCGAGCCGGACCGGTCGGCCTTCAGGTTGATCTGCATCTGGCCGGTGTGGAGCATGCTGTTGTTGGCGCCGTCCACCCCGATGAACGAGGCGACGTTCTCCACCGCCGGGTCCTCCAGGATGGCTTCCGCCGCCTGCTGCTGCAGGCCCGCCATGCGCTCGTACGACACCGACTGCTCGACCTCGGTGCGGGCCTGCAGCTGGCCGGTGTCCTGGGTCGGGAACAGGCCCTTGGGGATGACCATGTAGAGCACGCCGGTCAGCACCAGGGTGGCGACGGCGACGACCAGGGTGGCCTTCTGGCGGGCCATGACCCAGGCCAGGGCGACCTCGTAGCGGCCCTCGATCTTCTCGAACAGCGCCTGGGCCTTCTTGCCGACGCTGTTGGGCTTTTCTTCCTCGTCCTCATGGCTCTTCAGCCAGCGGGCCGACAGCATCGGGGTCAGGGTCAGCGACACCACGGCCGAGATCAGGATGGTGATCGACAGGGTGATGGCGAATTCGCGGAAGAGGCGTCCGACCACGTCGCCCATGAACAGCAGCGGGATCAGCACGGCGATCAGCGAGATGGTCAGCGAGATGATCGTGAAGCCGATCTCGCGCGCGCCCTTCAGCGCCGCCTGCATCGGTTTCTCGCCCCGCTCCATGTGGCGGATGATGTTCTCGATCATGACGATGGCGTCGTCGACGACGAAGCCGGTCGCGATGGTCAGGGCCATCAGGGACAGGTTGTTGAGCGAGAAGCCCAGCAGGTACATCACCCCGCACGAGCCGATCAGCGAGATCGGCACGGCCAGGCTGGCGATGATCGTCGCCCGCATGGAGTGCAGGAAGAAGAAGATCACCAGCACGACCATCACCACGGCCAGCACCAGCTCCATCTCCACGTGGTGGACCGAGGCGCGGATGCCCGTGGTGCGGTCGGCCAGCACCTGCACCTTCAGGGTGGCGGGCAAACCCGCTTGAAGCTCGGGCAGCTTGGCCTTGATGGCGTCGACCGTCTGGATGACGTTGGCGCCCGGCTGGCGCTGGACGTTGACGATGATCGACGGGGTCTTGCCGGCCCAGGCGCCCAGGCGGGTGTTCTCGGCGCTCTGCACCACGCTGGCCACGTCGCGGATGCGGATCGGGGCCTCGTTCTTGTAGGTGACGACGAGGTCCAGATAGTCGTCGACCGTCAGCAGCTGGTCGTTGGCGTTGATGGTGTAGGTGCGGGTCGGGCCGTCGAAGCTGCCCTTGGCGCTGTTGGCGTTGGCGTTGCTGATCGCGGTCTCGAGGTTCGACAGGGTCAGGCCGTACGAGGCCATCGCCTGCGTGTCGGCCTGGATGCGGATCGCCGGCTTCTGGCCGCCGCTGAGCGACACCAGGCCCACACCCGAGACCTGGCTGATCTTCTGGGCCAGGCGGGTGTTCACGAGGTTCTGCACCTCGGTCAGCGGCAGGGTGTCGGAGGTGATGGCCAGGGTCAGCACCGGCGCGTCGGCCGGATTGACCTTGGCGTAGGTCGGCGGGGCGGGCAGGTCGGCCGGCAGCAGCGAGTCCGCCGCGTTCATCGCCGCCTGCACTTCCTGCTCGGCGACGTCGAGGGTCTCGCCCAGGCCGAACTGCAGGGTGATGATGCTGGCGCCGGCCGTACTGACCGAGCTCATGCGGGTCAGGCCCGACATCTCGCCCAGCTGCTTTTCCAGCGGGGCGGTGACGGTCTGGCTCATCACCTCGGGGCTCGCGCCCGGGTACAGGGTCTGGACCTGGATGGTGGGGTAATCCACCTCCGGCAGGGCCGACAGCGGCAGCAGCTTGAAGCCGACCAGGCCGGCCAGCACGATGGCCGCCATGAACAGGGCCGTGGCGACCGGCCGCTGGATGAAGGGACGCGAGGGGTTCATGGGGCGGCTTCCGGCCTATTCCGGACGCCGACGGCGTTCGCCGTTCTGGGCGCCGCCCTTGCCTTGTTCGCCCTTCTTGCCCTTGCCGGCGCCCTGACGCTGAACCTGGCCCGGCAGCTGAACCTTGCCGCCTTCGGTCAGGCGGTCGCCGCCCTCGGTGATCACCTTGTCGCCGATGGCGAGCCCTTGCGTGACCGCCACCTGGGTGGTGGTCGACTGGCCGGTCGTGACCTTGGTCTTGGTGACGGTCTGGTCGCTCTTCAGCTTCCAG
Organism: Caulobacter sp. D5; assembly: GCF_003185805.1. Lineage (GTDB taxonomy): Bacteria > Pseudomonadota > Alphaproteobacteria > Caulobacterales > Caulobacteraceae > Caulobacter. The sequence continues at coordinate 12,984 of NZ_QHJY01000029.1, forward strand.
ACGAACGAGCCGTCCGAGCCCTGGCGCACGGCCGTGGCCGGCACGACGATGGCGTCCTTCAGGGTGTCGAGCTGGATGCGGACATTGACGAACTGGCTGGGGAACAGCTTGCCGCCGGTGTTGGGGAAGCGGGCCTTGCCCTTCACCGTGCCGGTGCCGGTGTCGACCAGGTTGTCCAGGGTCGAGAACGTGCCCTGGTCCAGGGTGTTGGTGCGGGTGCGGTCGAGCACGGTGACCGGCAGGGTCGCGCCGCCGAACACCCGCTGCGAGATGCGCGGCACGTCGTCCTGCGGGACGGTGAATTCGACGTCGATCGGCGACAGGGTGGTGATCACCGCCACGCCGCTCGAGTCGCCCGAGGCGATATAGTTGCCGACGTCCACCACGCGCAGGCCCACCCGGCCGCTGACCGGGGCGACGATGCGGGCGAAGCCGAGGTTCAGCCGCGCGGTGCCGACGGCGGCGCGGTCGGCCATCACGGTGCCTTCCAGCTGCTTGACCGTCGCGGCCTGGGTGTCGACCTCCTGGCGGGCGATGGAGTCCTGGGCCAGCAGGGTCTGGTAGCGCTTCAGGGTCAGCTGGGCGACCGACAGCTGAGCCTCGTCGCGGGTCAGGTTGCCCTGCGCTTCCATCAGGCTCATCTGGAACGGACGGGGGTCGATCTGCACCAGGGTCTGGCCGGCCTGGACCAGCTGGCCCTCGCGGAACAGCACCTGGGTGATGACGCCCGAGACCTGCGGCTTGACGGTGACGGTCGCGGCCGGGGTCACGGTGCCGAGGGCGTCGATGATCACCGGCAGGTCGGCCTTGCTCGCCGTGGCCACCGCCACGGTGCTGGCCGGACCGCCGCGACGACCGCCGCCGCCGCCCGGACCGCCGGGACCACCCGGACCACCCATGTCGCCGCCGCCCTGGCCGCCGTTGTGCAGCAGGGTCCAGGCCAGGACGCCGACGCCCGCCAGGGCCGCCACGGCGACGGCGCCGCCGATGATCCGCGCCCGACGGCTGGGCTTGCGGGCGGAGTAAGACGGGCTGGATTCGGTCATGGACGGCCTCTGGGCGCGGGCGGGCGGCGAAGATGGTCGAGACGCCGTCGTCGGGGCGACGCGGCGGGGATAGGCGAGGGTACGAAATGTCGGGTCGCCGACGCTGGCGACCCGACGCTCAAGCTAAACTGCTAGAGGCGGCATTTGATCCATTTGCCGCCCTGACCGCGATAGGCGTCGCGCTTGACGTCGTAGTTGCGGTACTTGGCCTTGCAGGCGCGGACGTGGCGTTCCTGCTTGGATTCCTTGCCCGGCTTGGCGTCGTGGCGCTGCTGTTGCGGCTGCTGAGCGGCCGGCGCCTGGGCGCCGTGCTGGTCGTGACCCTGGGCCAGGGCGGGGGCGGAAAAGGCGGCGGCGACGCTCAGGGCGAGCGCGGCGAGAACGGCTTTCATGTCGGTCTCCGAAATTGAGGGGACCGCACGGCTAGCAATGCGAAGTGGCGGCGATGTTGCCGCTTTGAAACGGCGTCCGGCGAACTTGTAAAAATGGGCGGAAAGTTTCGGTACAGGCGCGAGTTCGATGGCGATCCGCGAGCGGGACCCGCCGTCTGCCGGGGTCATCAACCAGGATGATGGCCCGCATCAGCCGATTGAATTTGCCCCGCCGCCGCCGGTCTTCCTAACGTCGCGCCAATCATGACGGCGGCGCTCGAACAAGCCGCCCGGCGCGCTCGGTCCGGAGGGATCGTCAGACGCCGAACCAAGGGGGGGGAGCTTCCGGATGCCGAGACACGCCAGTCATCGCCGCCGTCTCGTGCGGGCCGCCGCGGCGCTCGCCCTTCTCGGCCTGGCCCTGCCGGCCTTCGCCGCGCCGGCCCCGCCGCCAGTCGTCAAGCCCCGGGCGGTCATCCTCACCGACGTGCTCAACGAGCCCGACGACACCCAGTCGCTGGTCCGCGCGCTGCTCTACAGCAACGAGATCGATCTCGTCGGCCTGGTCGCCACCACCTCGACCTGGCAGAAGGCGGCCGTCCATCCCGAGGAAATCCGCCGGGTGATCGCCGGCTACGGCCAGGCGCTGCCCAATCTGCGGGTTCACGCCGCGGGCTATCCGGACGCCGACAAGCTGCTGTCGGTGGTCCGCGCCGGGCGCGCCGACTACGGCCTGGCGGGCGTGGGCGAGGGCAAGGACACCGAGGCCTCCCGCCTGATCATCGACGCCGTCGACGCGGCCGACGACCGGCCGCTGTGGATCTGCGTCTGGGGCGGGGCCGTCGACCTGGCCCAGGCGCTCTATCACGTGGAGAAGACCCGCTCGCCCGAGCAGGTCGCGGCCTTCGTCGGCAAACTGCGGGTCTATTCCATCTCCGACCAGGACGATGCCGGCCCCTGGGTCCGCGCCCGGTTCCCGCAGCTGTTCTGGATCGCCAGCATCCACGCCTTCAGCGACTATCCGCAGGCGGCCTGGCAGGGCATGTCGGCCGACAGCGTATTCCCCGATCCCGGCCCCGACACCCGCCTGATGAGCCCGGCCTGGCTGGACGAACACATCCGGCAGGGGCCGCTGGGCGGGCTCTATCCCAAGCCGCTGTTCGCCATCGAGGGCGACAGCCCCTCGTTCCTCTACCTGATCCCCAACGGTCTGAACGTCACCGAGCATCCGGAATACGGCGGCTGGGGCGGACGGTACGGGGCGGTGAGCGCCAGGCTAGGGCTCTACGCCGACACCCAGGACACCGCCGTCGGCGCCGACGGCAAGACGCACACCAGCAACCGGGTCGGGATCTGGCGCTGGCGCGAGGCCTCGCAGAACGACTTCGCCAACCGCATCCAGTGGACGCTCGCAGGCGATCCCAAGACGGCCAACCATCCGCCGCGGGTCGTGCTGCAGGGCGATCGCGGGCTCGCGCCGCTGGAGCTCACCGTCAGGTACGGCGAGAAGATCAGGCTCGATGCGACCGGCACGACCGATCCGGACGGCGACGCCCTGCGCTACAGATGGTGGTGGTATCGCGACCCGTCGCCGCCGCTCTTCCCGATGACGCCGCCCGACATCGCAAGCCCCGACGCGGTGGCGACCGATATCGTCCTGCCGAACGCCCAGCCCGTACCCGGCGAGAAGGTCTATCACCTGGTGCTCGAGGTCAGGGACCGGCCCAAGGCCGGCGGCCTGTCGTTCGTCCGCTACCGCCGCGCGGTGGTCCACGTGCTGCCCAAGTGAGGGCCTGGGACGGATCGATATTCAGCTAATTTCGGCGACCAAAAAAGCCGACCTTCCCCGCGAAGGCGGGGATCCAAGCTGATTTTCAGGATTTGGCGCGGCCGTGGACTACCCGCAGGCTCGGCTTGGATCCCCGCCTTCGCGGGGATGCTCGGTAGAAAATCGGGGCAAGCGGTTAAAGGTCGATCCGCGCTAGCCCCGGATCAGCGCCTCGCGCTCGGCGGCCGTCAGCGGGCGCCAGCGGCCTTCGGGCAGGTCGCCCAGCTCGATCGGGCCGACGCGGTGACGGAACAGGTCGATGACGTCCAGCTCGACCAGGTAGCACATCCGGCGGATCTGGCGGTTGCGGCCCTCGGTCAGCACGAAGCGCAGGGTCTCCTGGCCCAGGCGGTCGACGACGGCGCGCTTCAGCTTGCGGCCGTCCAGCTCCAGGCCGTGACGCAGCCAGTCGATCTTCTCGCGGGTCAGCTCGCCGCGCACCCGGACGCGGTATTCCTTCTCCAGCGTCGACTCCGGACCGATCACCGCCTTGGCCACCACCCCGTCCTCGGACAGGATCAAGAGGCCCCGGGAGTCCATGTCGAGGCGCCCCACCGGCGCCAGCTTGCTGTCGCGGCCGGGCACGGGGCCGGGCTGGTCGAACTGGGCGGCCCTGGTCAGCAGGCGCACGGCCGGGATCTGCTCGCCTTCGGGCTGGGACGAGACGATGCCGATCGGCTTGTGGATCATCACCGTCATCGCCGCGCCCAGCTGGGCGGTCGCGCCGTCGTTCAGCACCAGGGTCTGGCCGGGCAGGATCTTGCGGCCGGCGTCTTCCACGACCTCGCCGTCGATGGTCACCAGACCCTGGCCGATCAGGGCCTCGGCCTCGCGGCGCGAGCAGACCCCGCTCTGGGCCAGCCACTTGTTGACGCGCTGAGGCTCGGCCTCGTCGTAGGTGCGGGTCCAGGCCATGGGGTCAGTCGGCTTTCGGGGGATAGGCGTGGGTCTGGCCGCGCGGGTCTTCGACCGCGCCGTCGTCCAGATAGGTGGGGCCGATCGGAACCTTGCCGTGGCCGTCGGGGATGTCGAGGACGTAGGTCGGCTGGCACAGTCCCGAGAACCGGCCGCGAATGGCCTTCATCAGCGCCTGGCCTTCCTCGACCGAGGTGCGCAGGTGGCTGGTGCCGGGGGCCAGATCGCCCTGGTGCAGGTAGTAGGGCTTGATCCGCGTCTCCACGAGCGCCCGCATCAGCGCGCCCAGGCTTTCCGGATCGTCGTTGACGCCCTTCAGCAGCACGGTCTGGCCGATCATCGGCACGCCGGCGTCGACCAGCCGTGCGCAGGCGGCGCGGGCGGCGGGCGTCAGTTCGCGGGCGTGGTTGGCGTGCAGGGCCACATAAACCGCCTTGCTGCCGCGCTTCAGCGCCGCCACCAGCTCGGGCGTCACCGCTTGCGGATCGACGGACGGGATGCGGGTGTGGAAGCGCACGACCTTGACGTGCTCGATCGCCTCCAGCCGGTCCATCAGGTCGGCGAGGCGGCGCGGCGACAGCACGAAGGGGTCGCCGCCGGTGACGATCACCTCCCAGATCTGCGGGCGGGCGGCGACATAGGCGAAGGCGGCGTCCAGCTCGGCCGGCGACAGGGTCTTCAGCCCCTCGGGGCCGACCATCTCGCGGCGGAAGCAGAACCGGCAATAGACCGCGCAGGTGTGGGTCGGCTTCAGCAGCACGCGATCGGGATAGCGGTGGACGATCCCCTCGACCGGGCTGTGGGCGAAGTCGCCGATCGGGTCGGCGCTCTCGGCGGGCAGGGTGGTCAGCTCGGCTTCGGTCGCCACGAACTGGCGGGCGATCGGGTCGAACGGATCGGCCTCGTCGATCAGCTGGGCCATGTCGGGCGTGATGGCCACCGCGTACTGGGCGGCCACGCGCTCCAGCGCCGGTAGGCGTTCGGCGGCGACGAGGCCGGCGTCCGCCAGGGCCCTGGCGCTGCGGATGGTCTTGGCGGCGATCATGATCGCCGGGGATATGCGCCGAACGGGCGAGGTTGGCAAATCTGGGGGCGCGGAACGCGGTCTCACCCTCAACTCGTCATCCCGGGCGGAGGGCCGCGAAGCGGACCGCAGACCCGGGACCCAGGGGGCTGGGCGCGTTCGCCTTGATCAAGCGCCCCAGCGGTCGCCGACGCATTGCGGCGGCCCCTGGGTCCCGGCTCTACGCTTCGCTCCGGCCGGGATGACGACGGGGTAGAGAATGAACAGCAACCTCACCGCGGGCTGTGCACCGGCACGCTGCCGGGCCAGGGCTCGGCGCGGAAGGGCGAGGAGGGGGCGCGGTCGATCGCGCCGATCAGGGCGAGCGCCAGGGCGCCGCCGGCAAGCAGCAGTTTCATCGTCGTGGTCCTGTTAGATGCGGTCGCAGGGGAGGGCGGCCGCAGGGAGACAATCGCAAATTCACCTGGGCTTTACGAACGATGGCTTCTGCGCCAGGTTGTGAGTTCAGCTAACGGAGATGGGTTGCGTTGCGCCTTCCGCCCTTCAGCGCCCTGGTCGCCCTGGAGGCGGCCTACCGCCACCGCAGCTACAGCCGTGCGGCCGACGAGCTGCACGTCACCCATGGCGCGGTCAGCCAGCAGATCCGCAAGCTGGAGGAAGATCTGGGCGCGGCCCTGTTCCGGCGCGAGGGCAACGGCATGGTCCCCACGCCCACCGCCCGGCGCCTGGCCGAACACGTGGCCGAGGCCCTGTCGATCCTGAAGGCCGGGGTCGAGAGCGCCCGCCAGACCCTCGAGGGGCCGCTGGTGGTCAGCGCCACCGCCGCCTTCGCCAGCCGCTGGCTGGTCACGCGCCTGGCCCGCCTGGCCGCCGACACCGGCGAGGCCGACCTGCAGCTGCGCATCGAGGACCGCAAGGCCGACCTGCGCACCGACGGCGTCGACATCGCCCTGCGCTTCGGGCGCGGGCCTTGGGCGGATGTGGAGTCGATCCCGCTGCTGGGCGAGCGATTGTTCCCCGTCTGCTCGCCGGGGTTCCTCGAAAAGCACCCGATGACCTGTCCGGCCGACCTGCTGACCGTGCCGCTGCTGCGCCACACCGGGGTGCACTGGGCCGTCTGGTTCCGGGGCATGGGGCTGGAGCCGCCGGCCATGATCACGGGCCTGGCCTTCGACGACACCTCGGTGATGCTCGACGCGGCCGCGCAAGGGATCGGCGTCGCCCTGGCCCGCGAAGGCCTCTCCGAACGCGACCTGCGCGACGGTCGCCTCGTTCGTCCCTTCCCCGGCGAGGTCGAGGTCGAGACCGGCCACCACGTCGTCTGGCGCGCCGACGCGCCCCGGCTGACGCGGATCCTCAAGGTGCGCGACTGGCTGCTGGCGGAAGTGGGGCGGGAGGCATAGGCGCTCTCCCCCACCGCCATCATCCCGGATAAGCCCTGCGGGCTTTCCGGGATGACGAGCTTTTTTGGGAAGTTACTGCCCCGGCCGCCAGTCCGCGCCCGGGATGGTGTTGACCATCCAGGGAATGCCGAACCTGTCGGTCAGGCTGCCGTAGCCCGGCGACCAGAAGGTGGCCGCGAACGGCATGCCCACCTTGCCGCCCTCGGCCAGGGCGTCGAACACCCGCCTGGCCTCGGCCGCGTCTTGCGTGTGGAAGGTGACGTCGAAGCCGTTCTTGGGCTTGTCGATGTTGGGGGCGAACTCGGGCGGCATGTCGGCGCCCATCAGCGCCTGGTCGCCGACGTCCAGCCAGCAGTGCATCAGCCAGTCCTTGTATTTCGGATCGATCGGCATGTCGGGCGGGCCGTCGCCGAACGGCATGGCGGCGGTGACCTTGCCGCCCAGCACCTGGGCGTAGAACTCGAAGGCCTGGCGGCACTCGCCCTTGAAGCTGAGGCTGGTGACGATCTTCATGGCGGCTCTCCCTTTCCGCGTCTGTCCGGACCATAGGACGCCCAGCCGCCGACGGAACCGACATTCCGCCTGAAAAAGAGCGCTCAGACCTCCGCCACCGGCACCCACAGCACCTCGTCGATGCGCCGCGCGCCCGCAGCCAGCAGCACCAGGCGGTCGAAGCCGAGGGCCGAGCCGGCGGCGGCCGGCATGTGCTCCAGGGCCGCCAGGAAGTCGTCGTCGATGGGGTAGTGCTCGCCGTAGACGCGCTGCTTCTCGTCCATCTCGGCCACGAACCGGCGGCGCTGCTCGGCCGCGTCGGTGAGTTCGCCGAAGGCGTTGGCCAGCTCCACCCCGCAGGCATAGAGCTCGAAGCGTTCGGCCACGCGCGGGTCCGACGGCTTGGGCCGCGCCAGGGCCGCCTCGGCCGTTGGGGTATTCGCACAGCACGGTCGCCCGGCCGATCCCCAGGTTCGGCTCGACCTTCTCGACGATCACCCGGCTGAAGACGTCGGCCCAGGTGTCGTCGGCCGACACCCGGATCCCCGCCGCGGTGGCCGAGGCCGCCAGGGCGTCGCGGTCGGTCTCTCCGCCTTCGCCGAGGCTCGCCAGCAGGTCGACGCCCGCGTGGCGCTCGAAGGCCTCCGCCACCGTCAGCCGCTCTGGCGCGGCGAAGGGATCGCAGTCCAGGCCCCGGAAGCTGAACAGCTTCGTGCCCGCCGTCTCCGCCGCCAGGGCCAGCAGGGCCGCGCAGTCGTCCATCAGCGTCTCGTAGGGCTGCCCGACCCGGTACCATTCCAGCATGGTGAACTCCGGATGGTGCAGCGGCCCGCGTTCCCGGTTTCGCCACACCTTGCCCAGGCTGAAGATCCGCTCTTCGCCCGCCGCCAGCAGCTTCTTGCAGGCGAATTCCGGCGAGGTGTGCAGGTGCAGGGCCGCGCGCTCGCCGGCCAGGGTGATCGCTTCGGTCGAGAAGGCGTGCAGGTGCGCCTCGTTGCCGGGCGAGACCTGCAGGCAGGCCGCGTCGATCTCCAGGAAGTCGCGGCTTTCGAACCAGTCGCGCACCGCCGCCGTGATCCGGTTGCGGGCCAGCAGGAACGGCCGGCGGTCCTGGTGCTTGCGCGGGCTCCACCAGGGAGAAGGTGAGGGGGCTGTCACGGGCTGGCTCGGAAAGGGCGAAACGACGGAAGGGCTGGCGATCTAGCCCCGTTCGCTATAGAGGGGCACACGGATTCATCTGCAATACACGCGCGCGCGGTCTTGAACGCGCCGTCGCCCGATCTTCGAGGACTCTCACGTGAAGGTAGCCGCCAGCTCGCTCCGCAAGGGCGCCGTCGTCGACATGGAAGGCAAGCTCTATGTCGTCCTGACCGTCGACAACATCCACCCCGGCAAGGGCACTCCGGTGACCCAGCTGAACATGCGCCGCATCAGCGACGGCGTGAAGGTTTCGGAACGCTACCGCACCACCGAGCAGGTCGAGCGCGCCTTCGTCGACCAGCGCAACCACACCTTCCTGTACCAGGACGGCGAGGGCTACCACTTCATGAACCCGGAAACCTACGACCAGGTCGTGGCCTCCGAGGACGTGATCGGCGACGCCGCGCCCTATCTGCAGGAGAACATGACGGTCCAGCTGTCGACCCACAACGAGGTGCCGATCGCCATCGAACTGCCGCGCACCATGATCCTGGAAGTCGTCGACACCGAACCGTCGGTGAAGGGCCAGACCGCCAGCTCGTCCTACAAGCCGGCCCTGCTCAGCAACGGCGTCAAGACCACCGTCCCGCCGTACATCGCCGTCGGCACCCGCGTGGTCATCCTGACCGAAGACAACACCTATCAGGAACGCGCCAAGGACTGATCGTCCTTCACGCGACTGGAACTGACGAACCCCGGCGGCCGCGAGGCCGCCGGGGTTTTTCGTTTTGGGCCTACCCCAGCCGCACGAACGTCTCGATGTGCGCGGCGCTCGACACCGGGTGCTGGTGCTGCGGGCCGTGGCCGGCGTTGGGGTAGGTCAGCAGCTGCAGGGTCGGCAGCTGGTCGTTGAGGGCGTACCAGTTCTCGACCGGGCAGATCAGGTCGTGGTCGCCGCCGATGTGCAGGATGGGGATCGTGGTGGTCTTCAGGATTTCCAGGATCGGCGGGGCGGGGAACGGATTGGCCTTGGGCGCGTCGCCCAGGCTCTGCGCGGCCCACTGGTAGGGCACGGGCGGCGACAGTTCGGCGGTGCGGGCGGCGATGCGGTCGTGCGAGGCGCGGGCCGCCGCGCGGCTGGCCGGGCTGTTGGGCTCGAAGAACAGGATCACCTCGTCCTCGAAGTCGTTCTCGCGGGCGGCGGCCTGGTAGAACAGCGGCTCGGCCAGCTTGGCCGCCGGTCCCGGCGGCGTCGTGCCGATCAGCACCAGGTGGCTGATCTTGCCCGGAAAGATCGACAGCGCCGCCTGGGCGGCGATCCCGCCCAGCGACCAGCCCAGCAGCACCACCTTGTCGAGGTTCAGCGCGGCGACCAGGTCGCCGGCGTCCTTGGCCCAGGAGAACGGGTTCAGCGTCTTCTCGCCGGTCGACAGGCCAAGGCCCGTATAGTCGAAGGTGATGACCCGGAAACCCCGCTGCGCCAGGCTGTCCAGGAACAGCGGGTCCCAGCTGTCGAGGTTGCCGCGAAAGCGGGTGCACAGCACCAGCGGCGTTCCCTCGCCGACCGAGCGGTAGGCCAGGCGCCGGCCGTTGCTCTGCACGTAGCGGGTGGGGGCGTTCACGGCGCCGGCGGGAGCGGCCTGCGCCAGCGCCGGCGCGGCCAGGCCCAGCGCCAGTCCCGACAGCAGCACGCCACGGCGCGAGCCGGCCCAGCGATCGATCGTTTGCATGGCGAGGGTCCTCCAGTCGCTTTGGTCGCGGCCGGACCATCGCCGATCAGGCTTCCCGCGACTTGGACGATCCCGCCCGGGGTCGGACGGAGCGGACGCAGCGGAGGCCTTGGCGGAAATTCCGCCGGGCGCCTCTTGACTGAGTGTTATGTAATAACATTTAAGTCGCCTCGACCGCCGTACCCGGAGTTCCGCATGCCCCGCCACAACCACCTGCAACGGGGTCTCGACGGCGCGGCGATCGGGCTTTCGAGCCTGTGTCTCGTGCACTGCCTGGCCCTGCCGGTGATGGCGGCCCTGCTGCCGCTGGCGGCGAACCTGTCGCACGCCGAGTGGCTGCACCCGCTGTTCCTGGCCATGGCCGCGCCGATCTCGGTCTTCGCCCTGGCGCGCTCGGGCAACTGGCGGCGGCCGCGGATGGTGGCGCTGGCCGCCGGGGGCCTGGCCCTGATGACCGCCGGCGCCTTCGTCCCCATGAGCGACTGGGCCGAAGCCGGCCTGACCAGCCTCGGCGGCCTGATGCTGGCCGGCGTCCACCTGCTGAACGCCCGGATCTGCTCGTGCGCGGAGCTCACCGCTCAACCTCTCCCATAGGGAGAGGGAGGGGCCCGCGCCGAAGGCGTGGGAGGGTGAGGGGGTACGCCGCTCGCGGTCCCATCACTCACCTCTTGTTTTCAGAGGAAGGCGGCCGACGCCGTCACCCCTCACCCTCCCAGGCTGTCGCCTGGGCCCCTCCCTCTCCCCTCCGGGAGAGGTGTTTCACTGCTCATCCAGGAACGCCGCCACCCAGAAGAACGGCGCGTTCCAGTTCACCGCCACCTCGTTCTGGGTGAAGGCGCCGGCGTCGTCGACCCAGCAGGTCTGGGCCGCGCACTTGCCCTGCATCCTCCTGGCCACCTCGTCGCTGAAGGCGGTGTTGTTGGGCCCGCCCGAGATCACCCCTGGCGGCGGGGCGGGGTACTTGCCCTGGCCCACCCAGAAGCGGTGGTGCGGATGTCTCATCGGCCGCGCGCCCCAGCCCGTCACATAGGACTGGTCCAGCGGGTTGCGGCCCAGCACGTAGTCCATGGCGTCGGCCGCGGCCTGGCGATAGGCGGCCTTGCCGGTGACGTCGTAGGCCGCCCCCAGCACCATGGCGCGGTTCATGATCACCGCGTTGGACCCCCAGGAATAGCGCGTCCCGGCGTCGGGCAGGCGATAGCCGGCCTTCAGGTCCTCGGCCGCGTAGCCGTCGGCGGCGGCGACCAGGCCCGCGCGGGCCGCGTCGCGGGCGTCGGCGGGAACCGTGTCCGAGATCGCCAGCGACATCACCCCCAGCGTCGCTGTCCAGCCCCAGCCCGGCGCCTGGGCGGGCTTGCCGGCGGCCGGCATGTGCGGCGAAGCCCGCACGATCTCGCCGTACGAGGCCTCGCCGGTGGTCGCCCACAGCTCGGCCGCCGCCCAGAACAGCTCGTCCGACAGCTCAGGATCGCCATAGCCGCCCCCGCCGGTGAACTGGCTGTGGGCGTAGATCTCCGGATTGCGCCGCGCCGCCGCGAAGGCCGAGCGGGCCACGCTCAGGCAGCGGGCCGAGAAGGCCGGATCCACCGCCTTCCACACCCGCGCGCACTGCGCCGCCACGGCGGCCAGGTTCAGGGTCGCGGCGGTGGTCGGGTGATAGAGGAAGCGCGGGGCGGGATCCTCGTGCGGCGCGGTCGGCACGCCGGTCCAGAAGCCGTCGGTCAGCTTCTGATGGGCCATGCCCGAGGCGTCGATGCTGGTGAGCGTCAGCGGACCCTTGCCCTGGTGACCCACCGGCAGGGCCATGGTCGTGCCCGCCGGAACCTGCATGGCCAGCAGGAACTCCAGCTCCCACCGCGCCTCGTCCAGCAGGTCGGAGACGCCGTTGCCGGCCTCGGGGATGCGCTGGCTTCCGTCGGCGAACGCGTCCTTGCGCCCCAGGGCCGCCAGCCGCTCGCGATAGTTCACCAGCGTCCACACCGCGATGCCGCCGTTGACCACGTACTTGCCGTGGTCGCCGGCGTCGTACCAGCCTTTGCTGGCGTCGAGGGTGTAGCCGCAGCCGGCCCAGGCCTGGCCGCGCTCGTCCTTGCCGTTGAAGCAGGTCGCCTTGTCCGGCGCGTGGCCAGCCGGGCGGGCCAGCTTGGGATCGTCGCCGAACCGGGCCTCGATCGGTATGCCGCTGCGGTTCTGGTAGAAGAAGGCCAGGGCGTCGCGCTTGAGCCGCGCATAGGGATGGGCGGCGATCGCGAACGGGCGGCTCGCCCGGCCGCCGGCCTTCAGCCGATAGCCCGCGCCGGCCGGGGCGGCCGAGAAGTCGATCTGGTGCAGGCGCTCGCCCGAGGCCTCGTCGGCGCCGACCACGATCGTCCGGCCCTTCAGCACCACGCGCTCGGCGGCGTTCTCCAGCGTCCAGTCCAGGGGCTTGGCCGAGGCCTCCGGCAGCACCGCCAGCTTGCCCGCGCTTTCCAGCACGCCGACCTGGTTCAGCCGGATCGGCGCCAGAGGTTCAGCCGCCATCGCGGGCGCGGCGAAGGCGGAGGCGGCCAGCAGGGCCAGGATCGGACAGGACGGCAAGGCTTCCTCCGGGAGCGCGAGACAGATGGGCGTCTTCGTGCGCCCCGTCGGCAAACTAGGCGATCAGTGACAGCGTTGTCACCGGTTCTCTTCGCGCTTCACGACCGCAGCAGGTCGGCGCGCCGGGTGGGCTCGACGAAGCCCAGCAGGATGGTGAGGGCCGTTGCTCGCGCCTTTTCGGGAAGCTGGGCATCGGTGATCTCGTCGGCGATCCAGAAGGACAGGCAGCCGCGAAAGCCGATCGCCAGTTGCTCGGGCGCACGTTCGGCGGCCACCTCGGCCAAGGCGGGATCGACGCCGTCGCCATCGCCGAACGCCGTGGCCCACAGGGCTCGCGATTGGGCGCTGACCTCGCTCGGCTTGGCGCCGGGAAAGCCTAGCGAGCGAATGATCGCCCGGTTGATCTGGGGCTCCTCGAGCATGACGGCGACCGCGATCGATACGGCGGCGAGCACCCGGCTGATCGCGTCGCCGGCCGGCGCGGCCTCGGAAAAGCGCTCGCTCATCAAGCCAATCCGGCGAGCCGACAGCGCCTGCGCGATCGCCGCCTTGCTTCCGAATTGATTGAACGGCGTGGCGAAGCTCACGCCAGCCTCGGCCGCCAGCTCGCGCATCGAGAACGAGGCGGCGCCATCGGCGCGGAGCAGGCGCTCGGCGGCGTCGAGCACCGCCTCTCGCGCCAGTGTCCGCTTTTGCTCTCGAACCGACATCTCGACCATGGGGGCCAAGGTGGCCCGCCCCGCGTCTTGCGTCAATAAATTATATCATGATATAAAATTCTGCTCTCCCATCCGACGGCTTCGAGGCCTGCCATGACCGCATCGACCAAGACGTTTCTGATCACCGGTGTCAGCTCCGGCCTGGGCCGCGCCTTCGCCAGCGCCGCCTTGCAGGCCGGCCACGTGGTGATCGGTACGGTCCGCAACGCGCAAGCCGCGTCGGAGCACGAGGCGCTCGCGCCGGGGCGCGCTCATGCGCTGCTGCTCGACGTCACCGATTTCGACGCCGTGGCCGCCCAGGTTCCCGATGCGGAGCGCCGGTTCGGCGCGGTCGATGTGCTGGTCAACAACGCCGGCTACGGCCAGGAAGGCGTGGTCGAGGAGTCGTCGATCGACGATCTGCGCCGCCAGTTCGACGCCAATGTCTTCGGCGCGGTGGCGATGATCAAGGCGGTGCTGCCAGGCATGCGCGAGCGCGGCTTTGGCCGCATCATCAACGTCACCTCGATGGGCGGTTTCATCACCATGCCCGGCATCGCCTACTATTGCGGAAGCAAGTTCGCGCTGGAGGGCATTTCCGAGGCCCTGGGCAAGGAGGTCAAGCCGCTGGGCGTACACGTGACCGCCCTGGCGCCGGGACAGTTCCGCACCGACTGGGCCGGTCGTTCGATGGACCGTGCGCCGCGCACCATCCCCGCCTACGACGCGATCATGGATCCGATCCGCTCGGCCCGTCAGGCCAAGAGCGGACGCCAGCCGGGCGATCCGGCCAAGGCGGCGCAGGCCTTGCTGACGCTGGTGGAATCCGACGCGCCGCCGACCCGGCTGTTTCTTGGCGAGGACGCGTTGGCTGTCGTCGAGCAGAAGCTGGACCTGATGCGAGCCGAGATCGACGCCTGGGATGCGCTCTCGCGATCGACGAACTTCGACTAGCTGGAAGGGGCGAGGGGGCTGCAAGCGGCAGCGCGACCCCCAACTCCCTCAGGAACCGACCCGCCCGATCGACGAGCGCGACGGGCCGGTTCCGCCAGGGCCTCAGTACCCGTTGAACTGCAGGGACGAGTGGTGGACGATGATCCGCACCACGCCCTTGTCGTCCTTCTTGAACACCCAGGTCTTGTCGACCACCACGGCGGGCTTGTCGTCCTGGCCCTTCACGTACAGCTCCACCGTGCCCATGGTGCTGGCGACGGCGCCGTTGATCTGGATGCCGACCGGCTTGAAGACCACCCGGCGCCACGGCTCCTTCAGCGCGAAGCCATCGTCGTTGTATTCCGGATCGTCGTCGACGAAGTAGGACAGCGCGCCCTCCTTGGTCAGGCGGAAGACGTGGGGCTTGGTGGTCAGGGTCGGCTTGAACAGCACCGGACCCAGATTGTAGCCGTAGGCCCTGTCGATGAAGGCGCTGGCCACGGCCTTGGCCCGCGGCAGGTTCTCCCGCTTGCCGTTGTAGGCGACCGAGATGGACACCAGGCCTCTGCCCCAAGCGTCGGCGGCGGCGAGAACCTCGGCTTCGGTGATCTGCTGCGGGGCGGCGTCCCCGGCCAGGGCCACGGCCGGGGCGGTGGCGGCGAGGGCCAGGCCGAACAGCGAGGCTGTCAGGGCGCGGCGAGTGGCGTGTTTCATCGGTCTTACCTCCATGGCGGAACGTCGGCCTCGCATGGGCCGCGCGCGGGTCGTTGGACGCGGACGCTGACTGTCACTGTCTCTTCGGGACCGCCCTGGGCCGCCCGGAGGATCGGAACTTCAAGCGGGGGAGCGCGCGACGCGGCTACTGGCGTCGGTTCGAGCGTCGGTCCGAGCGCGATGCGGCCGAGGCTATGCTCGGTTCCTCCCCCAAGGTTCCGGAAGTAGCTTTTGGGTGGTTTTACCGATTCATGCAACCTGATGATGCATCGCGTGATCTTCGCCGATCGCTCTGGACACCGGTGTCTTTCCCGCTACGACAGGGGTCAACAACGGCAAGGGAGAGGCCGGGAATGATCGATCGTCGCGGGATGATGCTGCTGACGGCCGCCGGTCTGGCGGCGGGGCCGGCGTCGGCCCGCCAGAACGATGACGCGGCCTTGAAGGCCCTGCTCGACGGCTTTCCCAAGGTCGCGAGCGCCGCCGATCGCCTGAAGGCCCTGGCCGCTTTCGATCCTACGACCCTCTCGTCCAAGGC
Source organism: Caulobacter sp. D5 (assembly GCF_003185805.1). Lineage (GTDB taxonomy): Bacteria > Pseudomonadota > Alphaproteobacteria > Caulobacterales > Caulobacteraceae > Caulobacter. Next base: position 28,393 of record NZ_QHJY01000029.1, read on the forward strand.
CCACCTCGACTACGAGGCCGTCCGCAACGCCGTCGCCATCGAGGCCGAGCTCGTGCGTCGCTTCCCGTTCGGCGCGGGCGCGGCCGGGCCCTATGTCGTCACCACCCGGGCCGGCGCCTGGCTGAAGGCGGCCGACGCCAAGCCCGACGCCGTCGCCGCGACCGTCGGACGCCTGGACGCCGAGACCGACCAGATCCGCCACGACGCGGCCGTCGGCGTGGTCCCGCCGGCCTTCCTGCTCGACCGGCTGGAGAAGGGACTGGCCGAGTCCGCCGCCAAAGCCGCGCCGCCGGTCGCCGCCGCCCTGGCGCGGCAGGCGCAGGTCCTGTCCAGCCTCAAGCCCCGCGCCGGCAAGGCCGCCGGGATCCGCTTCAAGGACCGCGAGGCCTATTACGCCCTGGCGCTGAAGGGCCAGTTGGGCGCGGCGCTGGCGCCCGCCGAGGCCCGTCGCCGGCTGGACGAGACGATCCGAAGCCTGCACGCCCGCGCCGACGTCCTGCTGAAGGCGCAAGGCCTGACGAAGGGCGGGGTGGGCGAGCGCCTGCGCGCCCTGGCCGCCGACGAGCGCTTTCTCTACAGCGACGACGACGCCGGCCGCGATCGCGCGGTGGCCGACATGGCGCCCTGGCTGGCCAAGGCCCGCGCGCGCCTGCCGCTGGCCTTCGCCAACCTGCCCGGCGCGGTGAACGCCGTCTCGGTGCGCCGGATGTCGCCCGCCGACGAGGCCGCCGGCCGCCAAGGCTATCGCGACCTGCCCTCGGCCGACGGTTCCAAGCCCGGCGCCTACTATCTCGACCTCAAGCAGATCCGCCGCCGCCCCAGCTGGAGCCTGCCGGCCGTGGTCCACCACGAGGTGATCCCCGGCCACATGCTGCAGATCCCGCTGGAAGAGGCCTCGGGCGCGCATCCCTATCGCACCCGCGTGGCCTGTCCGGCCGCCATGGAGGGCTGGGCCGTCTATGCCGAGCACCTGGCCTGGGAGACGGGCGCCTTCGACGGCGAGGCCCTGGCCGAGATCGGCGGCCTCTACTGGATCCTGTTCCGCGCCGCCCGCGCTCGTATGGACCTGGGCGTCCACCTGGAAGGCTGGACCCCCGAGCGCGCCATGGCCTTCCTGGCCGATACGCAAGGCGACCCCGTGATCTTCGCCCCCTTCACCCAGGAAGTCGAACGCGCCGCCATCGCGCCGGGCGTCGCGGCTGGGCAGGGGATGTACTGGCTGGAGCTCTCCCGCCGGCGCCGCGCCTGGGGCGGGACGTTGAGGGAGTTCCACGGCAAGGTGCTGGATCGCGGGACTTTGCCGCTGGGGATGATCTAGAAACCCTCCCCCTGAAGGGGGAGGTGGCCCGGAGGGCCGGAGGGGGAAGGATCCGCTGCGGTCGTGAAATCCGCCGGCTCAACAGCCACATCCCCCTCCGTCGGCTTCGCCGACACCTCCCCCTTCAGGGGGAGGGTCCTTACGCCGCCCCGACGTACTTCAGCAGCGTCACCATGTTCTCGATGTAGCTGCCGGTCGAGATCCCGATCTTCGGCTTGTCGGTCACATACGGCGACGTATCGCTCGCATCACCCACGTGCGTGCGGCTGAAGTCTCCCGGCGCGGGGGTCGCCGAGCCGTCGCCGATATAGGGGTTGGAGGTCGCCTTCAGCTCGGTCGGCCACCAGCCGGCCTCGTTCAGCGCCGCGATCAGGCCGGCGACCTTGTCGGGGGCGCTGGCGGTCGTGTCGCCCTTCAGGGCCCCGACATTGAGGTCCGACACCGACACGTCCTTGAGGGTGAAGTACTTCGGCAGCGCCTGACGGCCGGCCTTCAGCGGCGAGGCCTTGCTGGCGACCTCGGGCGGCGTGGCCTTCAGCGTCTCCAGCCGTCTGCGCAGGGCTGGGATGTTGATCCCCCGGAACGACGAATAGTGCGCCACCGTGTTTTCGGGGTTCTGGTCGACATAGTAGCGGCCGTTGACGACGTTGCTGCCGGTGCGGTGCACGTACAGCGGCTTGCCCGTGCCGATCTCTACGAAGGTCGGGAAGGCCCGGCCCTTTTGATACTCGACCGGCAGGCGCAGGGTCTCCAGCCAGTCCAGCGCCTCGGAGAGGCGCGCCAGGTACTTCGGATCGCCGGTCAGCTCGTAGAAGCCCATGCAGGCGGTGATGTTGGCCGCGGTGGTGTGGGTGGCGAAGGCTTCCGGCTCATAGGTGCGGGCGCCGGCCGGCTTCAGGTCGGCGACACGGTGTTGGAGCCCCCAGCCCGGCTGGGGCTGCGGCTGCTGGCAGGCCACGAAGCAGTCCATGGCCTTCTTGATCGCCGGCAGGGCGCGCGGGTCGCCCAGGGCCTGCCAGACCATGATCAGGAACTCGATGTTCTCGCCGGCCACGTCGTCGTTGAAGGTGATGAAGCCGGTGTAGTCGGGCCGCCCGTGATGATGGAACTCGTCCTTCAGCGGGAAGCGCTGCGGCCAGCCGCCGACCGGGTACTGGCTGTCGAGGACGAAGCCGATGGCCTTGTCCAGCGCCGGCTTGAAGGCCGGGTCCTTCTTCTCGACATAGAGCCGCAGCAGGAACTGCGCGCTCTCGGCCGTGCCGGCGTCGTCGAAGGTGGCGTTGCCGTAGTAGTGCTGGAATTCCTCGAGCCGCCAGCCGTTCTTGCCGATGGTGTCGTACCACTTGCGGATCGATTGCTCGCCGGCCAGATCGCCCAGATAGTTCCAGCCGCCCGCCGGGTGCTGGATCTTGATCAGGGCCCCGGCCACCTGCTTGGCGGCCTCGTAATAGTATTCGTCGCCGGTGGCGTGATAGGCGTCGAGGAACAGGTGGCCCATGGTCGCCGTGCCCGGCGGCTGCACCCAGATCATCGTCGGATAGGCTTCCATCTCGCCCCAGCGGCGCGAGAAGTCGGGCAGGTAGCTCCAGACGTAGCCGCCCTGGTAGGCGACCTTCTCGACCATGAAGGTGGTGGCCCGCTTCATCGTCGCCAAGGCCGCGTCCTTGCCCGGGGCCTCGGCGGCCAGGGCCTTGAACGGCGCCAGCCCCGCCGAGGCGGCGAAGGCGGCCGCGGTGGTCGCCATCAGGCGGCGGCGGGTGAGGGGGCTGAGCGGCATCGACGCTGACTCCAGGTCCTGAACTTGCGCGACGCGAGGACGCAGGCGGCATGGATAGGGAGCGGTCGGAACGCCTGAAATCAAGCGTCGCCTTGGTTTCCTTCCCCACTCGGAGGCCAAGCTCCGAGTCCTTGCCGCCGTTGGCCCGGCGCGTGTTGGGCGACACAATGTCCACCGGTGTCATTTTTGGCAAGAGCGCCTTTGGCGAACCGGCGCGAAATTTCCCCTGCCGCGTGTGCGACAGGCCGCCGCGTTGTGTCGCGCAAGGCTTTCCGCGAAATGACGACCATCGGTTTATGAGGCGACGCCGCCGCGCCGGATGGCAGCGGGCGACGCCGTCCTGTTGGGGAACAGGACGACACCCCCGGACCCTCAGGGTCCGGGGGTGTTTTCATTTCGGGCCCCGCATGCCCGGCGCATCGTACACCTAGTGCAAATACACACTAAAGTGCTGATACCGCTAACGAAGTTCTCCGAACTGCGTCGCGCGGTCGCATGGAGAACGGCGTTCATCTCCAGTAAACAATCACCCCATGCCGAGCCAAAACGATCATCTCAAAGAAGCCGAACGGTTGGAGCGCCAGGCGGAGATCGCCGACAGCGCCCACGCCCGCGAAGCCCTTCGCCGCATGGCCCAGACCTCGCGCGTCACCGCCGCGATGGTCGGACTGATGGAAGCCTGCGCCGAGGATGCGCCCAGCATCTCCTTCTGACGGCGCCCACCGAACGCGCCTTTGACGAGCGTCCCGGCCTCGCGCAACTCTGGCTCCCAAACGGGGGCGGAGCGAAGGAGGGGGCATGGCGCAGGACCGTACGGACGCAGGCGTGCTGGCCGCCGCTGGGGCCTATTTCCACAGCGTGCTGGAAGCCAGCCAGGACTGCATCCGCGTCATCGATCCCGAGGGGCGCGTCGAATACATGAACGGCCGCGGCCGGGTGCTGTTCGAGATCGACGACTTCGACGGCCGCAACCGCGACCGCTACTGGCCCGACATGTGGCCGCCCGAAAGCCGCCCCGCCGTCGAGAACGCCCTGAACAAGGCCCTGGCCGGCGGCGCGGCCTTCTTCCGCGCCCTCTGCCCGACCGCCAAGGGCAATGTCCGCTGGTGGGACACCACCGTCTCGCCGGTCCGCGACGAGGCCGGAAGGGTGGTGCGGGTGCTGGCCGCCTCGCACGACGTCACCGCCGCCATGCTGGCCGAGCGCCACCGCCAGCTGCTGGTCAACGAGCTCAATCACCGGGTCAAGAACACCCTGGCCATCGTCCAGTCGATCGCCGCCCAGTCGCTGCGCAACGCCGGGGTCGATCCGGCCGTGCGGCGCGCCTTCGAGGGCCGGCTGATGGCCATCGCCGCCACCCACAACGTGCTGACCGACGAGAACTGGGCCGCCGCCAGCCTGCGCCAGATCGTCGAGGGCTCGCTCAAGCCCTATCTCGGCGGCGAGCACCGCGCGACCATCGCCGGCCCCGACCTGATGGTCTCGCCCAAGCCGGCCGTGGTCATGGCCCTGGCCTTCCACGAGCTGGCCATCAACGCCCTGAAGTACGGCGCCCTGTCGGTTCCCGGCGGCGAGGTCGAGGTCGGCTGGGCCTCGGAACCCGGCGCGCGCCTCGTCATCACCTGGACCGAGCACGGCGGGCCTCCGGTCAAGACGCCCACCCGGCGCGGCTTCGGCTCGCGGATCATCGAGCTGGCCCTGGCCAGCGAACTGGACGGCGAGGTCGCCCTCGACTACCGCCCCGAAGGCCTGGTCTGCACCGTCCGCGCGCCCCTGACCGCCCTCGACAAGGTCGACGCCTTCATGGCCTTGCAGGCGTGAGCCTTCCGACCCGCGCCAGGCAACCTTGACCGTTCCCGGACGCTTTCCTGCCGCAACTGCCTGCCATCCAGGAGCGGGCTGAACAGGAAACGGGGGCCGGGTGGCCGATCTCGACTGGCGAGCTTTGACGGTGAAGGCGCGGCACGCGGCCCTGATCGTCGCGGCCTTCGTCGCCGCCAAGGCCCGGGGCTTCGCCGCCTTCGTCCGCCGCCATCCGCGCTGGACGGGCCTGGCCTGCGCCGTCTTCGCCGTGCTGCTGGCCGCCTTCGTCTGGGTCGGGGTCAGCCTGCCGCTGTCGCGTTCGCTGGAGCCGCTGCCCAGCCCCGCTGTCGTGCTGCTCGACGCGCAGGGCAAGCCCTTCGCCCGGCGCGGCGCCTACAAGGAGGCCCCGGTCGTCGTCGCCGACCTGCCCGACTACGTGCCCAACGCCTTCATCGCCATCGAGGACCGACGCTTCCGCCATCACTTCGGCCTGGACGTCTGGGGCATGGGCCGGGCCGCCGCCGTCAACCTCAAGGCCGGCAAGGCCCGCGAGGGCGCCAGCACCATCACCCAGCAGCTGGCCAAGAACGCCTTCCTCAGCAACGAGCGCACCCTTCGCCGCAAGGCGCAGGAGGCGGTGATCGCCGTCTGGCTCGAGCTGCGCCTGTCCAAGGACGAGATCCTCGCCCGCTACCTGTCGAGCATCTATTTCGGCGACGGGGTCTATGGCCTGGGCGCGGCCTCGCGGCACTATTTCGGCCGCCCGCCCGAGAAGCTCACCCTCGGCCAGGCCGCGATCCTGGCCGGCATGGTCAACGCCCCCAGCCGCCTGGACCCCGTCGACAACCCCAAGGCCGCCGCCGCCCGCGCCGACCGGGTGCTGGCCGACATGGTCGAGGTCAAGTTCATCACCCCCGAGCAGGCCGTCGCCGCGCGCGGCGCGCGGGCCCGCGCCGTGCGCGCCAGCCTGCCGGTCGGCGGCTATTTCGCCGACTGGGTCTCGCCCCAGATCGCCGACGCCTTCGAGACCGCCCGCTACGGCGAGGTCAAGGTTCCGACCACGCTGGACGGCCGCCTGCAACGCCGCGCCGAGCAGGCCGTCAACCGCGCCCTGGCCAAGTCCGGCGGCCGGCTGAAGGCGGGGCAGGCGGCCCTGGTCGCCATGCGCCCCGACGGCAAGGTGGTGGCCATGGTCGGCGGCCGCTCCTACGCCGCCAGCCAGTTCAACCGCGCCGTCCAGGCCAGGCGCCAGCCGGGCAGCGCCTTCAAGCTCTTCGTCTATCTGGCCGCCCTGCGCGACGGCGCCCACACCGACATGCGGGTGGTCGGCGACCCGGTCACCATCGACGGCTGGAGCCCGAAGAACTACGAGGGCGAGGCGGGCCAGGACATGACCCTGCGCGACGCCTTCGCCCAGTCCAACAACATCATCGCCGCCCGCATCTGGCAGACGGCCGGCGGCGAGGCGGTGGTCCAGGCCGCTCGCGACCTCGGGATCACCTCGCCGCTGAAGGCGACCGACGCCAGCCTGTCGCTGGGCACGGCCGAGACCACCCTGCTGGAGCTGACCAGCGCCTACGCTTCCGTCGCCTCGGGCCACATGCCGGTCGCGCCCTACGGCCGCCCGCGGCCGGCCGGCGAGGCGGCCCCGCCCAGCCAGCCGCTCGACACCGCCCAGCGCGCGGCCCTCTACGAGCTGCTCGGCGCCGTGGTCGAGGAGGGCACCGGCCGGGCCGCCCGCACCGGCCAGCTGACCTATGGCAAGACCGGCACCACCCAGGACCATCGCGACGCCCTGTTCGTCGGCTTCACCGGCGACCTGGTGGTCGGGGTCTGGGTCGGCAACGACGACCACTCGCCGATGAACGGCGTTACCGGCGGCGGCCTGCCGGCCCAGATCTGGCGCGACTTCGTCGGCCAGGGGCTGAAAGCGGGTTTGATCGCCCGCGACCGCGCCCCGGTCCCCCGCGCCCCGCCGCCGTCGGAAGACGACGACCTGGAGCGCGAACTCAGCCGCGGCATCCCTGGCTGGCTGCGGCGGATCTTCGGCGGCTGATCATAACTCTGTGTCGCAGAGTTGTGATTGGACGGGCGCGGCCGGCCGTGGCCTGCTGTCCGCGATCCACGGAGACCGCCATGCCGCTCCCCAAACCGCGCCCCCAAGTCGCTCACAAGACCAAGTGGGCCGCCGCCATGGCCGACGGCCAGGCCAAGCGCGACGCCAAGGCCGCCAAAGCCCGCAAGGCCGCCCAAGCCGCCACCGACCTCAACACCACGCTGGGCCCCGCCGCACTGGTGGCGATGCTGACCGGCTCGAACACCTGATCGCGCCACTCCTCCCCCGTGAAACGGGGGAGGGGGCGAAGCGGTGGAGGGGGCGAGACGGCCCTGTGATCCCTCTCCCCTTGCGGGAGAGGGTGGCCTGCGAAGCAGGTCGGGTGAGGGGTCTCTC
>NZ_QHJY01000261.1 GCF_003185805.1 Caulobacter sp. D5
TGCAGCTTTGCGCGCTCGGCGGACCGGCCAGCACCCGCCAGCCGTCGGGCAGCAGCGGCATCAGCAGGCCCTCGGCGCCGTCCGGATGGCCGACCACGCGGCCCAGGGCCCCGGTCAGGTTCGGGTGCTCGCCGGCGGCCAGGCAGGCGGCCATCTCGCGCTCGGGCAAACCATCGCTGGTCATGGTCCCGCGAAACAGCTTCAGGGCGGCGGGGCGGTCTTTCCAGGAGACCTCGAACACGTCGCCCGAGGCGCCGCGCCCCAGGGCCTTGCCGAGGGCCAGGTCACGCCAGGCGACCGGCGGAACGAGAGCCTCGGTGACGGCGGTGTCGAACGGATTGCCGGCCCAGGCCAGCCAGGCCAGCGCCGGCAGCTCGGCCAGCCAGCCGGGCAGGGCCGGCAAGCGGTTGGCGGCGACGCGCAGCAGTTCCAGGCTCTTCGCGCCGGCCAGACTGTCGGGCAGGGCGTCCAGCCGGTTGCCGGCCAGCATGACCTTTTGCAGCAGGGGCCGTTCGCCCAGGCCGGGCGGCAGGGTCTCGATGCGGTTGTCGGTCAGGGTCAGCCAGCGCAGGGCTGGCGGCAGGGCTTCGGCCGGGACCGCTTCGATCCCGCAGCCCCGGAAGCCGACCTGGCTCAGGGCCGGGCAGTCGCCCAACACCTCGGGCAGACGGCGGAACGGCGCGCCGGAGGCGAACAGCACCTTCAGCTTCTTCAGGCGGGAGAATTCGGCGGGTAGGGCCGAGATCCGCGTGGCGCCGATGTCCAGCACCTCCAGCGTCTCGGAAAGGCCGAAGATCTCCGGCGGAACCTCGGAAAGGTCCGCGCCGGAGAGGTTCAGCGCGCGCGCCCCGGCCAGATCGCCGGCGCGCAGGGCGGCCAGGGTGTGTTCCACGGCCGCCCCCGTCACGCGGATCAGTCGCGCAGCAGGTCGTTGATCGAGGTCTTCGAGCGGGTCTGGGCGTCGACCGTCTTGACGATCACGGCGCAGTAGAGGCTCGGGCCGCCGTTCTTGTCGGGCAGGCTGCCCGGCACCACGACGCTGTAGGGCGGCACCTTGCCGATGTGGATCTCGCCGGTCTTGCGGTCGACGATCTTGGTCGAGGCCGACAGGTAGACGCCCATCGAAAGCACGCTGCCCTCGCCGACGACCACGCCTTCGACCACTTCCGAACGGGCGCCGATGAAGCAGTTGTCCTCGATGATGGTCGGGTTGGCCTGCAGGGGCTCCAGCACGCCGCCGATGCCGACGCCGCCCGACAGGTGGACGTGCTTGCCGATCTGGGCGCACGAACCGACCGTCACCCAGGTGTCGACCATGGTGCCCTCGTCGACGAAGGCGCCGATGTTCACGAACGACGGCATCAGGATGACGTTCTTGGAGATGTGCGAGCCGCGACGCACGATGGCGCCCGGCACGGCGCGGAAGCCGCCGGCCTCGAACTGCGGGGCGTCCCAGCCGTCGAACTTGTTGGCCACCTTGTCCCACCACGGACCGACGCCGCCGCCCAGCGAGCCGGCGCGCATCACGGTGTTGGGGTTGAGGCGGAACGACAGCAGCACGGCCTTCTTCAGCCACTGGTGGGTGGTCCACTCGCCGTCGATCTTCTCCGAGACGCGGGCCTTGCCGCTGTCGAGCAGCAGCAGGGCCTCTTCCACGGCGGTGCGGACCGGGCCGGTGGTGGCGGTGGAGACGCCGTCGCGGGCCTCCCAGGCGGCTTCGATCTCGGTCTGCAGATCGGCGAAGGTCAGGGCGGTCATGTCAGGCTTCCTTCAGGCGCGCCGAGCTCAGGAACCCGGCGAGGTCGTTGGTGCGATGGTGGACGTGTTCGGAGGTCGAGGCGGCCGCGTGGGCGCCGACCAGCACGGTGGTCATGCCGATGCGCGCGGCCGGGACGAGGTTCTTCTCGCTGTCCTCGAAGAAGGCCGTGGTCGGCGGATCGATGGCGTGCAGCTTGGTGATCTTGTCGAAGGTCGCCAGCGACGGCTTGGGGATGTAGTCGGCCGTCTCGATGGCGAAGATCTCGCTGAACAGGTCGCGCAGGCCCAGATGTCCCAGCACCCGCTCGGCGTGGCCCAGCGAGCCGTTGGTGAACACCAGCCGCCGGCCGGGCAGGGCCTGGATCGCCGCATGCAGGGCCGGGTCGGGGACCAGGTTGTCCAGCGACACGTCGTGCACCTCCTCCAGGAACTGGGAGGGGTCCATGCCGTGATAGGTCATCAGCCCGGCCAGGGTGGTGCCGTGCTCCAGATAGTACTTCTTCTGCAGCGCCCGGGCTTCCTCGCGCGGAAGCCCGGTATAGCGCTCGACGAAGTCGGTCATCCGGCCTTCGATCAACCCCATGAACTCGGTCTCGGCCGGGTAGAGGGTGTTGTCGAGGTCGAACAGCCAGGTGTCGACGTGGGAGAGGTCGGCCACCATCAGATCACTTCGAGATCAGCGTGCCCGCGCCGTGTTCGCTGAACAGTTCGACCAGCATGGCGTGCGGGCGGCGGCCGTCGAGGATGACCACGGCTTCGACGCCGCTTTCCACGGCGTGGATGGCGTTCTCGAGCTTGGGGATCATGCCGCCGGTGGCGACGCCGTCGGCGATCAGCTGGCGGGCCTGGTCCAGGGTCATCTCGCGGATCAGCTCGCCATCGGCGTCGAGCACGCCCTTGATGTCGGTCAGCATCAGCATCCGCTTGGCCTTCAGGGCGCCCGCCAGGGCGCCGGCCACGGTGTCGGCGTTGATGTTGAAGGTCTCGCCCTGCTCGGACACGCCGATCGGGGCGATCACCGGGATGTAGTCGGTTTCCGAGCCTAGCAGCGCCTGGATCAGGTGCGGATCGACCTTGGTCGGCTCGCCCACGAAGCCCAGATCGATGGCCTGCTCGATGTTGCTGTCCGGGTCCTTGCGGGTCCGGGTCACCTTCTCGGCGGTGATCAGGCGGGCGTCCTTGCCCGACAGGCCCACGCCGCGCACGTCGGCTTCGGCGCCGGCGAGCGTGATCCAGTTGGCGATTTCCTTGTTGATGGCGCCCGACAGCACCATCTCGGCCACTTCCATCGTCGCCTCGTCGGTGACGCGCAGGCCGTCGACGAAGGTCGACTTCACGCCGGCCTTGTCGAGCATGCGGCTGATCTGCGGACCGCCGCCGTGAACCACGACCGGGTGCACGCCCAGGAGCTTGAGCAGCACGGCGTCGGCGGCGAACAGCTTGGCCACCTCTTCCTGGCCCATGGCGTGGCCGCCGTATTTGATCACCACCGTCTCGCGGTCGTAGATCTGGATGTAGGGCAGGGCTTCGGCCAGAGTCTTGGCGGTGGCCCAGCCAGCTTCCTCGGCGACTTCGGTCAAGGCGGTGGTCCTGGTGCGCGAAATTAGGCGGGCCTCGATAGCGGACCCCGCCCCCCCTGTCACCCTTTGACGTCCTTGACGTCCTCCTTGCGGCCATAGCGCCATTTCAAGGCGAGCACGGCGGCCGACATCGCAAGGCAGGCGAGGTTGGCCGCCGCCACCGGCCAGGCCTTGATCATCAGCCCATAGGCCAGCCAGCACGAGAAGCCCGCGACGGTGACGACATAGGTCCGCAGCGACACCGACGAGGCGTCCTTCTCGCGCACGATCTTGACGATCTGCGGGGCGAAGCTGGTGATCGACAGCAGGGCCGCGGCGGTCCCGACGAAGACGGCGACCGGTGGAGCCTCGGCCATCAGGCCGAAAGGGGCGTTTCGGTCAGGCCCCAGCGCTCGGCGAAGGCCGGGGCCAGTTCCAGCCCCACCGGCGGCAGGCCCGGCGCGCGGTCCTCTTCCAGGCAGACGGCCAGATAGGCCAGGGCGGTCTTCACCCCGTGCTCGGAATAGGGCTTGCCGATCACCCCGCAGGCGCCGGCGAAATCGTCGGGCAGGCGCTTGACGTTGGCGGTCATGAACAGGGCCACGCAGCCGCAGTCGTCATGAATCCTGCGCACCACCTCGACGCCGGTCGGGCCGTCCTGCAGGTGCACGTCCACCAGGGCGAGGTCGGGATGCAGCGACTTGGCCAGGTCCACGGCCTCGTCCGAGCTCATGGCCAGGCCCACGGAGTGGTAGCCCACTTCCTGGGCGAGGAACTCCAGCTCGGTGGCCAGCAGGACCTCGTCCTCGACGATCAGCACATCCAACGCACGCCCGGCCATGGGTAAGCTACTTCCTCAGTGATGCGCGCCGTTGACTGGCAGATGGACGACGACGCGCGTTCCGGGTCCGGCGTCCGTGGTCTCGGACCGCGCCTTCAGCTGCTGGCACAGCAGCTGGACGATGGTCAGTCCGAAACCCGAAGTCCGGGCCCCTTCAACTGCTCCAACGCCGTCATCGGCGATTTCGATCCGGAAGTCGCCGTTTTGGCGAGTGATCGATACCGAAATCTCGCCGGCGCGACCGTCGGGGAAGGCGTGGCGCAGGGCGTTGGAGAACAGTTCGCTGATCACCAGGGCCAGGGGTGCGGCCTTCGAGGCGGCCACGTCCACCCGCTCCAGGTCCAGCCGCACGCGGATCTCCTCGCGGTTGGCCGAGCCGGTCATGTCCGACACCAGGTCGCGCACGAAGGCCGAGACGTCGAAGCGCTCGACGTCCTCGCTCTGGAACAGCCGGCGGTGGACGGTGGCGATGGCGTTCACCCGCTCCAGCATGCCGCGCAGGCTGTGCTTGAGGGCGGGATCCTTCTCGCGGCGGTTCTGCAGCAGCAGCAAGGACGAGATGAGCTGCAGGTTGTTCTTCACCCGGTGGTCGACCTCGTGCAGCAGGGCGGTCTTCTGCTCCAGGGCCAGGGTCAGTTCGCGGGTGCGGGCCTCGACGGCCAGTTCCAGGTCGCTGCGGGTCTCGCGCAGGTGCTGTTCGGTCTGCTTCTTGTCGCTGACGTCCAGCTGCGAGCCGAAGAAGTAGATGATCTGGCCCTGCTTGTTGCGCACGGGGCTCAGATACAGCGCGTTCCAGAAGCTGCTGCCGTCCTTGCGGTAGTTGAGGATGTCCATGGCGATGTCGTCGCCGTCGGCGATGGCCCCGCGCAGCTCGGCGATCGAGGCCGGACTGGTGTCGGGACCCTGCAGGAAGCGGCAGTTGCGGCCGATCACCTCGGAGCGCGCATAGCCGGTCAGCCGCAGGAAGGCGTCGTTGGCGAAGATGATCGGATTGTCGGCCTGGGTGGCGTCGGTGACGATCATCGCCATGCGGGTGGCCCGGATCGCCGCGGCGAAGGGGTCGTCGATGCCGTGCTCGGCCGCGAGCTGATCGCCCGCCCGCTGCGACTTCAGATAATCCGTCATCCTGAGCCCGACCCCGGCTTTTGTTATTGGTACGCCCCGTCAGGCCTGAACGCCCGGTCGATAGTCGGGTTCCCGACCGAGCTTGGGCGTTGAAACGCAAAACGCGGCGGCCCATGGGGGACCGCCGCGCCTTGAAAGGTCAAGCTTTCTGACCCGATGGGGTTCAGCGCCTTACTTCGGCTGGTAGATCTTGTCGAACACGCCGCCGTCGGCGAAGTGCGTGGCCTGGGCCTTGCGCCAGCCGCCGAAGGTGTTGTCGATCGTCACCAGCGGGATCTTCTTGTACTTGGCGGCGTACTTGGCCGCGACCTTGGCGTCGCGCGGCCGGTAGTGGTTCTGGGCGATGATGTCCTGGGCCAGCGGGCTGTACAGGAAGCGCAGATAGCCCTCGGCCGCCAGGCGGGTCTTGTGGCGGTCGACGTTCTTGTCGACCACGGCCACCGGCGGTTCGGCCAGGATCGAGATCGACGGCACGACGATCTCGAACTGGCCCGGGATTTCCTCCAGCGCCAGGAAGGCCTCGTTTTCCCAGGCCAGCAGCACGTCGCCGATGCCGCGCTGGGTGAAGGTGGTGGTGGCGCCGCGGGCGCCGGTGTCGAGCACCGGCACGTGCTTGAAGAGGTCGGTGATATAGGCTTGGGCCTTGGCCGGGTTGCCGCCCTTCTGCTTCAGCGCCCAGGCCCAGGCGGCCAGGTAGTTCCAGCGCGCGCCGCCCGAGGTCTTCGGGTTCGGGGTGATGACCTCGACGCCCGGCTTCACCAGGTCGCCCCAGTCCTTGATCTTCTTGGGGTTGCCCTTGCGGACCAGGAACACGATGGTCGAGGTGTAGGGCGTGGAGTTCTGCGGCAGGCGCGACTGCCAGTTGGCCGGCAGCAGCTTGGCCTTGTCCGAGATCTCGTCGATGTCATAGGCCAGGGCGAGCGTGACGACGTCGGCTTCCAGGCCGTCGATCACCGAGCGGGCCTGCTTGCCCGAGCCGCCGTGGCTCTGGTTGATGGTCAGGGTCTGGCCGACCTTCTTCTTCCAGTAGGCGGCGTAGGCGACGTTGATCGCCTTGTAGAGCTCGCGGGTCGGGTCGTAGCTGACGTTCAGCAGGGTCAGCGGCTTGGCCTGGGCGAAAGCCTGGCCGGCCGTGAGGGTCGAGCCCCCGAGGGCGGCGGCGGCGCCGGCCGCGCCCAGCAGGCCGCGGCGGGTGGGAGACTTCAAGGCGGTGGTCATGGCGATGTCGCTCTGTCTCGGGTGTTATCTCGGGTGGTCCATGCGGATAACGCACGAACGTGACAGAAGCGCTATATCCTATTGCCTAGGTAGGTTTCACGCCCAAGAAGACTCTCAAGGCCGGTAGATTTGATCGAAGACGCCGCCGTCGGCGAAGTGGCGGGCCTGGGCTTTCGCCCAGCCGCCGAACTCGCGGTCGATGGTCGCCAGCGGGATGTCGGGGAACTTGGCGGCGTACTTGGCCGCCGCCTTCGGGTCGCGCGGCCGGTAGTGATGCTTGCCGATGATGTCCTGGGCCAGCGGGCTGTAGAGGAAGTTCAGATAGCCTTCGGCCACCAGCCGCGTGCCGCGCCGCTGCACCACCTTGTCGACCACGGCCACCGACGGCTCGGCCAGGATCGAGCGCGACGGATAGACGATCTCGAACCTGTCGGCCCCGAACTCCTCGCGGGCCAGGTGGGCCTCGTTCTCCCAGGTCAGCAGCACGTCGCCGACGCCCCGCTGGGCGAAGGTGGTCATCGAGCCGCGCGCCCCGCTGTCGAGCACCGGCACCTGGCGATAGAGCTGCTGGACGAAGGCGCGGGCCTTGGCGTCGTCGCCGCCCTTCTGCTTCAGCGCCCAGGCCCAGGCCGCCAGATAGGCCCAGCGCGGCGCGCCGCCGGTCTTGGGGTTGGGGGTGATGATCTCGACGCCGGGTTTGACGATGTCGCACCAGTCCCTGATCCCCTTCGGGTTGCCCTTGCGGACCAGGAAGATGATCGTCGAGGTGTAGGGGGCCGAGTTCTTGGGCAGCCGCGACTGCCAGTTCCTGGCGATCAGGCCGCGGGCGGCGATCTGGTCGATGTCGTCCGCCAGGGCCAGGGTGACGACGTCGGCCTGCAGCCCGTCGATCACCGAGCGGGCCTGCTTGCCCGAGCCGCCGTGGCTCTGCTTGATGTCCAGCGTCTGGCCGACCCGGCGCTTCCAGTAGGCGGCGAAGGCCGGGTTGATCTCCTGATAGAGCTCGCGGGTCGGATCGTAGCTGACGTTCAGCAGCGTCACGACCTTGGGGCCTTGCGCCAGGGCGCCAAGGGGCGCGGCCGCCGCCGCGGCGCCGACGCCGATCGACAGGTCTCGGCGGGAAAGCGGGCGGGGCAGGGTCATCGGGCGTCCTCTGGGATAACGCCGAAACCTTGGCCGATCTCGCTCCCGTTGTACGCGCGAATGTTTCTGAAGGCGGGATCAGAAAGGGGCGGCGCTTCCGCGGTCCCCTCCCCCTCGATGGGGGAGGGGCAGGGGTGGGGGTGATGCGGCGTCCAACGCTGCACAGTAGCCGGCTCAGCAGTCACCCCCATCCCCGACCCTTCCCCCATCAAGGGGGAAGGGAGAGGGGGGAGGGGAAAGATCTAGAACGCGAACTGGCTGCGCAGGTTGACGGCCTGGTAGCCCTGGCTCAGCGCCACGGTCCCGCCAGCCGGATCCAGGCGGTCGATGTCGACGTCCAGATAGTCGAGCGAGAACTTGGTCACCGAGTTGGGGAACCAGTTCACCCCGGCCGTCCAGATCGTCTGCTCGCCGCCGCGCACCCGGTCGGCCGCCAGGGTCGCGGTCTCGTGGTGGTTCAGGTCGAGCACCGAATAGCGCGCCGCCAGTTCCCAGGCGCCCCACTTGCCGGCCTTCGGGTCGAAGGGGTTGGCGATCGACGGGGCGTCGAAGGCGAAGGTCGAGCCGTTGTAGCGGCGGCTCTCGCCGGTCAGCACCCAGCCGCCCTCGATGTACCAGCCGCCGAACTTCGGATCGCTGACGCCGGCCGCCGGGTTGCGGCGGTCCAGCGCGATGTCGAAGTACTCGCTCTGGATCAGCAGGTTCTTGTGCTGGACGGCCAGCTCCACGCCCACGTGGCGCAGGTTGTCGGCGTCGATGGCCCCGGTGGTGACCAGGGTGGTCCCGTCGACCCGCAGTTCCGGACGCTCGGTCAGGGTCAGCGGATAGGCGCCGCCGACGGCCGTCTGGGCCGGGGTGACGATGTAGCCGGCGCCGACGCCGGTGTGCACGATCCAGTCCTTGGTCTTGACCGGCAGGAAGGCGGCGCGGGCCACGAAGCCCTGCTGCTCGTCGAAGGTCTGGGCGTCGCCGGTCTTGCCGCCGGTGGCGGCGGCCGACAGCAGCCAGCGCTCGCCGCCGGTCTGCACCTGCAGGGCGTAGCGGCGGTCGGCGGCGGCCAGGCCGCGGGTCAGTTCCGAGATCGCGGGGCGCTCGGCGAACAGCGAGCCGTTGGTCGAGCCGGCGTCCTCCAGGCCCACGTTCGGGGCGAAGGCGCCGACGCGCACCTTGAACGGCGCGTAGTTGTACTGGAGGAACAGCTCCTGCAGCACGCCCGAGCCGTCGGTGCCGGCGCCGCCGAAGTCGAGCAGAACGCTGTAGTCGAAGTTCTTGAAGACCTTGCCGTCCATGCCCAGGCGCGCGCGGCGGAAGTTGCTGCCGCTGTTGAGGTCGCGGCCGTTGCCGATCACCGCCGGCAGGCCCTTGTCCTGGAAGTAGTGGGCGGTGTCGAGCTGCATCACCCCGTGCAGGGTGGCGCTGAAGGCGCCGTCGGTCGAGGCGATGGTCGGACGGCCGCCGGCGATGCTGACGGTCGCGGCCGGAGCGGCGACGGGCGCGGCGGCGGGGGCCGCCTTCGGGGCCGCGGCGGTCGCGGTCTTGATCTCGGCGATCTGCTTCTGAAGAGCCGCCAGCTGGGCCTCCAGGGCCTCGATGCGGGCCTGCTGGTCGGACGCCGCCCCATTTGACGGAGCTTGGGCGTGAGCGCCGCCGGCGACGACGAGCGTCGCGGCGCCGGCCAGGGCGGCGGCGCCCCGGGCGAAGCGATGGATGGTCAAGGTCTTCCCCTCACGGCGATCAGGGCCGCCGTCTGTTATCGATGGGAACAGCCTTAATATTAGTCCTTAAACGGACCTTTAGCGTGGCGAGGCGGGAAGGCCGCGGCGACTGCGGCGGATTGTCGCCAACTTGGGCGCAAAGCCCTTATGAAAAAGGCCCCGCACGTTGTGCGAGGCCCTCTTCTCCACCTAGGCGGACGGTGTCTAGAACATCGTCCGGCCGGTGAGCTTCACGTTGTAGCGCTTCTGGCGCTTGGTGCTTTCGGCCGTGCCTTCCAGCGCCACGTAGGACATCGCCGTGCCGGCCCGCAGGGCGAAGCCCAGGGTCAGGGCGCCGTCCTTGTCGTCGAACGGCTCCAGCACGTAGGTCTGGCCGTTCAGGGTGGCGACGGTGTCGGCCAGCTTGCCGGCCAGGGTCTTGCGGTAGCCGACGCGGACTTCCGGGCGCACCCAGACGTCGCGGCCGAACTCGGCGCCCAGCACGACGCCCACGTCGCCGCTGAGGTTGCTCCATTTGCGCCGGCCGATCTCGTTGTCCATCACCTTGCCGCCGCCGGTCTCGTCGTGGCTCGACTCGTTGAGGTAGGTGTAGTCGACGCGCGCTTCCGGACGCGAGAAGAAGCGGCCGAACTTCACTTCGTAGGCCGTGCCGGCGAAGGCGTTGGCGGTCAGGGCGCCCCAGTCGCTGCTGGCCTTGCGCTTTTCCTCGTAGACGCCGTCGCCGTTGGCGTCGATCAGGAACACCCGGTCGCTGTCGAACCAGCCGTAGCCGACGCCGCCGCCGACGTTGAAGCGCCACGGGCCCACCGACCGGCGCCAGTAGACGCCCGTCTGGACCAGCGACGAGGTGGTCTGTTCGCCGACCTGGGCGACGGTGTCGTGCTCTTCCAGGGCGGTGTAGGCCAGGGTCACGCCCAGGGCGCCGCCCGCGTCGCCCATCGCCTCGTAGCCGGCCACGAAGCCGAAGGCCTGGGTGTCGGTGCCCAGGGTCGGGCCGTCTTCGCGACGGACCAGGGCGTTGATTTCCTGGACCCAGATGCTGTCGGGTCCGTAGCGGTCGCCCGGATCGGGCCGGATCGAGGTGGCCTGCGAGATCTGCTGGGTGACGGTCTGCAGGGTGGCGAACATGCCCTCGCCCTGGTCTGGCAGCAGTTGGTTGTAGCGGTTCAGGAACGAGCCGCGGTCGCTGATGCCCAGGAAGGCGCTGGCCACGTCGGAGTCGCCGCTGAGGGCGTTGAAGATCGCGTCGTAGGCCGACGCGCCCGAGCGGGCCATGCCGATCTCGGCGGCGGTGCGGCGGCGCACGTCGATATAGACGTTGTTGGCGTCGGCGCGGCTGCTGGCGACGTACATGTAGGGCGCGTCGTCGAGCAGGCTCTGGCCCAGGGCCCCGCTGGTCAGCGAACCGGCGGTGATCACCGTGTACGTGGTCGGGGCGCTCAGCAGGCTGGTCAGGCGCAGGCCAAGCTGCGCGCCGCTGGCGACGTTGGCCGCGCCCGACACCACCAGGCGGGTATTGGTCGAGGTCGCCGGGTCGGCGGTGAACACCAGCTTGCTCTCGGCGCCGAGGGTCAGGCTGGTGATGTTGATCGTTTCGGCCTTGGTCAGGCCCAGCGAGCCCTTGCCGATGGTGACGTCCAGCCGGCCGTCGCTGTCGCTGATCGAGCCGATCACGGCCGCGCCGCCGTCGATGCGGAACACGTCGGCGCCGTCGCCGAACGAGATGTCGCTCACGACGGTGCCGTTCAGCACGTTGAAGGTGTCGGCGCCCGAGCCGAAGCGGATGGCGCCGATGATGGCCGGCTCGTCGGCGTCGTCGACGCCGTCGCCGTCCGTGTCGGTGTCGGCCACGCCGTCGGCCCCGTCGTCGCCGTCGTTGACGCCGTTCTGGGTCAGGGTGACGCCGGTGGTGTTGCGGCTGACGTCGATGGCCACCGCCTTGCCGGTGATGGTCTCGTTGCTGGCGTCGGTGTCGCTGTCGTCGGTGTCGAGATCATCGTCCGTGGGCGAGATCGAGGCGAGGATCGAGCCGGTGTTCTCGATCGTGGTCAGGCCGCCCGAATAGGTCGATGACGCCGTAGGCCGTGCCCTTCTCGCCGACGACGGTCGAATTGATCACGCCGGCGTTGCGCAGGGTGGTCGTCCCGCCGCCGGCCTCGATGACCACGCCGCGGGCGTCGAACGCGCCTTCGGAGACGCTGTAGGCGTAGATCGTGCCCTTGTTCCAGATCATCGGGGCGTTGCCGCCCGCGGTGACCCGGATGCCGGTGCTGTTGGCCTCGTAGGCCTGGACGGTGATCCCGGCGTCCGAACGGAAGCCGCCGGCGATGTTGGTCGCCTGGCCGGCGTTGCCGCCCAGCTGCACGCCGGTGGCCGCGACGTTGTCGAAGAGGCCGTTGGCCAGGATCGTGCCCTTGGCGATCACGCCGTAGGCGTTGTCGCCCGTGCCGACCGCGCCGATGGTGATCGCGCCGGTGTCCGAGCCGATGAGCAGGGCCGGGGCGCCGCCGTAGACGGTCAGCGCGCTGGTGCCTTCCGAGGCGTCCTCGACGCCGTCGCCGTCTTCGTCGGTCTTGGTGGTGTCGTTGTCGGCCGGGCGGATGTCGAGCAGCACGCCGCCGGTGACGTTGCCGGCCACGCGGACGGCCGAGCCGCCCTGCAGCAGGTCGTCGGCGTCGAGCTTGTCGCGCACGGTCTTGTCGGAGGGCCGGCTGGTGTAGCGGTAGCCGGTGGCGCTGATCCCGCCCTGCACCACGAAGGCGCCGGTGATGTCGCCGTCGATGGCCACGCCGACCGAGTTCTGGCCGACGGTGCTGACGCCGCCGTTGATGGTGACCTTGCCGGTCACCGGGGCCGCGACGTGCACGCCGTAGCTGTTGTTGCCGGTGACGGCGATCGTGCCGCCGTTGGTCAGGTTGCCGACCAGGGCGCTCTCCAGCGAGATGCCGGCCGAGTTGTTGCCCTCGATGGTGATCGAGCCGCCGGTGGCCAGGATGTCGCCGGTGAAGGCGCCGGGACCGGTCAGGCGGATGCCGTAGCGGTTCTGGCCCAGCGCGAAGGCGCCGTCGATGTCGCCGTCCGAGTCGGTGTCGGTGGCGGTGTAGTCCTCGTCGAGCGTGATCGTGGCGGTGTTGGTGACCGTGCCGGTCGTGCCGCCATTGATCAGTATGCCCGTGGAATCGTTGACGCCCTGGGTCGTCAGCGAGCCGGTGTTGGTGACCTTATTGTTGCTGTTCAGCGTCACCAGCGCGCCGGAGGCCGTCAGCTTGATCGTGCCGCCCGTGTCGATCTTGACATCGTCGGCCGCGCCGCCGGTTCCCGCCGAGGCGGTGGCGATCGGGGTCGTCCGTTCGGAATTGATGACGGTCTCGGCCTGCGCGGCCAAGGCCATGGCCATCAGAGGAGCGGCCGCGACCGTCGCGACCAGGACCTTGCGCTGCATACGAACCGACCACCCTAAGGAGAATACCCTCTGCCCCCGAGATTGCGTCAGGTTGCGGCGAAATTGCGGTGAACACCGCGACCGACACGCATCTAGGGGTTCCCCGTCTATCCCATGAGATCGGGCGGCGCCATATCTGCTTCGACGAATCATCGCTTCGTCACAAAACTGGCCTACGAGCCTTGGTCCCCCCGTCGGGCCGTTCGAGGCCCGCCTCGCCAGATGGAGCCCGGACCCCCGCCATGCCCACCGTCTCCCCCCCTTCGCCGGTCGCGCCGGATCGCTGGGGCGGTCCCTTGGCGGGCGCGTGGGCCGGGGCCTGGACGGCGATCGCCGGCGGGCCGGTCGCTCTTGTGGCCATGACCGCTCTGGGCGCCGCCCAGCCGGGCGTCGCTTTGCCGGCCGCGGTGCTGCTGGGCGGCGGCGGGATCTTCCTGCTGCGCCGCCTGCGCCGCCTGATCGAGGACGCCTCGCTGGTCGCCGCCCCGGCCGCCGCGATCGCCGCCCGGGCCCCGCCCTTCGCGGTGATCCTGGAGAACCTGCCCGAGCCGCTGATGGTCATCGCCGCCGAAGAGGCCGACGACCTGACCGGCCGACGCTTCGTCTTCGCCAACGCCGCCGCCCGCGAGCGCTTCCGCATCCGGGAAAGCGCCCTGCTGGTGACCGCCGTGCGCAGCCCCCAGGTGCTGGAGGCGGTGGACGAGAGCCTGTTCGGCGGCGTCGAGCGCACGGTGGAATGGACCGGCGTCGGCTCGCAGGGCCGCGACTGGACCGCCCACGCCCGGCCGCTGGGCCGCGACGACCGCGGCTCGCAGCTGGCCCTGTTGGTGCTGCGCGACGAGACCGACGTGCGCCGCAGCGAGCGCACCCGCGCCGACTTCCTGGCCAACGCCAGCCACGAGCTGCGCACGCCGCTGGCCTCGCTGTCGGGCTTCATCGAGACCCTGCGCGGCCACGCCAAGGAAGATCCGGGCGCCCGCGACAAGTTCCTGGGCATCATGCAGGCCCAGGCCGAGCGGATGTCGCGGCTGATCGACGACCTGATGAGCCTGTCGCGCATCGAGCTCAACGAGCACATCGCCCCGGCCGGCCGCGTCGACCTGGCCATGGCCGCCCAGGACGTCATCGACGCCCTGGCCCCGCAGGCGCGCGACAAGCAGGTCAGCTTCGACGCCATCCTGCCGCCGCGCGGCTCGGCGGTGGTCGAGGGCGACCGCGACCAGATCGTCCAGGTGGTCCAGAACCTCGTCGACAACGCCATCAAGTACACGCCCAAGGACGGCGTCGTGCGGGTCGAGATCTTCCCCGGCCTGACGCCGGCCACGGCCGTCGCCCCGCGCGACCCGTCCGCCGCGCGGCTGTCGCTGCTGACGCCCGACCATTCGGAGTCGGAGTCGCTGTTCGCGGGCCTGCGGGTCGGCGACAAGGGGCCGGGCATCGCCCGCGAGCACCTGCCGCGCCTGACCGAGCGCTTCTACCGCGTCGAGGGTCAGAAGAGCGGCGACCGCTCGGGCACGGGCCTGGGCCTGGCCATCGTCAAGCACATCGTCAATCGTCACCGCGGCGGCCTGCACGTGGAGTCGACCCAGGGCGAGGGGGCGACCTTCGGCGTCTACCTGCCGATGGCCAAAACCCTGCCCGACAAGGACTTGGCCACAGTTGACGGGGCCGGGCCGGGCGGTGTCGTAAAACTGTCGTAGAAACGTCGCATAAGGTCGGCGCCCGGCCGGCATAGATCGGTCACGGGCGGGGCGGCGCAACGGGCGCCGTGCTCGCATCCTACGCGCAAGACCGCTTCACGCATGCTGACCTGGCTCTCGCTCCTCTTCCTGGCGCTGTTCGCGCTGGCGGCGTTCCTGCTCGGTCGGGGCCGAGCGCTCAAGGCGGCCGGCGGCGCTTCGGTGCGCCTCCACTCGCTGCCCAACTATTACGGCGCCTACGCCGCCCTCTGGGCCGGCGCTCCGGCCGCCCTCCTGCTGCTGCTCGGCGCCGTGTTCGGCGGCCGGCTCGAGGAGGCGGTCCTGCAGGCCGAACGTCCGGCGGCCGTCTCGGCCCTGACGCCCGACCGCCAGGACGTCTTCTTCAGCGACGCCCGCGCCATCGCGGCCAAGGAAGCGCCGTCGGAAGTCGCCTACGAGGGCGAGCTGAAGACCGCGCTCGACGCCAAGGTCGCCGAGTCCCGCAAGATCACCGCCATCGTGCGCTACAGCACGATCGGCCTGGCTTCGCTGGTGGCCCTGATCGGCGTGCTGCTGGCGCTGCCGCGGGTGGGCCTGGAATTCCGCGCCCGCAACCGGGTCGAGGGCTGGATCAACGGCCTGCTGATCGCCTGCTCGGTCGCCGCCGTGCTGACAACCCTGGGCATCGTCCTGTCGCTGGTCTGGGAAAGCTGGCGCTTCTTCCAGAGCGTCAACCCGCTGTCGTTCCTGTTCGGCACCGAGTGGAGCCCGCAGATCGCCATGCGCGCCGACCAGGTGGCCTCGTCGGGCGCCTTCGGGGCCGTGCCGCTCTTCGCCGGCACCTTCCTGATCATGCTGATCGCCATGCTGGTGGCCGCGCCCGTCGGCCTCTACTCGGCGATCTACCTCTCGGAATACGCCAGCCGCGGCATGCGCTCGACGATCAAGCCGCTGCTCGAGATCCTGGCCGGGGTGCCGACCGTGGTCTACGGCTTCTTCGCCGCCCTGACCGTGGGTCCGCTGTTCCGCGCCGGCTTCAACGCCATCGGCGCGGTGCTGATCGGCGGTCCGCTGGACGGCGTCGGCCAGTACCTGATGGAAGTCCAGAACCAGATGGCCCTGGTGGCCGGGGTGGTGATGGGGATCATGCTAATCCCGTTCGTCTCCTCGCTGTCGGACGACATCATCAACGCCGTGCCGCAATCCCTGCGTGATGGCAGCTACGCCATGGGCGCCACCAAGTCCGAGACGGTCAAGCGGGTCATCCTGCCGGCCGCCCTGCCGGGCATCATGGCCGCCATGCTGCTGGCCGTGTCCCGCGCCGTCGGCGAGACCATGATCGTGACCATGGCCGCGGGCCTGCAGGCCAAGCTGACCGTCAACCCGCTCGACACCGTCACCACCGTGACCGTGCAGATCGTCACCCTGCTCACCGGCGACCAGGAGTTCGACAGCCCCAAGACCCTTTCGGCCTTCGGCCTGGGCCTGACGCTGTTCGTCGTGACCCTGGCGCTCAACATCATCGCCCTGCGCATCGTCCAGAAGTATCGGGAACAATATGACTGACGCCGCCATCACCGCCGGCGCCGCTCCGCACGGGCAGGGCCCCCGCGCGACGCTCTCGGCCGCCGAAGCCCGCCTGAAGAAGCGCTACCGCTCGGAAATGTGGTTCAAGGCCCAGGGCATCGCGGCCATCGTCGTGGCCATGATCTTCCTGGTCGTGCTGGTGGGCCGCATCGTCGCCCAGGGCTACACCACCTTCGAGACCCACTCGATCAGCGTGCCGGTCTACCTGAACCCGGACCGCATCGACCGCACCGCGCTCGACGGCGTCAACTACGACTACATCGTCGCCGAAGCGGTGATGAAGAAGCTGAACATCCAGGACGACGAGCTGGGCACCACGTCGGGCAAGGTCATGGACCTGGTCTCGCGCGATCTCGGCTTCCAGCTGCTCGACAAGATCAAGGCCGACCCGTCGGTGATCGGCAAGACGATCACCGTCACCGGTCCGGTCAAGGCCGACGCCGACCTCTACTACAAGGGCGAGATCAAGCGCGCGACCGCCGAGGAAGACCGCAAGCTCGACAACCAGCAGCTCGGCTGGCTGGACCAGCTGGAGAAGAGCGGCACCGTCAAGGGCGGCTTCAACTTCGGCTTCTTCACCAAGTCCGACTCGACCGAGCCCGAACAGGCCGGCGTGCTGGGCGCGGTGGTCGGCTCGGCCCTGATGCTGATCATCACCGCCATGATCGCGGTGCCGGTCGGGGTGATGGCCGCCGTCTACCTGGAAGAGTTCGCCCCGAAGAACCGCTGGACCGACGTCATCGAGGTCAACATCAACAACCTCGCGGCCGTCCCCTCGATCGTCTACGGCCTGCTCGGTCTGGCTTTGTTCATCAACTGGCTGCATGTGCCGCGGTCTTCGCCGCTGGTCGGCGGCCTGGTGCTGGCCCTGATGGCCCTGCCGACCGTGATCATCGCCACCCGCTCGGCGCTGAAGGCCGTGCCGCCCTCGATCCGCGAAGCCGCCCTCGGCGTCGGCGCCTCCCGCGCCCAGACCGTGTTCCACCACGTGCTGCCGCTGGCCATGCCCGGCGTGATGACCGGCGCCATCCTGTCGCTGGCCCACGCGCTCGGCGAAACGGCTCCGCTGCTGATGATCGGCATGGTCTCGTTCGTGCCCGGCGTGCCGGAAGGCTTCACCGGCGCCTCGACCGTGCTGCCGGTGCAGGTGTTCATCTGGGAGAACGCGTCGGAACGCGCCTTCCACGAGCGCACCGCCGCCGCCATTCTCGTCCTTCTGATCTTCATGATCGTCATGAACGCCGCGGCCGTCATCCTGCGCCGCCGCTTCGAACGCCGGTGGTAGGATCCATATGACCGTCACCAACCCCAACGCTCTCGCCCTCGTCCAGGGACACGCCATGCCCACCCAGAACCGCGACGGCGGCGTCGCCGCGCCCGTGATCCACACCGCCGTGCCGCAAGGCCACGGCGTGGTCGAGACCCGCGACTTCAAGATCCGCGCCCGCGACGTCAACGTCTTCTACGGCGACAAGCAGGCCCTGTTCGACGTGGCGCTGGACATCCCGGCCAAGTCGGTCACCGCCTTCATCGGCCCGTCGGGCTGCGGCAAGTCGACCTTCCTGCGCTGCATCAACCGGATGAACGACACCATCCCGTCGGCCCGGGTGCAGGGCGCGATCGAGATCGACGGCGCCGACGTCAACGCCAAGAGCGTCGACCCGGTGGTGCTGCGCTCGCGCGTCGGCATGGTGTTCCAGAAGCCGAACCCCTTCCCGAAGACCATCTTCGAGAACGTCGCCTATGGTCCCAAGATCCACGGCATCGCCACCCGCAAGGACGAGCTGGAGGCCATCGTCGAGAGCAGCCTCAAGAAGGCCGGCCTGTGGAACGAGGTCGCCGACCGCCTGCATCAGCCGGGCACCGGCCTGTCGGGCGGCCAGCAGCAGCGTCTGGTGATCGCCCGCGCGATCGCCGTCTCGCCCGAAGTGATCCTGATGGACGAGCCCTGCTCGGCGCTGGACCCGATCGCCACGGCCAAGATCGAGGAGCTGATCGACGAGCTGCGCAGCCAGTTCTGCATCGTCATCGTCACCCACTCGATGGCCCAGGCCGCCCGCGTCTCGCAGAAGACGGCCTTCTTCCACCTCGGCAAGCTGGTCGAGAGCGGTCCGACCGAGGAGATGTTCACCAATCCTCGCGACAGCCGCACCCAGGACTACATCACCGGCCGCTTCGGTTAAGCGCAGGCGGAAGGAAACAGGACATGACCGAGCATACCGTCAAATCCTACGGCGAAGAGCTGAACCACCTGACGGCCGAGGTCACCCGCATGGGCGGCCTCGCCGAAGCCCAGGTGGCCGACGCCATCGAGTGCATCGCCCGCCGTGACGCGGGCCTCGCCCAGAGCGTGGTCGGCCGCGATGAGCGCCTCGACACCCTGCAGGTCGAGATCGAGCGCAAGGCGTTCCGCCTGATCGCCCTGCGCCAGCCGATGGCCGTGGATCTGCGCCACGCCGTCGCCGCCCTGAAGATCTCGATGAACCTCGAGCGCTGCGGCGACCTGGCCAAGAACATCGGCAAGCGCGCCCTGATCCTCAACGACGCCGAGCCGATGAGCGCCCTGACCCGCTCGATCGAGCGCATGGGCCGCCTGGTGCAAGGCCGCCTGAAGGACGTGCTCGACGCCTACACGGCCTCGGACGTGCAGCGCGCCATCAGCGTCTGGAGCAGCGACGAGGAAGTCGACGAGCACTACAACTCGATCTTCCGCGAACTGCTGACCTACATGATGGGCGACCCGCGCACGATCAACGCCTGCACCCACCTGCTGTTCGTGGCCAAGAACCTCGAGCGCATCGGCGACCACGCGACGAACATCGCCGAGAACATCCATTTCGAGCTGACGGGCGAGGAGATCATCTCCCAGCGTCCCAAGCTCGACGTGATCGCTCAGTAAGCCTCTGGAGGGCCGGTCGACGTGACTCCGTACGTTCTGGTGGTCGAGGACGAGGACGCCCTGGCCACTCTGCTTCACTACAATCTCGACAAGGAAGGCTACCAGGTCTCGGTGGCCGCCGACGGCGAGGAAGCCCTGACCCTGGCCAGCGAGCGCGCGCCGGACCTCGTCATCCTCGACTGGATGCTGCCCAAGGTCTCGGGCATCGAGGTCTGCCGTCGCCTGCGCGGCCGCACCGACACCCGCAACGTGCCGATCATCATGCTGACGGCCCGGGGTGAAGAGAGCGACCGGATTCGGGGGCTCGACACCGGCGCCGACGACTACGTGGTCAAGCCGTTCTCGATGGTTGAACTGACCGCCCGGGTCCGCGCCGTGATGCGCCGCATCCGCCCGGCCCTCGCCGACGACCGCATCACGGTCGGCGACATCATCATCGACCGGGTGGCCCACCGCGTGAAGCGCCAGGGCAAGGAAGTGCACCTTGGCCCGACCGAGTTCCGCCTGCTCGACTACCTGATGCAGCACCCGGGCCGGGTGTTCAGCCGCGAACAGCTGCTGGACGCCGTCTGGGGCTCTGACGTCTATGTCGAGGCCCGCACCGTCGACGTCCACATCGGCCGCCTGCGCAAGGCGCTGATCGGCGCCGCCGAAGCCGACCCGATCCGCACCGTCCGCTCGGCCGGCTACTCGCTGGACGT
>NZ_QHJY01000262.1 GCF_003185805.1 Caulobacter sp. D5
CGAACGCGCCCGGACGGGGAGGGGGCGCGGCGACGGCCACCGGTTGCGGCTGGCTGCGGGCCCGCAGCAGGGCCGCGCCCTCGGCCAGGCGGTCGATCGGCTCGTCGGCGTAACAGGCCTCGACGCCCGCATCGGCCCAGAAGGCCAGCAGGCTTTCGACGGCGCGCGGATCGACGGCGAGGCTCATGACGTTTTCTCTAGCGAGTATAATGGGCTGCGTCACCGATATGTCCGCGCTGCGGTGCAACAAAAACTATCCAGTTTTCCTTGACCGCCGTGGCGTCACGTTCGGATAAAGTCCGACTCAAACAGGAAGAAGGCAGGCTCCACTCAAGAGCCTGGGGCGGGAGAAGCCATGAGCGAAGTCCTCGAACGCGAGTCGATGGAATACGACGTCGTCATCGTCGGGGGCGGACCGGCGGGCCTGGCGTCGGCCATCCGTCTCAAGCAACTGGCCGAGAAGGCCGGAACCGAAATCAGCGTGGCCCTGGTGGAGAAGGGCTCCGAAGTCGGCGCCCACATTCTGTCGGGCGCGGTCATCGATCCCAAGGCGCTGAACGAACTGATCCCCGACTGGAAGGAGAAGGGCGCGCCGCTCGAGACCCCGGTCACCAAGGACAAGTTCCTGCTGCTCGGCCCGCAGGGCGAGGCGAGCCTGCCGATGTTCGCCATGCCGCCGTTCATGCACAACCACGGCTGCTACATCGCCTCGCTGGGCAACGTCACCCGCTGGCTGGCCGCCCAGGCCGAAGAGTTGGGCGTCGAGATCTATCCGGGCTTCGCGGCGTCCGACACGGTCTGGCGCGAGGACGGTTCGCTGAAGGGCGTGGTCGTGGGCGTGGTCGGCATCGCCAAGGACGGCCACGAGAAGCCGGACTATCAGCCGGGCATGGAGCTGCACGGCAAGTACGTGTTCATCGCCGAGGGCGTGCGCGGCTCGCTGGCCAAGCAGCTGATCGCCAAGTTCGAGCTGGACGCCGGCAAGTCGCCGCAGAAGTACGGCATCGGCATCAAGGAGCTGTGGCAGATTCCCGCCGACAAGCACCAGCCGGGCCTGGCCCAGCACACCACCGGCTGGCCGCTGGACAACCAGACGGGCGGCGGCAGCTTCATGTACCACTTCGGGGACAACTACGTGTCCATCGGCTACGTGGTGCACCTGAACTACAAGAACCCTTGGATCTCGCCCTTCGACGAGTTCCAGCGCTTCAAGCAGCACCCCTCGGTGCGCCCCTACCTGGAAGGCGGCAAGCGCATCGCCTATGGCGCGCGGGCCATCACCGAGGGCGGCTACCAGTCGATCCCGAAGCTGTCGTTCCCGGGCGGCGTGCTGATCGGCTGCTCGGCGGGCTTCGTCAACGTGCCGCGCATCAAGGGCAGCCACAACGCCATGAAGACCGGCATGCTGGCCGCCGAGGAGGCGTTCAAGGCCATCGCCGCCGGCCGCCAGGGCGACGCCCTGGTCGAGTATGAGACCGCCTTCGAGAGCTCGTGGGTGGCCAAGGAGCTGAAGACCGTCCGCAACGCCAAGCCGCTGCTGGGCAAGCTGGGCACCGCCCTGGGTGGGGCCGTCGGCCTGTTCGACATGTGGTGCACCCACCTGCTGGGCGGGTTCTCGTTCTTCGGCACGCTGAAGCACGAGAAGACCGACGCGGCCTCGACGGGCCTGGCCAAGGACTACAAGCCGATCGTCTATCCGAAGCCCGACGGCGTGATCAGCTTCGACAAGCTGTCGAGCGTCTTCCTGTCGGCCACCAACCACGAGGAAGACCAGCCGGCGCACCTGAAGCTGAAGGACCCGTCGATCCCGATCGACGTCAACCTGCCCAAGTACGGCGAGCCGGCGCGCCTCTACTGCCCGGCCGGCGTCTACGAGGTGCTGTACGACGAGCAGGGCGCCAATCCGAAGTTCCAGATCAACGCCCAGAACTGCGTCCACTGCAAAACCTGCGACATCAAGGATCCGTCGCAGAACATCGTCTGGACGACCCCGGAAGGCGGCGGCGGCCCGAACTATCCGAATATGTAAGCAGCGATCCTCCCCCTGAAGGGGGAGGTGGCCCGGAGGGCCGGAGGGGGAAGTCCCTTCGGCTTCCGGGCGGTTGCTTCTTCAGCAGCCACATCCCCCTCCGTCGGCTTCGCCGACACCTCCCCCTTCAGGGGGAGGATCTTGAGCTTGCCCCCCGCCCTGAAACCGAACAGGGTGGCCGGATGATGCGTCTCCGAGTCCTCCTGTCCCTGGCCTCCACCGCCGTGCTGGCCGCCTGCGCCACGTCGGGGCCGCCTTTGCGCGGCGAGCAGAGCGGGTGGAACAACACGCCGTGGGACGGGCGTTCGGCCTACGGCCAGTTCCTGGCCGGCCAGGCGGCGATGGAGGATGGGCGCAGCGAGGAAGCCGCCGCCTATTTCCAGGCCGCCCGCAACCTGGGCGAGGACCCGGGCCTGATCGCCGAGCGGGCCTTCACCGCCTCGCTGCTGGCCGGCGAGGTGTCGCGCGCCGCCGAACTGGCGCCGGTCGCGCCGGGCGGGACCGAGGGCGTGCGCCGCCTGGGCGTGCTGACCCAGGCCGTCGACCTGCTGTCGCGCGGCAAGGGCAAGGATGCTCAAGCTCTGCTGGCCGATCCGACCCTGGGCTTCCCGCACCGTCCGGTCGTGACCCTGCTGACCCCGTGGGCCGCCGCCGCGGCTGGCGACGCCGCCAAGGCCCAGACCCTGCCCGAGCTGCGCAACGATCGCCTGGTCCAGTATTTCGGCCGCCTGGGTCACGCCGAGATCCTGGAGCGGGCCGGCAAGACCGCCGAGGCCGAAGCCGACTACAAGGCGCTGATGGAGGTTGCGGCCGTGCGGCCGATGTTCGCCATCGACTACGGCGCGTTCCTGGAGCGCCGCAAGCGCCGCGACGAGGCCGTGGCGCTCTACGACTCCATCCTGGCCGACGCGCCGACCGACTCCGCACTGCTGGAGGCGCGCGCCCGCGCCGCCGCCAAGAAGGCCGCTCCGCCGCTGAACACGGTCCGCCAGGGCGCGGCCAACAGCCTGGTCGCCTGCGCGGCGGTGTTCAGCAACGAGCGCCAGAGCCAGTTCGCCCTGGCCTATCTGCGCCTGGCCCTGCACCTGGATCCCAAGCGCGAGGACGCGCTGCTGATGGTCGGCGACCTGCTCGACCAGGGCGGCGATCCCGAGGCCGCCCGCGCCGCCTACGCCCGCGTTCCTGCCAGTTCGTCGCGCTATCCCGCCGCCCAGGGCAAGATCGCCTGGACGCTGCAGAACGCCGGCGACAAGGCCAAGGCCCTGACCATCGCCGAGGCCGCCGCCAAGTCGCCTAACGCCGGCCGCAGCGCCCAGTTGGTCTATGCCGACCTGCTGCGGGCCAACGACCGCTGGGCCGACGCCGTGGCGGTGATCGACCCGCTGGTGGTCGCCGAGAAGGACAAGCCCGACTGGCGCCTGCTCTACATGCGCGGCGTGTCGCTGGAGCGGGCCGGCCGCTGGCCCGACGCCGAGCGCGACCTGCAGCAGGCCCTCAGCCTCAATCCCGACGAGCCCGAACTGCTGAATTACCTCGGCTACTCGTGGATCGACCGCAACGAGCACCTGGCCGAAGCCCTGTCGATGGTCCAGAGGGCCGTGAAGGCCAACCCGCAGTCGGGCGCCATGCTCGACTCCCTGGGCTGGGCCTATCACCGCCTGGGCGACGACAAGGCCGCCGTCGAGATGCTGGAGCAGGCCATCGAGTTCGAGCCCGGCGATCCGGACATCAACGACCACCTGGGCGATGTCTACTGGCGCCTGGGCCGCAAGACCGAGGCCCAGTTCCAGTGGCGGCGCGTGCTGAGCCTGGAGCCGACGCCCGAGCAGAAGGCGGCCGCCGAGGCCAAGCTGAAGGACGGCCTGGGATCCAAGGGTCCGGCCAAGGCCCCGGCCGTGGCCAACGGCGCCGACACGCTTTAGGTCCACGGGCCACAAGCCCAGTTCTCGGATAGTTCGATGCGCCGTTCCGCCTTCGCCCCGGCCAAGGTCAACCTGTTCCTGCACGTCGGCGGGCCCGACGCGGAGAACTATCACCCGCTGTCGAGCCTGATGGTGTTCGCCGACGTCGGCGACACGGTGTCGATCCAACCGGCCGATGCGCCCAGCTTCGAGGCGACCGGCCGGTTCGGCGGCGAGATCCCGGTCGATGGCGGCAACCTGGTGGTCCGCGCCGCGCGGGCTTTGCACGAGGCGGTCGGCGGGCCGGCGCCGCCGGTGCGGCTGATCCTCGACAAGGCCCTGCCGATCGCCGCCGGCCTGGGTGGCGGCTCCAGCGACGCCGGGGCGGCTCTGCGGCTGCTGCGCGAGGCCCTGGGGCTGTCGCTGTCGGACGCCGAACTCGAGGCCTTGGCCGGCTCGCTGGGCGCCGACGGCGTGCCGTGTCTGTGGGGCGCGCCGGTGATGGCGCAGGGCAGGGGGGAGCGGCTCTCGCCGGCCCCTGGGCTGCCCGAACTGCACGCGGTGCTGGTCAACCCGCTGGTCCCGTCGCCGACCGGCGCGGTCTATCGCGCCTATGACGCGGCCGTGGATCCGCGCGGCGAGGCTCCGCCGCCGACGCCCGACGCCTTCGAGAGCGCCGAGGAGGTCTGCGCCTGGCTCGCGGCCCTGACCCGCAACGACCTGCAAGCCCCGGCCGTGGCCCTGGAGCCGCATATCGGCGAGGTGCTGGAGCTGCTGGCCGGCGAGCCCGAGGCGCTGCTGGCGCGGATGTCGGGCTCGGGCGCGACCTGCTTTGCTCTGTGCGCAAGCGACATCGAGGCCGAGGGCCTGGCCGAGCGCATCGAGGCGATGCGGCCGGAGTGGTGGGTGAAGCGGTGCCGCCTGGGCGGGCCGTTCTAGGTTCTCTTTGGGTCGTCATCCCGGCTGTACGCTGCGCTTCGGCCGGGATGACGATGTTTTTGTACTGAAGGTGTTTGCCGCAATCCTCGCGCTGGCGGGGAGGGCGCCGTTCCGCCTAGTGTCCCTGGCCTTTGTGTTTAGGGAGCCCCGCATGGACCGCCGCCTGTTCCTCGCCGCCGCAGCGGCCGCCGCCGCCTCTTCGGCGCGTGCCCAGGAAGCCGCGCCCGCGGCCCAGCCGGCCGCTCCGCCTC
>NZ_QHJY01000263.1 GCF_003185805.1 Caulobacter sp. D5
CAGTCGCCGGTGCACAAGCAGCTGTTCATCGGCGACCTGGAATGGTTCGCCATGCCGGCCGTGCTGCTGGAGCAGTTCCGCATCTGGAACGGTCCCAACAGCCCCGCCGCCGTGGCCTTCTGGGCGTTCGTCTCCGAGGAGACCGAAGAGCGCCTGGCGGCCGGCGCCAAGAAGCTGCGGGCCGACGAATGGCAGGCCGGTGATCGTCCCTGGCTGATGGAGCTGGTCGCTCCGTTCGGCGGTCAGGACGAGATCCTCGTCGACCTCGCCGCCAACGTCTTCCCCGGCCAGACCTTCAAGTTCCACACCATCGGCGCCGACGGCCAGCGCCAAGTCGTCTCCTATCCCCCGCAGCCCCAAGCCTGAGTTCGTGTCGTCGTGCTGATCGCTACTCTCGCCGCGGCGGGCGCATTGGGTCTTTCCTGGCCCAGCCTGCCGCATTCTATCCCGTTCCCGACCGAGGGGATGCATCGGCGCGCCGGCTACCGGGGTCCACGTCTAGGTTTCCGCTAAAGGGCGCCTAACCGTCTCTGAGCGCAGACATGTGATGCTGGCGGAGTGAGTGGTCGGCTCTCATTACACCGTAGATGAACTATGCTCTTTCCATTGATGCTCAGCGGGATTCGGAAACGACGAGGGCATTTCCCTGAGGTCTGGCTAGCGATTGTCGAGTCAGAGGCTGGCTCTAGTCATCGAACAGATCGCCGCGCAATCAGGTGACATACTCGGTTCGGAAGAACGAGCGCGAGAGTGGTTACGATCTCATCCGATACCGGCGCGTGATGGAAAAGCAGCCCAGCAGCTCGTCGCCGAGGATGGGGTAATGCAGTTATTGGCTACCTCAATGAGATGAGGTACGGCAGTCGCGTATAGGCGAGCACTGACTCATCGCTCCCGTTGGGAAGGTCTCTGGCGGCTCACCTGGAGTATGACTATAGCTTCCGGCTTTAATGTCCCTAAGCTCGGCGACAGAGCCATTGCTGCGCTTTCTTAATATTTGTGCATAAAGACCATGATTGTTTTCGCCTCGTCGTCAAGTTGCGCGCATGTATATTCTCATTTTTCTCTGATAATTCTCATTATCTCTGAAAATTAATACAGGCCCGAGCTCCTCGGCGGGGCAGCGCCTGGACACGCGTGGCGAGATTCCCGATCGTCCCGCGGACAGCCTCTTCGAGGTCCGTGCGGCCCATGACCTCGCCTTCTTCGACCGGCATCCTGACGTGGCCGCTTGGCGCGCAGAGATCGCCCTCAACGAACATGGCCCCGGCGCCGTTCATAAGGTCGAAGTGTGGATGAGGCCGCCGCGTGTCGGCTAGGCGCTCTCGCGCGAGCAAGGGGCATAAGCAGCCCCTTCCGGCTCGGGCTGGATCGTAGCGGTGTTATACTTAGGACAAGCGCTGTTCCCCTTCCGGCGCCGGAGGGCGGTGATCCGGACTGGTTGGGACGGGCTATTTGGCTTGAGCGAACACCCAAGCGGCAAAGGCCTCAGAGCGGGTTTGACCCTGGGCGATCAGCTCGGGTCTCGCCTGGGTCCTTGACGTCGTTGTCCTCCACGACCGGCTGAAGCCCGCGGGCGCTGCCTTGCCACACGACCTGCTCGTCCTGACTGCGGACGCTGATGCGCAGGGATATGGCGGTGTGATCGCAAAGCGCATGGTCGCGGAGAATTTCCGAGACCAGCAGCAAGGCTTGTCTGATCGCCGCGGGAGCGTCGGCCGCATCAACCTGTTCGGTCGTGGCCGCGCCGTCGCTGTCGATGTCGAAGTGAAAGGTGGTCATGCTCACACGCCCGCGTGGCGCCTCGATCCTGTGCTGTCGACGCGCGGCGGCCGGTGAGACCTGACCCCTCCGCGGACTGTCGCCCGTCGGTTCAACAGTTCAAGGCTCCCCTGGAGCCGGTCTTGATCCTTGGCTGAAGCCCCTGACAAGCCGGCCGTTCCTTGATCGCGCTCCGCTGATCAATTGATGATCCTGGTCACGCATCACGCCTCCTGTCGGCTCGGCTGGGGACGACGCAGGACAGACCCTTCACTAGCCTCGGTCTGGGGGCGAAAGACTTCAGGATCAAAGCCGCCAAGCGCGGCCAGGCGATCCCAATCGAGAATTTGCAGAACGCCGTTCTTGACCACCGCCAGGTGATCGTCGCGAAGGCCGCGCAGCACCCTATGGATATGAACCACAGAAAGTCCTAGGGCGTCGGCGATGTCGCTCTGCACAGCCGGCAGGGCGCAACGGCTGTCGCCGGCCAGGCCCAAGGTCTTTTGACGCCAGTAGATCTCGCAAAAGAGATTGGCCGTCCGCGCCGACGCCGATCGCCGTCCCAGCCTGATGAGGCCGTTTCGCTGGGCGCGCGCCTCGGTCAGCACCGCGCGGCAGAGCGTGGCCAGAAGACTGGCATGGTCGCGCAGCATGGCCCGAAGATCCGGGGCGCTGATTTTCCGCACCTCGCAAGGCGCCAGCGCGCGCACCTCGTAGTCGACCCCGACAAAGAGGCCGGCCAGGTCAATAAGGTCGCCAGGCGTGGCCACGCTGAAGATCTGGCGCCCGCCGTCGCTGAGCACCGTCTGCTTCACGGCCAGACCGCGCGCCAGGAGCCGCAAGCACGAGCGCTCGCCGGGAGCCAGGATGAGATCACCAGCCTCGAATGTCTCAGACGTGGGGGCGCACTCCGACAGGCGCTCGCGAACGCCTTCGCGCAAAGGCCCGAACCGGTCGAGGCTGGCTATCAAAAGACGGTTCAAGCCGGCGGTTCCGCTGGCGAGCGGGTAACGACGGCGATGCGTTCTTCGTCGCGCCAGATCTCGATCTCCTGGCAGCTGCGATGCTCGGCCAGCAAGGCTTGAGCACGGTGCTGAGGATCTACGGTTTCGACATCCAGATCGACAAACGTCGTCCTGCAATCGTCGGTGACGCCGATAAAGATAAGCGGAGTGAGCAACGAAACCTCCAGGCGCGAGGAGTCTAGGCCCCTCGCAGCAGGTTCGCGTTGATCTAGGTTATCGGCTCGATCGTTTGACGGCCTTAAAGCTCTTTGTCCGTAAAGGGAGAGGGGAGTTTCCCCATGTCGCTATGCCGCCAGCCCCAGTGATCACGCCTCTCATCGAAAAGATGGCAAGACGCGACGTCATCTCTCCGATCGAGCGCGAGGCGCTGGCCGGCCTTCTCGGGCCAACGCGCAGGGTCGCCGCCGGCAAGGCGCTGGTCGAGCCCGGCGACCGGCCCGATTTCAGCACCTTCGTCGTCAGCGGCTTTTGCGCCCGTTTCACGCTGACGCCGACCGGCGGGCGTCAGCTCACCGAGATCAATATCGGCGGCGATTTTGTCGACCTGCACAGCCTTCTGATGCGGCAGATGGATCACGGCGTCGTGGCCTTGGCCGATTGCGTCGTCGCGCCCGCCGCCCACGAGGATCTGCGTCGCCTTAGCGAACAGCAGCCGCATCTGATGCGGTTGCTCTGGCTGGAAACCGTGGTCGACGCGGCGATCCATCGCCAGTGGCTGGTGGCGCTTGGGCAACAGAACGCGGCCAGTCGCTTGGCGCACCTGATCTGCGAACTCTATCTGCGGCTCGAGGCGGCCGGCATCGCCCGGAACTTCGGATTTGTTCTGCCCATGACACAGGTTGATTTGGGCGACGTGCTCGGCTTGACTCAGGTCCACGTCAATAGAGTGCTTATGGACCTGCGGCGCCAGGGGCTCGTGGACTGGAAGGCCGGTCACATGACCATCAACGATTGGGAGTCCTTGGCGCGGCTTGGCCAGTTCGACCCAGCCTATCTTCGCCTCCAGAACGACCCCGTCTGATCGCCGCCGCCGATCTTGACCATCAGCGCTTTAACGCCCGGTCGACCGTCGTTTTCGTGCGCGCGTCGGCGGCGCGCGCGATCTGAGAAGCTCGTGGATGATCAACGCGGCGGCCTGCTTTCGAGACGCCGCCAGGCCCTGAACACGTTGCTGCCCATCGCCTTCGAATACCCTCCAGAGCCAGTGGCCTGCCGGGGTTGGCGAGACGGTGAAGCGGATGACCACTTCGCCAGCGGCGTTCTTCGAGCGCGTCGCCGCCGGCGTGAGGGCGCACTGCGCTTGCGTGGTCATGCCGGCGCTCCCAAAGGATAGGCAAAGCTATCCGGGGCGCGCCAGGGCTCAGGGCTTGGCGCCCGTCGAGCGTGGACCTCGACCCTGGGGCTCCGCGGCCAGGCGTGCGCCAGGCGTCGGGCTTGAGCGATAGCGCGCCGGCGCGCGGTGAAGAAGAGAACCTCGCCCGTCTCGGCGATCTTTACGCACCGCAGGGCAGGACATCCAGGATGGTCGTCATGGCGATCACTCGGCCGCGTAGACCAGAGGGGGGGCGTGGGCCCAAAGATGAGCGCGATAGGTCTCAAAGCACTGCTCGCCGCAGATCAGCCGCATCACCGCGCCCTCGGCGATGTAGCGAGCGCGCGTGGGATCTTCCGCTACGAGCGGCAGCAGGGCCTCAGTGTTCCAGGCCTTGGAATGCTCGATGTCGAGATGGGCGTGAAGCGCGAAGTATTTGCGGGCTTCGGGCGAAACGCCGACACGCTTGAGACCGGCGTCAACGCAAGACACCCGCGTTGGCGCGGTCAGCTCCACCACCCCCAAGGCGCCGATTGAGTGCCATGCATAACGGCGCGTGGTGGCGAAGGCGGTCATGGTGTTGGCTAGGCACAGTGACTGCCAAAGCGTGGTGTCGATGGTGGGGGTCAGGCCCAGGGTCGCAGTCGTTCGCGAGAGCATCGGGCCATGCATCCCCTTGGCGCTGCCGCGACCCATCTCGTCCCAGTAGTTGCGGGCCAGTTCGAGCTTGGCGCGGTCTGGGATCTTCACCTGGGTCAAGGCGACCAGATCGTCGAATCCGGCCTCGCCCGCCGCCTCCTGGGTCAGAAACCACTTGATATCCTCAAGGCTGGCCGCGCCCTGCAGCCAGCCGAACAGGGAATCCCCTTGGCCGGGGCCGTGGTCCTTCAGCGCCTCGAACCACGCCACGAATGCTTCGGCCTCTTGCGGGACCGCCTCGACCAAGGGCGCGACTAGATCGCGGAAGGCTTCGATAAACTCGCCCTCGACCGCTTTCATGAGGCGCTCTTCCTCGATGGTGCAGCGCCAATCAGCGCTCGGCGTCGCGGGCGACAGGCGGCGGTGGTTCCAGTGCGCCAGACCTTTGTGCAAGGCGTCGGCGTCAGGAAATTGCGGGCTGAAGCCGCCAAGGCGCGAGAGGCGATCGCCACCGAACATGGTTGGCACTCCGATAAGGCGGGAAAAGGTCGGCGTGAACGCAGATCGCACGTCCTGGCCTTCTCCCGCGGTTGCACTGGCCGCGTCATCAGCGGCGAGCAGCACAAACGACACGCCCCGGCGCGTGTTCCAATGTCGACAAGCCGGCTCAGCGCCGCGCGTCAAAAGAACCTTGCTGCCTTTGGCGATCGAACGGTTTTCGCCGCGGACCGTCATTTGATGGGGCGCCTGGCCTGGACCTTGGCTTTCGGAACAACGGCGACGGCGGGTGGTTGATCCGCCGAACCCAGGAGATCGAGGATGTCCGAAGAGACCATCGGCCGCGCGCTGCAAAGCGACGCGCCGCTGACCGCCGCCGTGCACCAGCGCGATATCGCCCACGAGGTCGCTGAGGAGCGCGGCTGGCGCGAGGCCGCCTTGGTGGGGCGCACCGTCACCATCAATCGGCCGCGCGCCGAGCTCTATGCGTTCTGGCGCGATTTTCGAAACCTGGCGCACTTCATGGAGGACGTCGAAAGTATCACGCCGAGCGACGATCGCCGCTGGCGCTGGGTGGTCAAGGGGCCGGCGGGTAAGACCGTGGCGTGGGAAAGCGTCCTCACCGACGAGGTCGAAAACGAGCTCCTGGCCTGGGAGTCGGTTGAAGGCGCCGACATCAAGAACTTCGGTCGCGTGGAGTTTCGCGATGGTCCGCCCGGACGGGGGACCGAAGTGACCGCCACCATCATCTACGAGCCGCCGGGGGGAGACCTGGGCAAGCTCATCGCCAAACTGTTCCAGAAGGAACCCAAGATCCAGGCGCGCCGGGAGCTGCGCCGGTTCAAGCAGTTGATGGAGACGGGCGAGATCTCCACCGCAAAAACCTCCAACGCCGCGCCGCAAGGCTGACCCCAACCCAATTGATGGAGCCGCCGATGCGCGCTTTGACCTGGCACGGCAAACACGACGTACGGATGGACACCGTTCCAGACCCCAAGATCGTCAATCCCCGCGATGCGATCATCAAGATCACCTCGACTGCGATCTGCGGCTCGGATCTGCATCTCTACGACAGCATGATCCCCTCCATGGAGCGCGGGGACCTCCTGGGCCATGAGTTCATGGGCGAGGTTGTCGAGACCGGTCCCGGCTCGACCTTGCAGAAGGGCCAGCGCGTCGTCGTCCCTTTCGTGATCGCCTGCGGCAAGTGTTTCCACTGCGAAAAGCAGCAGTTCTCCGGCTGTGAGAACTCAAACCCGGCCGAAACCCAGGACCTGGGCGAGATCGCTTACGGGACGGCGATGACGGGCCTTTTCGGCTATTCGCACATGACCGGCGGCTATGCCGGCGGCCAGGCCGAATATGTCCGCGTGCCCTATAGCGACGTTGGCCCCATCGTCATTCCCGACGGGCTGGAGGACGACAAGGTGCTATTCCTGTCGGACATCCTGCCCACCGGTTGGATGGCGGCGGAGAACTGCCAGATCGAGCCGGGCGATACGGTGGCGGTCTGGGGTTGCGGGCCCGTTGGTCTGTTCGCGGTCCAGAGCGCGCTGATCCAGGGCGCGCACAAGGTCATCGCCATCGACCATCACCCCCATCGTCTGGATCTGGCCAGGTCCATGGGCGCGCAGGTGATCAACTATCACGATGTCAAGGTCCGCGAGGCCCTGATGGCTATGACCGGCGGCATCGGTCCGGACGCCTGCATCGACGCGGTGGGCATGGAGAGCCACGGTTTCTCGATCGACAATGTCGTGGACGCGGTAAAAGTGGCCACGCGGGTCGGCACCGACCGAGCCCATGTCCTGCGCGAGGTGCTGATGGCCTGCCGCACCGGCGGGCGGGTTTCGATTCCCGGCGTCTATGGCGGCATGGGCGACAAGATCCCGATCGGCGCCCTGATGGAGAAGGGCCTGCAGATCCGCACCGGCCAGACCCACGTCCACAAGTACCTGCGGCCGCTGCTCGACCTGATCGGCGATGGGGTCATCGACACCACCTTCCTGATCAGCCACCGGCTGCCGCTGGAGAGCGCCCCGGCCGGCTACAAGATGTTCAAGGAAAACCAGAACGAGGTGACCAAGGTCGTCCTCAAGCCTGACTGGCAGAAGGAAGCCGCCTGATGATCGAGGAACAACGCCCCCTGGCCGTGATTACCGGCGCCTCGTCGGGCATCGGCTACGAACTGGCCAAGCTGGCGGCCGAAGACGGTTACGACCTGGTGATCGCCGCCGACGAACCGTCCATCGTCGAGGCCCATGCCGGTCTCAAACAGCACGGCACGCGGGTCCAATCCCTGCAGGTGGACCTGTCGACCACGCAAGGCGTCGACCAACTACTGGACCTGGTCGGCGATCGCACCGTGGACGCCCTGATGGCCAACGCCGGCCGGGGCCTGGGTCACGGCTTCCTCGACCAGGACTGGGACGACGCTCGGTTCGTGATCGACACCAACATCACCGGCACGGTCTATCTGATCCAGCAGGTGGCCAGGGACATGCGCGACCGCGACCGCGGGCGGATCCTGATCACCGGCTCGATCGCCGGCTTGATGCCAGGCTCCTTCCAAGCCGTCTACAATGGCACCAAAGCGTTCCTCGACAGTTTCGCCTGGGCGTTGCGTAACGAGCTCAAGGAAACCGGCGTTTCGGTTAGCTGCCTGATGCCGGGTCCGACCGACACCGAGTTCTTCGACCGTGCCGACATGCTCGACACTAAGGTCGGGGCCGATCCCAAGAAGGCAGATCCCGCCGATGTCGCGCTCGCGGGCTATCGCGCCATGCAAAAGGGCGAGGGTGACGTCGTGGCCGGCTTCAAGAACAAGTTGCAAGCGGCGATGGCGGCGGTGACGCCCCAGAGCGTGCTGGCCGAGCAGCATCGCAAGATGGCCGAGCCGGGGTCGGGAGACCGATGATGGGCGCCCAAGACCCAGAAGGTTCGCAGAAGCCTGGGGACAGGGATGCGGGCCTTGAGGCGCCGCCGCCGGCGGCGCTCGACCCGAACCGCAAGACCGATGCGACCTGCGACCCGACGGCTGACGATCCGGGTAACGGCGCGGACTGAGGGAACAGCGCAAACCGGTAGCTTCACGGCGATAGGAGAAGGTTATGAGCGACAAGCCCAATACGGAAGGGCGCCAGTCCAACGCGGCGTTGCCGCCGGGGGAGCGACCTGGGTTGGTCTCGGAGAAGGGGACGGTTCGCACTGGCAAGGCCGAGCAGAAAGCCGCCGGACCGGACGGCCCCAGCGCCGCCGAGGTCGGTGACACGTTCAAGGGCAAGGCCCCCTAGGTCGCGTCCGCTCGAGGGGCGGTCCAGTCCGACTTTGGCGCGGTTTCTGGATGCGTCCTACTTCAATAACCAATGCAAGCCTTAGAGGAGAGCGTCCCATGGTCGCCGCCGCCAAGTCCAAAGCCCCCGCCAAGAGCCGCCGCACGCGACGCACCGGGCGTCGCGATCCCCTCGCCATCACCTTGCTCAAGAAGGACCATCGCCAGGTCGAGAGCTGGTTCGACGAATACGAGCAACTCGAGGACGACGGTGAGAAGCTCGTCCTGTTCAACAAGATCGCCCTGGCCCTCAAGGTCCACACCCAGATCGAGGAAGAAATCTTCTATCCGGAAGAGCGCGGCGAGATTGAGGACGACATGCTGGACGAGGCCTATGTCGAGCACGACGGCGCCAAGAAGCTGATCGCCGAGATCGAGG
>NZ_QHJY01000264.1 GCF_003185805.1 Caulobacter sp. D5
GCCTAGCGGAGGGAGGCGTTCCTCACTCAAACAGCGCCGCCTTCAGCTTCTCGAAGGCCACGGCGCGGTGGCTCATGGCGTCTTTGGCGGCCGGCTCCATCTCGCCGAAGGTCTGATCGTGGCCGGTGGGGATGAAGATCGGATCGTAGCCGAAGCCCCTGTCGCCGCGCGGCGGGAACACCAGGGTCCCGTGCACCTCGCCCTGCACCACCACGGCCGGGCCGCCGTTGGGCCAGGCCACGGCCAGCGCGCAGGTGAACCAGGCCGACAGATCTTCCGAACCCGTGGCCTCGATACGCTCGGCCACCTTGTCCATGGCCAGGGCGAAGTCCTTGGTCGGGCCGGCCCAGCGGGCCGAATAGATGCCGGGCGCGCCGTCCAGGGCGGCGACCGACAGGCCCGAGTCGTCGGCCAGCGACACCTCGCCCGACAGGTCGGCGGCGTGGCGGGCTTTCAGCAGGGCGTTGCCGACGAAAGTCGTCTCGGTCTCGTCCGGCTCGGGCAGGCCCAGGGCGCCGGCGGCCAGCACTTCGAAACGGCCGTCGAGCAGGGCGGCCAGCTCCTTGGCCTTGCCCGGATTGTGGGTGGCGGCGACGATCTTCTGGCCGTTGATCAGTTTCAGGGTCATCGCGCGGCTCCTCGACAAAAGACGGCCCGTTAGACCCCCGGCGGACCCTCGCCGCAAGGCCCGATCATTGCGAAAGTTTAATATCGTTTATCGATAAGCGACATTGTTCGCTGGCCGCCGATCGGCGATCCTGGCGTCATCGGAGAAAGGCTTCTCCGTCCCCCCGCCTGGAACCGCCCTGATGACCTTGCCCCGCCTGTTCAGCCTGCTGGAAACCTCGGCCTTCCGCCTGGCGACCGTGGCGCTGATCGCGGGCCTGCCGATCTCGGCCGTGACGTTCCTCGCCCACTCGCTCTAGACTTCAATCCGGCGACCGCCTGAGAGCGAGTCGCCAAAAGGTTTTGGCGGGGAAAGCCCATGCGCGCCTTGGGGCCGGGCTCGGTATCGAGCTTCCTGAAGATCATTCTCGACGTCAGCTACTACGTGCTGTGGATCTGGGTCAGCCTGCTGGCCCTGGTGACCATCCTGGTGCTGCTGCTGAGCTTCAACACCGACCTGCTGACCTCGATCCTGCCTAGCGAACTGGCCGAGCCCCTGGCCAAGAACGGTCCGGGATCGGCCGCGGCCCTGGCCGGCTGGGCGCTGATGTCGGGCGGCTGGATGGCCATCGTCGAGCGGCTGCGCAAGATCTTCGCCACCATGACCCTGGGCGACCCGTTCCACCCCGAGAACGTGCGCCGCCTGCGGGTGGTGGGCGGCATACTGGCGGCCCTGGAGGTCGGACGCTATGTGTTCGCGGCCCTGACCCGGGTGCTGATCGACGGCGAGAAGGTCGTCGACGGCTCCTTCACCCTCAACGCCTGGTTCTCGGTGCTGGTGGTGTTCGTCCTGGCCGAGGTGTTCCGCGAAGGCGCGCGCCTTCGTCGCGAAGCCGAACTGACCATCTGAGCGCGGAGTTCGTCTCGCCATGTCCATCCGCGTCAATCTCGACCGCGTGCTGCTGGAGCGCCGCATGTCGCTGACCGAGCTGTCCGACCGCGTCGGG
Organism: Caulobacter sp. D5; assembly: GCF_003185805.1. GTDB lineage: Bacteria > Pseudomonadota > Alphaproteobacteria > Caulobacterales > Caulobacteraceae > Caulobacter. The sequence goes on from NZ_QHJY01000264.1 coordinate 1,614, forward strand.
GTGACCATCGCCAACCTGTCGATCCTGAAGACCGGCAAGGCGCGGGCCATCCGCTTCTCCACCCTCGACGCCCTGTGCCGCGAGCTCAATTGCCAGCCCGGCGACCTGATGACCTTCGAGCACGGGCCGGGCGAGGGCCACGACGAGGACTGAAGCGGATCGGCATCCAGTTGTTCGCGACCTTCAACTCCGTGTCTCCCCGCGAAGGCGGGGACCCAAGCTGGTTTTCAGGATTAGGCGCGACCGTGGATCGATCCCAGCCTCGGCTTGGGTCCCCGCCTTCGCGGGGATGTTCGGTGAAAAATGAGCTCGGACTGGTGAACGTCGATCCGACCTGAAGGCGCCCTTGCGGCGAGGCCCGCCGCGCCACACCTGCTGGCCATGCAAATCGTCTGTCCATCCTGCGGGGCGGCCAACCGCCTGCCCGAAGACCGCGACCCCGGCGCCGGCAAGTGCGGGCGCTGCAAGAGCGCCCTGTTCACCGCAACGCCCATCGAGGTCGACGCCGCCGGCCTCGACCGCCACCGCCGCCTGACTCAAGGCGCGGCCGTGCTGCTCGACGTCTGGGCTCCGTGGTGTGGGCCGTGCCGGGCCATGGCGCCCAACTACGCGGCCGCCGCCGCCAAGCTGGAGCCTCGGGTGCGCCTGCTGAAGCTGAACTCCGAGGCCCATCCCGCGCCGGCCTCGGCCCTTGGCGTCAGCGGCATCCCGGCCCTGATCCTGTTCCGCGACAACGCGGTGGTCGCCCGCCAGGCCGGCCTGATGAGCGCGCCGCAGATCGTGGACTGGACGACCCGGGCCCTGGGTTAGGCGACGTCTTGACCCCTCCCCCTTGATGGGGGAGGGGCAGGGGTGGGGGTGGTTACGGCGGTGGCCGTACGCTGTGGCTCGCTCAGCAGGTCACCCCCATCCCCGACCCTTCCCCCATCAAGGGGGAAGGGGGATCTACCAGGAGATCAGGATGATCGAGCGTATCGGCAAGGCGGCGCGGTGGAGCGACGCGGTGGTCTTCAACGGCGTGGTGTTCCTGTCGGGCCATGTCGCCGAAGCGACCGTGGGCGGTTCGGTGCTGGAGCAGACGAAGGAAGTGCTGGCCCAGATCGACGACACCCTGGCCCAGGCCGGCTCCAGCAAGGCCCGGCTGCTCAGCGCGACCATCCATCTGGCCGACATCAGTCAGATCGGCGAGATGAACGCGGCCTGGGACGCCTGGGTCGATCCCGAAAACCCGCCGGCCCGCACGACGGTCGAGGCGCGACTGGCCGATCCGGGCTACGCTGTGGAGATCACGGTGG
>NZ_QHJY01000265.1 GCF_003185805.1 Caulobacter sp. D5
CGGCGCCGCCGTCGCGCCCCGTGAGGGCGACGACGCCGGTCAGGGCCCCCGCGCCATAGGCCTGGGCGCCGGCCCCGCGGACGATGCGGACGTCCTGGATGGTCTCGGACGGCAGGCCGCCCCAGATCACCCAGCCGCCGAACGGGTCGTTCTGCGGTACGCCGTCGAGGGTGACCAGCGCCCGCCCGGCGCCGGACGGCGCGATGGCCCGCAGCGACAGGCCCTGGGTGGTCGGATTGGCCGCCAGGCTGGAGGTGCGCCGAAACAGCGACACGCCCGGCGCCCGCGCCAACTGCTCGTCGAGCCGGGTCGAGCGCGCCCAGGCCGGGTCGGACAGGGTGGAGATGGCGAAGGCCCCCTCCCCCGCCGACGGCGGCAGGCGTGCGCCGGTGACGATGACTTCCGATACGGTCGCTTCGGAAACGGGTGTCGCCTCGATGGGGGCGTCGAACATAGCGGCTCCAGGGCGGCGGAAGACTCGGGTCGGATTATAGCCGCTCGGAGCGGAGAAACGCCCGTGTCGGCGAAAGGACTTCGACGTCATCAATCCGTTTTGAAATCGTCGCATAAGCCACGCGCCGGCCGGGGCTGGCCGCGCCAACCCGTCTGAACGACCCTGGGGGATCCACGGAATGACCCATCTTCGCGCCAGCGCCGCCATCGGCGTGCTCGCCTTCCTGCTCGGCGCCGGATCCGCCCTCGCCGAGGCCCCGGCCGTTACGCCCGTGATCTCGACCGCCCCGACCACCGAAGGCGGCGCCAACGGCGTGGCCCTGCTGCGCAATCCGGCCGCGCCGGAGAAGAGCCTGATCGCCGCCACCGGCGAGGGCGGCGGGCTGGAGCTCTACGGCCTGGACGGCCAGCGGGTCGGCGCGATCGCCGGCGGCGAGGTCTACGGCGTCGACGTGCGCGAGCACGAGGGCAAGCCGCTGGTGGCGCTGCTGGACCGCAAGGGCGGCCGCCTGCGTCTGGCGGCCTACGACTTCGCCACGGGCCAGGCCGCCAGTCTCGACGCCAAGCCGCTGAGCCTCGACTACGCCGGCGAAGGCGTCTGCCTGTGGCGCGGGTCGCGGGATCGCTCGCTCTACGCCTTCACCCTGGGCGTGGCCGGCCAGATGGACCAGTGGCTGCTGTTCCCCACCGCCGACGGCAAGCTGGACGGCCGCATCGTGCGCCGCCTGCACCTGTCGTCCGAGGCCAAGTACTGCGTCGCCGACGACGTGACCGGCGCGCTCTACGTCGCCCAGGAGGCGGTCGGCATCTGGCGCTACGCCGCCGATCCGGAATCCGATCCGGTCCCCACCCTGATCGACGCCAACCGCCTGGGCCAGATCGCCGGCGAGGTGGCGGGCCTGGCCTTGGTCGACGGCGGCGAGAGCGCCCGCTTCCTGGTCGCCGCCAACGCCACGGCCGGCGACTACGCCGTCTATGACCGCTCCCAGGACGACGCCTTCGCCGGCCTGTTCCGCATCCAGGCCGACCAGCAGAACGCCGTCGAGAACCCGTCGGGCCTGTTCGCCCTGCGCAGCCCCCTGGGCGATCGCCTGCCGGCCGGCGCCCTGCTGGTCGCCGACGACCGCAAGTCGGGCGCCAACATGAAGGTGGTCTCGTGGGCCGACGTGGCCGCCGGGCTCAAGCTGGCGACCGGCGACGCGGCCGGCTCCAGGCCCAGGACCGACTTCGCCGTGGTCCGCCCGACCATGGAGACCACGCCGGTGGCCCATGACGGCGACGCCGCCGACGATCCGGCCATCTGGGCCAACCCGGCCGATCCGGCCAAGAGCGCCATCATCGCCACCGACAAGAAGGGCGGCCTGCTGGTCTACGATCTGGCCGGCAAGCCGTTGCAGTACCTGGCCGACGGCAAGATGAACAATGTCGACCTGCGGTCCGGCTTCAAGCTGGGCGGCAAGGACGTGATCCTGGTCACGGCCAGCGACCGCACCCACAAGTCGATCGCCATCTACACCCTGGACCCCGCCACCCGACTGTTGACCTCGGTCGCCGACGGCGTGCAGGCCACGGGGCTTTCGGACCCCTATGGCCTGTGCATGTACCGCGGCAGGAAGGGCGCGACCTACGTCTTCATCAGCGATCCGGACGGTCTGGTGCGGCAGTGGAAGCTGGTCGCACAAGCCAACGGCAAGGTCCGCGCCGTGCAGGTGCGCGACGTGAAGTTCGACACCCAGACCGAGGGCTGTGTCGCCGACGACGTGACCGGCGCGCTCTACGTGGCCGAAGAGGACGTCGCCCTGTGGCGGCTGGGCGCCGAGCCCTCGGACAACCGCGCGCCCAAGGCCGTCGACCGCGTGGCCGCCAACCCGGCCCTGAAGGACGACCTGGAAGGCGTCGGCATCTACGCCCAGCCGGGCGGCAAGGGCTTCATCGTCGTCTCCAGCCAGGGCAACGACAGCTACGCCGTCTATCGCCGCGAGGGCGACAACGCCTATGTCGGCAGCTTCTCGGTCGTGGCCGACGGGGCCAAGGGCATCGACGGCATCTCCGAGACCGACGGCCTGGACGTGACCAGCGCCTCGCTGGGCGCGGGCCTGGAAGGCGGCGCCTTCGTCGCCCAGGACGGCCGCAACGTCTTCCCGCCGGAGCACCAGAACTTCAAGCTCGTGCCGTGGTCGGCGATCGCGGGGGCGCTGGGGCTGAAGTGATCCTTCTCCCCTTGCGGGAGAAGGTGGCGGCCGAAGGCCGACGGATGAGGGGTTTCTCAGATGGGAGACGCCTCCGCCCGGCCTGGACCGCCGCACGCGGTGTTGAGTTCTGAGAGACCCCTCACCCGACCTCGCTCCGCGAGGCCACCCTCTCCCGCAAGG
>NZ_QHJY01000266.1 GCF_003185805.1 Caulobacter sp. D5
TCGAGCGCCGTGCGTTTCAGAAAAAGCCTGGGCCCCCGCTTTCGCGGGGGTTTTACGGATGATGAGAAGGTCCCTGGGGACTTAGTCGAACAGCTTCGACACCGACTCTTCGTTGGCGATCCGGCGGATGGCCTCGCCGATCAACGGGGCGCACGAGACGTAGCGGATCTTCGAGCAGGCCTTGGCGGTGTCGGAGGCCTCGATGGAGTCGGTGACCACCAGTTCGGTCAGGACCGAATTGGCCACGCGATCGGCGGCCGCGCCCGACAGCACGCCGTGGGTGACATAGGCGCTGACCGAGACGGCGCCGTGGTTGATCAGGGCCTGGGCGGCGTTGCACAGGGTGCCGGCCGAGTCGGCGATGTCGTCGAACAGGATGCAGCGGCGGCCGGCGACGTCGCCGATGATGTTCATCACTTCCGACTGGCCCGGACCCGAGCGGCGCTTGTCGACGATGGCCAGGTCGGCGTCGTCCAGGCGCTTGGCCAGGGCGCGGGCGCGCACCACGCCGCCGACGTCCGGCGAGACGACCATCAGGTCGTCGCCCAGCGGGTAGTTCTTGATGATGTCGTCGGCCAGCAGGCGCGAGGGCAGCAGGTTGTCGGTCGGGATGTCGAAGAAGCCCTGGATCTGGCCGGCGTGCAGATCCATCGTCAGCACGCGGTCGGCGCCCGAGCGGGTGATCAGGTTGGCGACCAGCTTGGCCGAGATCGGGGTGCGGCCGCCGGTCTTGCGGTCCTGGCGGGCGTAGCCGAAGTAGGGCAGTACCGCGGTGATCCGCTTGCCCGAAGCCCGCTTCAGGGCGTCGATGCAGATCAGCAGCTCCATCAGATTGTCGTTGGCCGGGTAGCTGGTCGACTGGATCACGAAGACGTCCTCGCCGCGGACGTTCTCGTCGATCGTGACGAACACCTCGAGGTCGGCGAACCGGCGCACCTGGGCGCGGGTCAGCGGCATGTCGAGGTACTCCGCGATGGCCTGGGCCAGCGGACGGTTGGAGTTGCCGGACAGCAGCTTCATTTTGAATTCTCGGTGGGGGGACGCCGTTGCCGGGCCTTCTAGCAGCGATCCGCCCCGGGGCAACCCGCTTAAGCCCGCTGGTTGTGCTTCATGACCATTTCGTGTCGTTCAGGCCGCACAACCCCGTCCTTCTCCCCTTGCGGGAGAAGGTGTCGCCGAAAGGCGACGGATGAGGGGTCTCTCAG
>NZ_QHJY01000267.1 GCF_003185805.1 Caulobacter sp. D5
GTCTGAGAGACCCCTCATCCGTCGGCTTGCGCCGACACCTTCTCCCGCAAGGGGAGAAGGGGCTCAGGCTTGGCCCACGGTCTCGAACATGCAGGCGGCCATGGCCTGGTCGGGGGTCTTGGCGCCGTGCAGCAGGAAGTCGAAGGCCGGATAGAAGCGGTCGGCGGCTTCGACCGCCGCGTCGATCATCGACGCGGCCTGGGCCATGGTCGGGCGCTCGCCCGAGGGCAGGGCCAAGGCGTGGCGGAAGACCACCTCGCCGTCATCGGTCCAGACCTCGAAGTGGCCCAGCCAGACGCGCTGGTTGATCATCGACAGCAGTTCGTAGGCCGCCGGGCGTTTGGTCTTGGAGGCGCGCAGGTCGAGTGACAGGCAGAGCTGCAGGCAATCAGCCTCGGGACGCCAGGCGAACCACAGCTCGTAATCCTTCCAGTCGCCGGTCAGGGCGAAGGCGAGATCGCCGTCCTCCGTCCGGTCGAAGGTCAGGTTTTCCGCCGCCAGCACGTGCTCGACCACCTCGAGGGGATCCAGCGCCAGCAGGACGTCGTCGTCGGGTTGGGTGTCCATCAGAACCTTTGGCCCCCAGGGGCGATGACGGGCGTGGGACCCGCCGGGTGTCGCCCACGAGAATGGAGTCTAAGCTGCTTCGCGCGTTTCGCCACAACAGCGTTCACGCTCCAAGCGAGCAAAAAGCGTGCTTATTCGCCCTTCCCGGAAGTACCGTCCGCCTTCGGAGCGGTCTTCTTCGCAGCCTTGGGGGCGGCTTTCGGGGCTTCGGCGGCGGCTTTTTCGGCCTTCAGGGCGGCCACTTCGGCCTGCAGGGCCGCGACCTGGGCCTTCAGAACCTCGAGGTCGTCGCGACGCACGAGATCCAGTTCGGCCGCCCAGCGGTCAGCCTGCGAGCGGAAGGCGGTCTTGGCTTCGTCGCCCGCGGTCTGGGCGATGCCCATGGCGGCCTGGGTGAACTTGGCGAACTCGTCGAGGAAAGGGTTCTGGCTGTGCATCGTCGTTCCGGATGGGCGCAAATCGCCTGACGTCCTTTATATGGTGAGCGGGGGATGAAAGCGAACAGCGAACCGGCTATCCCTGCGACCAACTGTCCCGATCGGAGCCGCGCGGCGTGATCTTTCCGGAATTCGACCCCGTCCTGATCCACCTCGGCCCGCTGGCGATCCGCTGGTACGCCCTGGCCTATGTGGCCGGCATCCTGCTGGGCTGGCAGTACGCCGTGCGGCTGGTGAAGACCTCTCGGCTGTGGGGCGGCCGCACGCCCACCGCCACGCCCGAGCAGATCGACGACCTGGTGCTGTGGATCACGCTGGGCATCATCCTGGGCGGTCGCCTGGGCTACGTGCTGTTCTACAGCCCCTCGCTGATCTGGACCAAGCCGCTGGAGATCCTGCAGGTCTGGAACGGCGGCATGAGCTTCCACGGCGGGTTCCTGGGCGTCTGCGCCGCGGTGATCCTGTTCGCCCGCCGCAACAGGATCGACCTGCTCAAGCTCGGCGACCTGGTGGCGCCGGTCGCGCCCCTGGGCCTGCTGTTTGGCCGCCTGGCCAATTTCGTGAACGGCGAGCTGTGGGGCCGGGTCACCGACGTTCCGTGGGGCGTGGTGTTCTGCAACGCCCGCATCCGCGCCCTGGAAGGCGGCGCCTGCGTGGCCGGCGACCTGCCGCGCCATCCCAGCCAGCTCTACGAGGCGGCGCTGGAAGGCCTGGTCCTGTTCGTGGTCCTGCGCCTGGCCACCCACCGCTTCGCCTTCCTGCAACGCCGGGGCGGGCTCGTGGGCCTGTTCATGCTCTGCTACGGCCTGTTCCGGGCCAGCCTCGAGAACGTGCGCCAGCCCGACGCCTTCATGCCCAACTTCCCGCTGGGCCTGACCATGGGCATGCTGCTGTCGACCCCGATGCTGCTGATCGGCGCCTGGCTGGTCTGGCGGGCCCTGAAGGAGCCCGTCGCTCCGCCCCCGCAAGAAACGATCGCCGAGGAGCCGGCCGCGTCTTGATCCCCGCACGACCCGCGCTGCTCGACCGCCTGAAGGCCCAGATCGCCCAAGACGGGCCGATCAGCGTTCCCGAATACTTCACCCGCTGCCTGCACGACCCCCGCGACGGCTACTACGCCAACCGGCCCGCCCTGGGTGTGGAAGGCGACTTCGTCACCGCCCCCGGCGTCAGCCAGATGTTCGGCGAGCTGGTCGGGCTGTGGCTGCTGGAGACCTGGGACCGCCTGGGCCGCCCCGCGCCGTTCCGCCTGGTCGAGATGGGTCCCGGCGACGGGACGCTGATGAGCGACATCCTGCGCGCCGCCCGCCTGTTGCCGCCGTTCCTGGAGGCCGCCGACCTGTGGCTGATCGAGGTCTCGCCGGTGCTGCGCGCGGCCCAGGAGGCGAAACTGGCCGGGGTGTCGGTGCGCTGGGCCGGCCGGCTGGAGGAGGTTCCGGCCAACGCGCCGCTGCTGCTGGTCGCCAACGAGCTTCTGGACTGCCTGCCGGCGCAGCAGTTCGTGAAGACCGCCGAGGGCTGGGCCGAACGGGTCGTGGGGCTGGGCGAGGACGGGGAACTGGCGTTCGGGCTGAAGAAGCTCTCTCCCCTCCCCCTTGATGGGGGAGGGGTCGGGGGTGGGGGTGACCGCGGCGCTCGACACCGCGCCGCCCTCGTCGGCGGAACCGCCTTCACCCCCATCCCCACTCCTTCCCCCATCAAGGGGGAAGGGAGCATGCCCGTCGGCGCCGTCCTCGAATCCTCGCCCGCCCAGGCAGCCCTGGGCTCGGAGATCGGCCACCGCCTGGCCCGCGAGGGCGGCGCGGCGCTGCTGATCGACTACGGCCGCGCGACGCCCGAGCCGGGCGACACCCTGCAGGCCCTGCGCGCCCACAGGAAGGAAGGCCCGCTGGACAATCCCGGCCAGGCCGACCTGACCGTCTGGGCCGACTTCCCCTCGGTGCTGGACGCCGCCCGCGAAGCGGGAGCAAACGCCCCGCCGGTGATCACCCAGGGCCAATTCCTGCGCGCTCTCGGGATCGAGGCCCGGGCCCAGGCGCTGGCCGCCGCGCGGCCCGATCGCGCCGACACCCTCGCAAGACAGCTTGATCGCCTGACCGGAGCGGCGCAGATGGGCGATCTCTTCAAGGTCGCGTGCCTGAGCGCGCCGGGGCTCATCCCCCCGCTCTTCGAGGACGAGGCATGACGCAAGCTCACATCCCCACCGTCCAGTCGTCGCTGCTGGCGACCGTGCCCGGCCTGCGCCACGCCTTCTTCACCCGCAACGGCGGCGTCTCGCAGGGCCTCTACGACAGCCTCAACGTCGGCCGCGGCAGCCAGGACGAACCGGCCGACGTGATCGAGAACCGCGCCCGCGCCGCCGGCTGGTTCGGCGTCGACCGCGAAGACCTCAACACCTGCTTCCAGATCCACTCGACCATCGCCATCGTCGCCGACGGCTCGTGGGGCGACGCCCGGCCGCAGGGCGACGCCGTTGTCAGCAAGACGCCGGGCGTGGTCTGCGGCGCCCTGCACGCCGACTGCGCCCCGGTGCTGATCGTCGATCCCGAGGCCCGCGTCGTGGCCGCCGCCCACGCCGGCTGGCGCGGGGCGCTGGACGGCGTCGTGCAGGCCGCCGTCGACTCCATGGTCGAGCTGGGCGCCCGTCCCGAGCGCATGGTCGCCGCCGTCGGCCCCTGCATCGGTCCGGACTCCTACGAAGTGGGCCTGGAGTTCCTGCACCGCTTCGAGGCCGACTGCCCCGGCTCCAAGCGGTTCTTCAAGCCGGGCAAGGCCGACGACAAGCGGATGTTCGACCTGCCGTCCTTCGTGCTCGACCGCATCGAGACCGCCGGGATCGAGCAGCGCGAATGGATCGGCCGCGACACCTGCGCCGAGGGCGACCACTTCTTCTCCAACCGCCGCGCGGTGCTGAACGGCCAGAAGGACTATGGCCGGCTGCTGTCGGCGATCATGCTGGAAGGGTGACCCCTCTCCCCTTGCGGGAGAGGGCGGCCTCCCGAAGGGAGGTCGGGCGAGGGGTCGAAAGCCCTGCCCGCCGCGAAAACGGATCGACGGGGTGCGGCGTTCAATTTCTGAGAGACCCCTCATCCGTCGCCTTTCGGCGACACCTTCTCCCGCAAGGGGAGAAGGA
>NZ_QHJY01000268.1 GCF_003185805.1 Caulobacter sp. D5
CGGCCTCGGCTGCCGCACCGCGGGAGGCGGCGGCGGAGCGTTGGTCGGCGGCGGCGGCGGGGGCGGAGGAGGCGGCGGCGGAGGCGGCGGAGGCGGAGGCAGCTCCACGTCCACAGCTTCGTCGCTGTACTCCTTCAGCACCGCTTCGAACTTCTGCTTCGCGAGGTACGCGAACAGAAGGCCGTGCAGCCCGAGGACGATGATCAGGGCCACGCCGAAGGTGCCGAGGCCCTTCTTACGGCGCGGACCTTCCGAGGTCAGCGGATCGTAGTGGCGATGCTCGGGCGTTTGTTGTTCAGCCATGCATCACCCCTCAGCTGTTCTCATCCCGGCCGATAAGGGCCACGCTGTAGAACCCGTTGTCCTGGAGGGCGTTCATGACCTCCATAAACGAGCCGTAGCGAGTCTTTTCGTCCGCGCGGATGAAGATGCGTTCCTTGGAGGGATCGCGTCTGCCGATGTTCTTCGTCAGGTCTTCACCCATCGTGTCGATCGAGGTCCGGTCGTCGCCGATGTACAGCTGACCGTTCGCCTTGATGGAGATGTAGACCGGTTTCGGCGGGTTGGGGGTCGCTTTCGCCACCGCCGGCGGCAGGTTCACTTCGATCGACACGGAGGCCAGCGGAGCCGCCACCATGAAGATGATCAGAAGGACCAGCATGACGTCCACGAAGGGCGTGACGTTGATCTCGCTGTTCTGTTCGACGTTGAACCTGTCGCCGCCGCCACCCGAAAGTTTGGCGGCCATCGGTCTTACGCCCCCTTGTCGAGCTGACGCGAGATAGCGTTCATCAGTTCAGCAACGAAACCTTCCGAGCGCGTGCCGTAGGCCGAGATGCGGGTCTGGAAGTAGTTGTAGAAGATAACCGCCGGGATAGCGGCGAACAGACCGATACCGGTGGCGAGCAGGGCTTCAGCGATACCCGGCGCGACGACGGCGAGGTTGGTCGTGTTGGTGTTCGCGATGCTGATGAACGAGGTCATGATCCCGTACACGGTGCCGAACAGACCGATGAACGGACCACCCGAACCGACCGAGGCCAGGAACACCATGCCGCCCGACAGGCGCTTGGCCAGCGAGGCCTGCACCGCGTTGATGGCGTAGGTGGCGCGAGCGATCGTCGAGTCGCGGTGTTCGCCGCCGACTTGCAGACCGGCTTGACGCGACAGTTCGACTTCTTGGGCGGCCGCGGCGGCCATGTCGGCCAGCGGGTTGCCTTCGAATTCTTCCGACGAGCCGATGCGGGCGATGTCCGCGATCGAGCGAGCGCCGCGGAAGGCTTCCAGGAACTGGTCGGTTTGCTTGTTCAGGCTGCCGAACTCGAGCAGCTTGGTGATCAGCAGAACCCACGAGAAGACCGAGGCCAGCAGCAGGCCGATCATCACGACCTTAACGACGATGCCGGCCGCGAGGAACATGCCGACCGGGGTCAGCGAGTGCGACTTCATCTTTTCGGTCGCGGCTTCACCGGCGTTTTCCTCGGCCGGAGCGGCGTCGGCGGCGGGAGCCGGGGTTGCGGCCGGGGTCGCGGCCGGGGCGGCGGCTTCGGCGGCGGCCGGCGCAGGCGCGGCGGCGTCCTGAGCGAAGGCCGGGGCGCTCGCCATCAGCGCCACGGCGCCAACGAGAGCGATGAGGGGGGTCTTCCGTTTAATGTCGAGCATCTGTCGCCAGTTCCTGATTGGTCTAGCACGTTTGGACCGAGGGTCGTCGCGCGAGAGCGTCTCCACCCTAACTTGAAAAGCCCGCTTTCCCACCCGATCTCTCGGATGTTGGGCAGACCCGCTTCGCTGCGCTCGACCCGTTACGCCCCGCTTGGAAGGCTCATGCCCGCCCAGAAGGATCGTTTCGAAGCGCGAGTGACCGCGGCCCCTTTCGAGGCTCTGGTCTTACCGCAATGTTAGAATTGCGGCATGGGTCCTTTGGCAACCCCTTTTCGCACCGTCAAGGGGGCGTCCAGGGCATAAATTTACGACAGTCAGCGCTCGAAACCGGTTATTGCTGCACTGCACAAAAGGCAAATCAGGAATTCAAGGCGGTTTTTCCCTAACAAAGGGAATATTGGCGCCGCATCGCAGCATGCCGACAAAACAGCGATCTCCCGGCGACTGCCCGGAAGCTGGTCAGACAACCTCGGAAGGAGGCGCCTCAGAATCCCTGGCGGCGCTGCCAGATGTCCTCACCGGACAAGAATCCGTCGGCGGGGCGACTTAAGGGAAAGCGGGCAAACGCACGCGAAGTCGGACCCAGGCCCGCTAAGCCGCTTCCGCCGGCTCCCCCATCCGCACCGTCAACTGCAGACCCAGCGCCTGCATCACCTTCAACACGGTCTCGAAGCGCGGGTTGGCGTCCTCCTTCAGAGCCTTGTAGAGGCTCTCGCGGCCCAGGCCGGCCTTCTCGGCCACCTCGGCCATCCCAAGCGCCCGGGCGGCGACGCCCAGGGCGTGCTGGATATAGGCCGCATCGCCGGTCTCCATCGCGTCCGCCACGAAGAACGCGACATCCTCCGGCCGATCCAGCAGCCGCGCGGCGTCGAACGGGACGGTCTCCGTGGGCGTGATCTTCTGGGTCATGGTCATCATCTCCGTTAAAGGCGGCGGCGACCGCCCCCCCCCTTTGCTCATCCGGGCGGGGGAAGCCCTCGTGCGAGTTCCTTGGCCTTGGCGATATCCCGGTCCTGGGTCGACTTGTCGCCGCCGGCCAGCATCACGATCACCACGTCGCCCCTGGCGGACGAAGTAAAGGCGATAGCCAGGACCCGTATGGATCCTCAGTTCGCTAACGCCGTCGCCAACCGCCCTGGCGTCGCCGAAATGGCCGTAACCGAGACGCGCCACGCGGGCGGCGACCTGTCGCCTGGCGATCGGGTCGCGCAGGGCTTCGGTCCAGGCGCTGAACTCGACGGTCTGGCGAACCTCGATCATGCCGCAAGTATCCATACGGATACAAATCTGTCAAGGATTCCGTATCCAAACGGATACGCGCAGCCACACCCTCGAACGACCGCGCGATCGGCGCCAGCTATAGCCCTGCCCGCCCCAAGAATGCTCCAGAGTCATGACGCTTGCCCGCAAGCGCAGAGGACGCGCTTTTCCAAGCGACGATCCGGGACCTGCGCAACCTGCTGAACTGTGAGGAAAAAGAAGGTGGTGCCTGGGGCCGGAATCGAACCAGCGACACGCGGATTTTCAATCCGCTGCTCTACCAACTGAGCTACCCAGGCCCTTGGACCTTCGAAGCGGTTTAGGCCGCCCCGGCCTCGCCCTGCGGCGAGGAGCCGGGTCTATAGGAGAGCCCGCCCGGCTTGTCCAGCGCCCTTTTCGACTAATTGTCGAAGTCTGTGGACAGCGGGTTTTCCTCGTCGTCCTGGGCGCCGGGAACCACGTAGCGGTCCGACAGCCAGCGCTGAAGATCGACGTCCGCGCAGCGCTTGGAGCAGAAGGGCCGGGCCTCCGGCGTCGCCGGCTTGCGGCAGATCGGACAGGGGCTGCTCATGACGCGGAGACCTCGATGCGGTCGTTCGGCCAGCCGGGTTCGGCCGTGACCGTGAAGCGCCGGCCCAGGCGG
>NZ_QHJY01000269.1 GCF_003185805.1 Caulobacter sp. D5
GCCGGCGGCAGCACCACGCCGTTGTCGGCGGCGTAGCGGTTCCAGGCCTCGACCAGCTCCTTCAGCTTGTCGGGCTGGCTGGCGGCCAGGTCGACGGCCTCGGCCGGGTCGCTCTTCAGGTTGAAGAGCTGCCAGTTGGCCGGCAGCACGGCTTCTCGCGAATAGGCAGCCCCGCCCGGGGCGGTGGGCAGGTAGACCGCCTTCCAGTCGCCGCGCCGCACGGCCCGGCGGAAGAACAGCTCCCAGGCCACGGTGTCCTGCGGGCCGCGCACCGAGGCGTCGGGGCTGGCCAGGGCCTGGACCCACGAATGGCCGATGGCCGGGGCGACGGGGCGACCGCGATAGGTCTCCGGACGCTTGACGCCCGCCAGTTCCAGCACCGTGGCCTCGACGTCGGTGACGTGGGCCAGGGAGTCGACGATACGGCCCGCGCCCTTGACGCCCGGCCCCTCGACGATGGCCGGCGTGTGGATGCCGCCCTCGGTCGAATAGCCCTTCACCAGCCGCGTCGGCGAGGTCGCCGCCTGGGCCCAGCCGGGGCCGTAGCCGACGTGCGAGCTGCCGCGGCCCAGGTTGTCGAAGCTGTTGTCGACTTTCAGCGCCGCCAGCTTGGCCGGATCGAAGACCGCCCGCACGGTGTCGATGCGGCTGCCCTCGGCGCCGTTGTCCGACAGGAAGACGATGACGGTGTTGTCGTACTGGCCCGTCTCCTTCAGGGCCGCCACCACCTTGCCGACGTTCTGGTCGAGCCGGTCGACCATGGCCGCGTAGATCTCCATCTTCCGCGCCTCGACCTTCTGCTGCTCGGGCGTGAGCGAGCTCCAGGCCGGCACGTCGACGAACGGATGCGGCTTGGCGTCCTTGGCCACCAGGCCCAGCGCCTTCAGCCTGGCCAGCCGCTGCTCGCGCAGGGCCTCGTAGCCGGCGTCGTAGCGGCCCTTGTACTTGGCGATGGTCTCGGGCGGGGCCTGCAGCGGCCAGTGCGGCTCGGTGAAGGTCAGGTAGCCGAAGAACGGCCGGCCGTCCTTGGCGCCGTCGCGGACGTACTGGGCCATGCGGTCGCCGTAGAAGTCGGCCGAATAGACGCCCTTGGGATAGGTCACGACCTTGCCGTCCTCGCGGAAGGTCGAGGCCGCGCCGGCGGCCGCATAGGCCTCGTTCTGGTCCTCGCCATAGTGGTTCTGCAGGCCTTGCAGCAGGGCGTAGGAGCGCTCGAAACCGCGCGCGGTCGGCGACTGGTCGTCGGTGAGACCCAGGTGCCATTTGCCGGCCATCACCGTGCGATAGCCAGCGTCGCGCAGCAGCTCGGCCACGGTCACCGAGCGGTCGTTGAGATAGCCCTCGTAGCCCGGCTGGCCCTTCTGGCCGGGGGTCAGGATCTCGGCCATCGAGCCCAGACCGACCTGGTGGTTGTCCGAGCCGGTCAGCAGCATCGAGCGGGTCGGCGAGCAGGTGGCGGCGGTGTGGAAGCCCGACAGGCGCACCCCGGCCTTGGCCAGGGCGTCGAGGTTGGGCGTCTCGATCTCGCCGCCGAACGCACCCAGATCAGAATAGCCCAAGTCGTCGGCGACGATGATCAAGAAGTTCGGCCGCTTCTCGACGCTGCGCGTCGCGGCCGGAGCCGTCGGTTCGGCGGCGTTGGCGAGGCCGCCCGCAAGGCAGGTCGCGGCGATCATGGCGCCGGCCAGCAGCCGTCCGCGCAGGGTGGTTCGATAGGTCTTCATGACGCTTTCCCTCAGCTTTCCCTTTCCCCTAAGGCCTCCCCGCCCGGAGGCGCTTACGACAATTTCGAAACGCACCGTTGAGAATTTCTGTAATGCCGATCGGAGTAGTTGGGATTTAAAGCTCCCTCCGCACCGCAACGACGACGCATCGGCGAAGGGCCCGCCGAGGCGTCAAGGACCGTCGTTCTTCTGCGGTTGTTCTTGCTGTTTATGGGGGCTCCACAACATGTCGGGCGCGCAACATTCTCTCCGCCAGGCGAATACTCGCCTCGACCACAACCACGGCGTGACCCTGCGTCGCCTGGCCTTGGCCGCCGCGTCCTGCGCGGCCCTGATGGCCGGCGCGCCCGCCTTCGCCGCCGAGACGCCCGCAGAGCCCGCGGCGGCGCCTGACGACGCCGTCGGCCTGGACTCGGTGGTCGTCACCGCCCGCCGCCGCGAGGAAGACGCCCAGACCGTGCCGGTCGCCGTCTCCGCCTTCGGCGGCGCGCAACTGGAAAAGGCCCGCGCCTACAACCTCCGCGACCTGCAGCAGCTGTCGCCCAGCCTCAGCGTCAGCGTCACCAACCCGCGCAACACCAGCATCAACATCCGCGGCCTGGGCAACAACGTCTCGGTCTATAACGACGGCCTCCAGTCGGCGGTCGGCGTCTATCTCGACCAGGTCTATCTGGGCCGTCCGGGCCAGGCGGTGTTCGATCTGGCCGACCTCGACTCCGTGCAGGTGCTGCGCGGCCCGCAGGGCACGCTGTTCGGCAAGAACACCTCGGCCGGCGCGCTCGTGATCGCCACCAAGGAGCCGAAGTTCACGCCCGAGTTCGCGGCCGACGTCACCGGCGGCAACTACAACTACTTCCAGGCTCACCTGGCCGTCGCCGGTCCGATCGTCGACGACAAGCTGGCCTTCCGCGTCGCCCTCGCCAACACCCAGCGCGACGGCTACATGACCAATGTCTATGACGGGTCCAAGACCCAGGATTATCACGACTTCGGCGGCCGCGTTCAGTTCCTGCTGACCCCGAACGAGAAGCTGAAGATCAAGCTGTCGGGCGACTACGGCCAGCAATACTCCAACACCGCCGCCAGCGTGCTGACCGGCCTCTTCACCAACTACGCCGACGACGGCACGGCCTACCCGAACGGCTTCCTCGCCCGCTCCGCCCGCGTCGGCTACACGCCGCCGGCCATCGATCCCGAAGCGCGCCTCGTCACGGTCAACACCAAGAACAGCTATTTCGAGACCCACGGCGGCGTCTCGGCCATCGTCGACTACAGCCTCGACGGCGCCACCGTCACCTCGGTCACCGGCTACCGCGCCTGGCACTGGCGGCCGCACAACGACGGCGACGGCACCACCGCCTCGGCCCTGCTCGACGCCCACCAGGACAACGACCAGCAGCAGTTCAGCCAGGAACTGCGCATCCGCTCGGAAGGCGACCGCAAGGTCGACTACGTGGCCGGCCTCTACTACTTCTGGCAGGATCTCGAAGCCAAGGCCGTCACCTACTACGGCCCGCAGGCCGCCGACTGGTTCCTGGCGCCGGCCGCCGCCTCCGCGACCGTCCGCGCCGCGGCGCTGAACAACTATTCGATCGTCAGCCACTCCAGCCCCGAGACCAACAGCGCAGCAGCCTTCGCCCAGGGCACCTGGCACGTCACCGACCGCTTCGATGTCACCGGCGGCCTGCGCTACACCTACGAGAAGATGACCGGCTGGTTCGACCAGACCGCCTGGGGCGCCGACCTGTCGGGCCTCAGCGCCGCCGACCAGGCCACGGCGATCGCCCTGCGCGCCCGCTTCGGCGCGGCCAACAGCTTCTCGTCCGAGACCTCGGGCGACAGCCTGACCGGCAATGTCACCCTGGCCTACACCTTCGACGGCGGCCCGCTGGTCTATGCGACCTACGCCCGGGGCTACAAGGCCGGCGGCCTGAACCTGTCGAACATCAACACCTCCGGCGCCAACGCCGTCGATCCGGTCATCGATCCGGAGACCATCGACAGCTACGAAGCCGGCCTGAAGAGCACCTGGCTGGACCGTCGCCTGACCGCCAACCTCGCCCTGTTCTGGACCGAGGACGAAGGCTACCAGACGACCTCGATCAACCTGATCAACAACGTCAGCTACCTGACCAACGCCGGCAGCGTGCGCAGCCGGGGCGTCGAGCTGGACGTTCGGGCCGCGCCGATCGAGGGCCTGACCCTCTACGGTTCGACCACCTACAACGACGCCAGCTATACGAGCTACGAGCGGGCCGCCTGCCCGATCGAGCTCCACCTGACGACCTATTGCGACCTTTCCGGCCGGCGCCTGCCGGGCGTGTCGCTGTGGGCCGCCTCGACGGGCGGCGAATACCGCCGGGCCGCCGGGACCTGGCGCGGCGCCGCGTTGGAAGGCTATGCCGGCTACGACGCCAGCTATCGCTCGTCCTACTACACCACCGCCGCGGACTCCGAATATTCGAAGATCAAGGGCTACACCCTGCTGAACCTGCGCGCGGGCATCAGCTCGGAAGACGGCCGCTGGGACCTGCAGGTCTGGGGCCGCAACGTCTTCGACAAGCTCTACTACCTGTCGCTGGGCGCGGGGAACACCGGCGCCGTCACCGGCACCCTGGGCGATCCGCGCACCTTCGGCGTCACCCTGCGGGTGCGTCGCTAAAAAGAAGAACGGCGGGGGCTTCCACCCCCGCCGTTTCCATTTCAGGGCTCGCCGGCCTCTTCGCCCTCGCCGCCGGGCGGCAGGCTCCAGACGTAGTCCTGCCCCAGCACGCGCTTGCTGAACCAGTCCATCTGCACATTCACCTGGAACAGGCGGTGGCGCAACTCGCGGAAGTTATGCGGCTCGCGCGGGGCCAGGTAGAGCTCGCTCTCGACGCCCAGGGCCCGCAGCGCCCGGTTCAGCATCACCGACTGGGTCCACGGCACCCGCTCGTCCTCGGCGCCAGCCAGGATCAGGGTCGGGGTCTTGACCTTGTCCAGCTGGCTGAGCGGCGAATTGTCCGTGTACAGATCCCGTCGCGCGGTCGAGCCGTAAGGCGGCGTCACGAACCACTCGGTGCGCTGCCAGCGGTTGTCCGAGGTCAGGTACATCGACGGCCAGTCCACCGCCCCCGCACCCGAGGCCGCGGCCTTGAAGCGGTCGGTGACGGTGATCAGGCGGTTGGTCATGTGGCCGCCGGCGCTCCAGCCCATCACGCCCAGGCGGTCGGGATCGGCCAGGCCCTTGGCCACCAGGTTGTCGACGCCCGACAGCACGTCCTTGTCCGCATGGCGGAAATAGCCGGCGTTCATCCCTTGCAGGAATTCGTCGCCATAGCCGGTGCCGCCCCGGTAGTTGACGCTCAGGGTCATCACCCCCTTGGCCGCCAGCAGCGGGTTGAAGCGGCCGTAGGCGAAGATGTTGAACACGTCCGACGAGCGCGGCCCGCCGTGGCTCTGCACGATCAGCGGGTAGCGTTTGCCCGGCTGGTAGTCGAGCGGATAGGTGACCAGCCCCTCCAGCGCCTGGCCGTCGGGCGCGGTCCACTGGATCGCCTCCTGGCGCGGCAGGCGGAAGCGCTGCGCGATGTCGTCGTTCAGGTGGGTCACCTGCACCGGGGCCGGCCGCGCCGGATCGATGCGGAACACCTCGCCCGGCGAGGTCGCCGAGGCCTTGAAATAGACCACGGTCCTGCCGTCGCGGGTCTGGGTGACGTCGCCGGCGGCATGGTCGCCGCGCGCCAGCGGCCGCACGGCCTCGCTCTTGACGTCCACCGCGAACAGCTCGCGCCGCACGCCGGTGGTGGCGGTGATGTAGATCTCGCGGCCGTCGGCCGACCAGGCCGCATCCTCGATCTCGTAGGGCAGGCCGTGGGCCAGCTCGCGCGGCGCCCCGCCGGCCAGCGGCGCGACGAACAGGTTCGGATTGACCGTGCCGTAGCGGCCGTTCTCCGCCGTGGCCAGGAACAGAACCGAGCGGCCGTCGGGCGACAGGCGCGGCGTGCTTTCCTGGAAATCGTTGTCGGTCAGGCGGCGATCAGGCCCCTGCCCCGTCTTCACCCACAGCTCGGATTTGGGATTGTCGTCCAGCAGGTGCGAGGGCGCGCGGCGATAGAGGATGGTCTTGCCGTCGACCGACAGGTCGTAGGCCTCGACCTCGAAGTCGCCCTCGACCACCGGCTCGGCCTTGCCGTCGGCCAAGGTCACCCGCCACAGCCGGCCGCGCACCTGCGGCGTCTCGAAGGCGACCATGTCGTCCTTCTCGCGCTTGCGCTTGGCCACGGGCTTGGGATCGGGCGCGTCGGCCAGGAAGTAGATCGCCGAGCCGTCCGGCGACCAGCGCAGGTCCGACGGGCTGGTGCGCAGCTTGCCGACCCGGCGCGGCTCGCCGCCGTCGATCGGCGACAGATAGATCTGCCGGCCGCTGTCGCCGTCGCGCTTGGCGGTGAAGGCGAAGCGCTTGCCGTCCGGCGCCCAGGCCGCGCCCGAGGCCGGTCCCTCGACCATCCGCCGGGGATCCGAACCGTCCAGGCCCACGCGCCACAGGTCGTCCTGCACGGCGTTGGCCTTCCAGTCGACGCGGCCGACCGAATAGAGCACGAACCGCCCGTCGGGCGAGACCTTGGGATCGGAGAGCTTCTCGAGACCCACGAGGTCCGTGGCGGTCATCACGCGCGGCGCGGCCAGGCCCTGCGAGGCGGCGAACGCGAGCAGGCTTCCGGCGGCCAGGGCCGCCAGGCGGAAACGAAACATCGAAAAGCTCCGGAAATGAAATCGCCGGCGCCCCGAAGGGCGCCGGCGAGGAAGGCGTCGCGCTTAGAACGCGACCTGCAGGCCCAGGGTGTAGGCCCGGCCGGTCACGCCGTAGACGGCGCTGTAGTTGTAGTCGTTGCCCGAAACCGTGCCGCTGGGCAGGAACGGACCCTGGTTGTCGAACACGTTCTTGATCGTGCCGAACACGCGCAGGTCCTTGTTCTTCGGATCCGGGAAGAACTTCACCGACACGTCGTGGCGCCAGAAGGCGTCGACGTTCAGGTACATCGGATCGGTCACGCCGGCTTCCGCGAAGGCGGCCGCCAGGTCGTTGTCGTCAACGGCCTTGCCGATGTAGTTGGTCGTCCACTGCAGGTTCCAGTGGCGGCCGCGCCAGGCCAGGCTCGCCATGCCCTCGTGCTTCGAGGTGCCGACTTCGCCCAGGTCGTCGTTGACGGTCGTGCCGTCGACGCCCTGGTAGCGGCTCTCCAGCTTCAGGCGCCGGCTGTAGTTGGCGCGGAAGGTGAAGTCGCCCGGCACGCTCCAGCGATCCAGGTCGAAGCGATAGCGCAGGGCCACGTCGACGCCGCTGGCGCGCAGGTCGTCCAGGTTTTCCGCGAGGTTCAGGATCTTGGAGATCTGGCCCTCGGCGTCACGGCTGATGACGTTGCAGAAGCGGTTGTCCGTGCCGCTGGTCGATTGATAGCACTCGGCCAGCAGCTGGCTGTTCGACAGCGACGAGATCGCGTCGGCCACCTTGATGTCGTAGTAGTCGACGCTCAGGTTGAAGCCGCGCAGGAACGTCGGCTGGAACACGAAGCCGACCGTCAGGGTGTCGGCGGTCTCTTCCTTCAGGTCGATGTTGCCGCCGTTGGGCGAGTTGACGCTGGTGACTTCCGAGGTGAACACACCCTCGGCCGCGATGGCCGCGGCGATGCCGGGGTTGGCGCGGCAGTTCTGGGCCACCGTGCCGGTCGTGGAGGCGGTCACGCCGCTGCAGGGGTCGGCGACCGAGTCATAGTCGTCGCGGGGCGGCGAATAGAGCTCGGTGGTGTCGGGCGCGCGCTGGGCCCGGCTCCAGGCGGTGCGGAAGCGCAGGCCCGAGACCGGCGCCCACTGCAGGCCGCCGCGATAGCTGACCGTCGTGCCGACGTTCTCCAGATTGTAGTGGGCGACGCGCACGGCGCCGTCGACTTCCAGGCGCTTGATCAGCGGCAGGTCCTTCACCAGCGGCACCGAAGCTTCCACAAAGGCTTCCTTGGCCTTCACCACCCCGGTGTATTCGGGGATGTAGGCGAAGTTGGTCAGGCCGTTCTGGGTCAGTTCGTCGGTGGTGGTGCGGGTCTTGTCGCGACGCAGCTCGAAACCGAACGCGGTCTCGACCGGGCCGGCCGGCAGCTGGAACAGCTCGCCGGTCATGTAGCCTTCGACCGTGTCCTGGCGGTTCTGCGGGCGATACCAGACGTCGGCGCGGATGTAGTCGGCCGCTTCCTTGCTGATCGAGCCGATGCCGAACAGGTTCAGCGGCACGCAGCCGTTGGCGCGGGCCGTGGCGTCCTTGCACTGGATCTGGCCGGTGGTGGTGTTGAGCTCGGAGTTCAGCGCGTTCTTCACATTGGCCATGTTCAGGCCGTTCTTGCGCAGCTGATAGCCGTCGAACTCGCCGTAGCCGTAGGTCACGGCCCAGTCCCAGTCGCCGAACGCCTTGCCTTCTGCGCCGGCCCAGCCGCGCAGCGTGGTGCGGCGGTTGTAGATCTCCAGCTCGCCGACCTCGGTCATGCGACGGCGGAAGCTGATCGACGAGGTCGAGGACGAATAGATCGCCGACGGCACGTACGGGTTGGCCCGGGCGATGTTGCCGATCGTGTACTCGTCGTTGACGCCGTAGGTGGTCGAGCTGCTCAGGGCGTAGGGCTCGCGCACCGAGTTGGTGGTCACGCGCGAGGCCTGGAACTGGCCCCAGATCTTGATGTCGGAGGTGACGTCGTAGGTGATCTTGGCCGCCGCCGACGAGCGCTTGGCCGGGGTGATCAGGGTGCCGTTGGTGCGGGTCTCGTAGCCGTTCACCGCGGTGACGAAGTTCTTCTGCAGGCCGCCTTCGTCATAATAGAAGCTGCTGCTGCGGAAGCGCCCGCCCGGGGTGTAGGTCGACAGGTCCGGCCCCGAGACGGTGTTGGTGTCGGGGTCGTAGACCACCGACTGGGTCGCCCAGTCGCGGTCCGTCGCGTTCAGGGCGTCCTGCTTCTCGTAGGTGCCGCCGACCATGACGAACAGCTTGTCGTCGAAGAAGCGCTTGCCGGCGACCGCCGAGTATTCGAGCGAGCTGCCGCCGCCGTCGTCGGTGACGCCGGCCACGGCCCGGGCCTTCACGCCGTCCATCTTGCTGGTGGTGATGATGTTGACGACGCCCGAGATGGCGTCCGAGCCGTAGACGGCCGAGGCGCCGCCGGTGCTGATCTCGACGCGGTCGACGAAGAACTCCGGGATGGAGCTCAGGCTGACGGCGTTCTTGTTGCCGGCGTTGGACACCGTGCGGTGGCCGTCGATCAGGGTCAGGGTGCGGTTCTGACCCAGCGAGCGCAGGCTGACGGTCGACAGGCCGTTGTCCTGCACCGCCGACTGGCTGGTCGACAGGTTGACGCCGATGTCGACGCCCGGCAGGTCGGTCAGGGCTTCGGCCAGGTCGGTGTAGCCGCTTTCCAGCAGCTCTTCGCGCTCGATGTCGACCACCGGCGAGGGGCTGTCGAAGGTGGTGCGACGCAAGCGCGAGCCGGTCACCACGACCTCTTCAACCTGGACAGCAGGGCCTTGATCTACGGCTTCGAACGAGGCCGGCTGGACGGTGGCGACCGGGGCTGCGCCCGGCTGGCGCACGATCAGCGCGCCCGAACCATCCTCGACCACTTCCAAGCCGGCCGAGCCGGCCATGCGACGGGCTGCTTCGATCGGGGTGTAGCGGCCAACCACGGCGCCGGCGCGACGCCCGGCCACGGCCTTGGGCGAGAACAGGATGTTGGTCCCGGTTTCCTTACCCAGCTCGCGCAACGCCTTGTCCAGCGGCTGAGCCTGCACGTCCACGGCCACGGCCTGGCCAAAAGCGGCCACTGCCGCCAGCAGCACGCCCACGGCCGCCGATCCGGCCAGCATCCGGCGCAGCCGGCCGTCGTTCCCCATCGTCATGAAAATCTAGTCCCCTCTCAGCCCGACATTTTCGGGCTCTAGAGGCCTGACGACGGCGGTCGATTTTTCCTCAGCAACTTTTTTCGGGGCCGCGAAACGACGCGTTCATGCCCCGCCGCGCGGCTCGATCAGCAATCCGCCGGCGCTGGTGTGGACCTTCAGGTCGAGCAGGGTCGCCACCGAACGGGCGAAGGCCTCGTTGTCGCCGGCCTTGTAGACGCCGCTGATCCGCAGCTCCTCGAGGCCCGGCTCCGAGAGCACGATGCGGCGACGGCTGTAGCGGTTCATCTCGGCGATGGCGGCGGCCAGGGTCTGGTCGTCGAACACCGCCTGGCCGAAGCGCCAGGCCGTGGCGGCCTGGACGTCGGCGGTCTCGCGGCGCGGCGCGGCCTCCCCGGCCATGACGATCCGCTGGCCCGCGGCGGCGGTCAGGCGGCTGGAGGGCTGGCCGGCGTCCATCACCAGCACATGCCCCTCGACCGCCGTCACGGCCACGGCGGATTCGTTCAGCGACACGTCGAAGGCGTCGCCGCCCTCGCCGACGATCTCGCGGCCCTCGGCGGTGACCACGAACGGCTTCACCGGATCGGTCGCCGCGCGGAAGAAGGCCCGCCCGCGCTCCAGGGTCGCCTTGCGCTTGCGGCCTTCCAGGTGGACCCGGATGCGGCTGTCGGCGTCGAGCAGGATCGAGGTGCCGTCGTCGAGATGCAGGGTGCGGGTCTCGCCGATGCCGGTGGCGTAGACCTCCGGCGCCAGGGCCAGCCAGCCTATGCCCACCGCGCCGACGCCCACCCCCGCCAGCACCGCGCGGCGCGCCATCGACGGCGCACGACGGCGGGTGGAGGCGGCGATCTCGGGATCGTGCTTGAGGGCGCCGGCCAGTTCCCAGGTCGCCGTCAGGGCGTCGAAGCTGGAGCGGTGATCCTCGGAACGGCTCAGCCAGAGCTTGAACTCGGCCTCGTCGGCCGGGCCGCGCGCGTCGCTGCGCAGGCGGGCCAGCCAGTCGGCCGCCTCCTTGCGTACAGCGTCGAGATCGCGCGCTGGGCTCACCACTTCTCGGTCCATCCGGTCAGGAACAGGGCCGCCTTGGCCACGTGCTTTTCCACGGCGCTGACGGTGATCCCGAGGCGCTCTGCGATCTCCCGATACTTCAGCCCCTCCAGTCGGTGAAGCAAAAAGACTTCGCGTGTTCGCGGACTGAGGCGCGCCAGGCCCAGTTTCAGCCGCGCCAGGCGCTCGCGCGCCCGCAAGACCTCGTCCTGCAGCGGATTGGCGTCGGCCAGGGCGTTCTCGACGAAATCCAGGCCCTCCTCGGGCCGCCGCGCCTTCTGGCGCCGCTCGTCGATGGCCAGGTTCACCGCCGCCCGGGCGACGAAGGCCTCGGGGTTGTGCAGCGCGTTGGCCCGCCGGTATTCCAGCATCCGCAGCATGGCCGACTGGACCACGTCTTCCGCGCCGGCGGGGTCGCGCGTGATGCGCGTGATGCGGCGCACCAGCCCGCGCCAGCCCTCGTCCTTCACACCGATCGCCCCTGCCCGCCCTTGATGGCGCGCTTCTTTGCTGTCGGTGCGCGCCTCGTCAACGGCTAGCTCTGCAAGCCCGGGACCGGCCAGTCAACTGCCTGCCGCGCAGGCGCCCTCCCCGGCGAAAAGCCTTTGCGATCAAAGGCAACGAAGCCTGAGGGAGAGCGCTCAGACGCCCTCCACCTGACCGTGCGCCCCATTTACTCGCTGCGCAGCGCCTTGCCGGGCGAGGTCGCGGCCGCCGCCCAGCCCAGCCCGCCGACGGTCGCCAGGCCCACCGCCAGCGCCGCCGCCGCGCCGGCCAGGAAGATCCCAGGCCCAATGCCCACGGGGTCGTCGAACTGCGACAGCCAGCGCCGCAGCGCCCAAAAGGCCAAGGGCCAGGCGATCAGGCAGGCGATCAGGATCGGCCGCAGGAACTGGCCGATCAGCAGCCGCGCCACCTGCGGGCTCGACGCCCCCAGCACCTTGCGCAGCCCCACCTCCCGCGCCCGCCGCGAGGTGTTGAACGCCGCCAGGCCGTAGAGGCCGATGCAGCCGATCCCCGCCCCCGCCGCGGCCCCCAGGCTGAACAGGTTGGAGCGATCGCGCTGCGGCTTGTAGTAGCGGTCGAGATTGGCCAGCGCCGTCTTGCCCTCGAACGGCGTGCTCGGCGCGGCCTGCCGCCAGGCCGTCTCCAGCCGCGTCCGCATCGCCGCGTCGTCCATGCCCGAATAGCGGACCATGGTGATCGGCCAGTCCGCGGGCCACCAGGCCGGAAGACCGCTGAAGAAGTAGATCTTGGCCGGCACCTTCTCCATCGGGCTGTAGAAGCGCATGTCCTCGACCACGCCGACGATGCGCACCTTGCGGCCGCTGAAGTCCATCAGCTTGTCCAGCGCCTCCTCCGGCGAGGCGTATTCCATCAGCTTCACGGTCGCGCGGCTGATCACCACGTTGGTCACGGTGTCGGGCGTGGCCTTGGGATCGTACTGCTCGTCGCCGCCGTGCTGCTGGTCCAGCAGCCGTCCGACGATCAGCCTGCCGCCCAGCGCCTGGAAATAGTCCGGACCGATCGACGACACGTTCAGGGTCGGCGACAGGCCCGGCCGCGCGGCCCGGTCCAGGCGCGTGGCGGTCGAGTTGCTGTTGAAGCTGTCGTCGGCCGGGGCGTTGCTGCTGGCCGTCACCGCGATCACGCCGGGGATGCGCCTGACCGCTTCCCAATAGGCGTTGCGCTGCTCGGGCGTGACGCCCACCCCGCGCGTCGCGGTGACCAGAAAGAGTCCGTCGCGGCGATAGCCGAAGTCGGCGTCCTGCATGTGCCGGATCTGGCCCAGGAACCCCAGCATCAGCACGAAGGCGGCCACCACCGCGGCGAACTGGCAGACCACCAGCGCCTCGCGCAGTCGCGCGCCGAACCGGCCGCCGCTGGGCGCGCGGCTCGAGGCCAGCACCTGGGCCGGCTTGAACGCCGCCAGCATGAAGGCCGGATAGACCGCCGCCAGCAGGCCCGCCGCCAGCACCACGCCGAACACGCCCGCCACCCAGGCGCCGTCTCTCCGATAGTCGAGGCCCAGCGACAGGCCGCCGGCCGCGTTGATCAGCGGCAGGGCCAGCTCCACCACCGCCAGGCCGATCAGGAACGCCAGGGCGATCGTCACCGCCGCCTCGCCCAGGAACTGGGTCCGCAGCGTCCCGGGTCCCGCGCCCAGCGTCTTGCGCACGGCCACTTCCCTGGCCCGCAGGCCCGCCCGCGCGGTCGCCAGGTTCACATAGTTGATCAGGGCCAGGGCCAGGGCCACGATCCCGACCACGCCCAGGGTGTCGACCGCCGCCCGCTGCTTGGCGTCCAGCAGGTGCACGTCGCGCAGCGGCACGAACTTCAGGCTCAGCATCTCGTGCGGAACGACGTCGCCGAAGGTCTTTCCGACCCGCCGGTCGACGAAGGCCGGCAACTGCGCCTCCAGGGCGCGCGCCTGCTCGGGCCGGTCGAACTTGTAATAGGTCTGCAGCTGGATCGAGCCCCAGTGATGCCAGCTCTCCTCCTTGGCCGTCCGCGTCGGCGTCAGCAGGCGCAGCATGTCGAGCTTCAGCTCGCTGTTCTTGGGCAGGGCCTTGGACACCGCGCTGATCGCGTAGGTCGCCCGCCCCTCGGTCTCGGTGACCTCCAGCGTCCGCCCGACCACGTCGCTCGTGCCGAAATACTTGCGGGCCAGGTCCTCGGAGATCACCACCTTGCCCGGATCGGCCAGGGCCGTGCGCGCGTCGCCGGCCAGCAGCGGAACCTGGAAGAAGTCCAGGAACTCGGGATCGACCAGCTCCATCTGTTCGGCCGTAGCCGCCGCGCCCCTGTGCACGGTGACCAGTTGGGGCCAGTCGCGCACGCCCCGCACGTCGGGATAGTCGGCCTTCATCTCCTCCAGCAGACCGCCCATCGCCCCCACCCGCGTGGCGTGGGTGAAGCCGGGGATGTTGTAGGCCACGCCGCCCGCGTAGATCTTGCCGCGCTCGGGCGTCCAGCGCTCGTAGCTGGTCTCGAAGCGATAGAGCAGGCTCAGCGTCAGGAACGTCGCCACGCCCAGGCTGAGGCCCAAAAGGTTCAGCGCCGCATCCAGCGGCCGCCGGGTGAACGAGCGCCAGAAGGCGACCAGGATCGAACGCAGCACGCCCCGCCTCCTCAGATCGCCTGGGCGACGGAGGCCACCAGCCGCCCGTCGAGGATGTCGATGCGGCGGCCTGCCTGGTCGGCGTGGCTGGGCGAGTGGGTGACCATGACGATGGTCGCCCCGGCCGCGTTCAGGCCCTTGAGGATCTCCATCACCTGGGCCCCGTTCTCGGTGTCGAGATTGCCGGTCGGCTCGTCGGCCAGGATCAGGCTGGGCTCGCCGACGATGGCGCGGGCGATCGCCGCCCGCTGCTGCTGGCCGCCCGACAGCTGGTGCGGGAAGTGCCGCGCCCGGTGCCCCACGCCCACCCGGTCCATCGCCGCCTCGACCAGCGCCCGGCGCGAGCCCTGACGGCCTTTCCGGTAGAGCAGGCCAAGCTCGATGTTCTCGGCGATGGTCAAGTCATCGACCAGGTTGAAGCTCTGGAAGATGAAGCCCAGCCGCTGGGCGCGATGCTGGGCCAGGGCCGCCTCGCTGCTGGCCGTCAGGTCCTCGCCGTCGAACAGGTAGCGTCCCTCGGTCGGCCGGTCGATCGTGCCCAGGATGTTGAGCAAGGTCGACTTGCCACAGCCGGACGGACCCATGATGGCCACGAACTCGCCCTGGCGGATGGTCAGCGACACGTCGTGCAGGGCCGTGGTCTCGATCTCGTCCGACCGATAGCGGCGCGAGAGGGATTTCAGTTCGATCATGGTCAGTCTCTCGCTCGAAGTCGCAGGGTCTTGGCTTTCTGCAGGTCCTGGGCGCCGGCGGTGACGATCCGCTCGCCGGGCAGGAGCCCGCTCACCACCTCGACCTGTTCGGGATTGCGCCGGCCGATGGTCACCGCCCGCCGCTCGGCGCGCTTGCCGTCGGGCGACAGGACGAAGACCCAGGTTCCGCCCGTCTCGCTCAGCCAGGCGCCGGACGGGGCGATCACCGCGCTGGCCGGCTGGCCCAGCGACAGGCGCAGGTCGATGGCCTCGCCGCGCTTGAGGCCGGCGGGCTGGGCGCCGGCGAAGGCCAGTTCCACCGTCACCCGCCCGGCGGTCACCTGGGGAAACACCTTGGCCACGCGGGCCTGCACCGTGCGGCCGTGGACCGTGGCCTCGGCGCTCTGCCCCACCGCCAGGCGCTGCAGATAGAATTCGTCGACCTGGGCCCGCAGCTTGTAGGCGTCCTCGACGTCCACCTGGCCCAGGCTCTGGCCCAGGGTCACGGCCTGGCCGGGCTTGAGGTCGAAAGCCGTCAGCCGGCCGCTCATCGGCGCGCGGACGACCAGGGCCGACCGCCCCGCCC
Source organism: Caulobacter sp. D5 (assembly GCF_003185805.1). Taxonomy (GTDB): domain Bacteria; phylum Pseudomonadota; class Alphaproteobacteria; order Caulobacterales; family Caulobacteraceae; genus Caulobacter. The sequence goes on from NZ_QHJY01000269.1 coordinate 15,088, forward strand.
CCACCTCCACGAGGTTGCGCCGCAGGTCTTCGGCCGTGCGCGCGGCCTGGGCGCGCTGCGAAACATAGAACGCCTTGTCCGAGGCCTGGCCGGCCTTCAGCGCCGCCACGCGCTGGCGCTGGTAGGCGGCCTCGTCGGCATAGGGCTTGACCGCCGCCTCGCTGAGCAGGTCGCGCGACAGCAGCACCTGGCGCTTCTCCAGCTCCTGTTGAGCCTTGTTCAACGCGTGGGAAGCGTCGGCCAGGGCCTGCTCGCGGTTCTCCTCGGCCGACTTCAGCGACATCACCCGGCTGGCGTTGTCGCTGATCCGCGCCGAGA
>NZ_QHJY01000270.1 GCF_003185805.1 Caulobacter sp. D5
AGACCCAGGGCGCTCGACGATAAAACACCTGGGTCCCCGCTTTCGCGGGGATTTTACGGGCGGAGGGATGCGCCGAACCCAGTCTCGCCCCCTCCGTCACGGCGCTGATAGCGCCGCGCCACCTCCCCCGTTTCACGGGGGAGGAGCGAAGTCGGCGTCTGGTTTCTGAGAGACCTCTCACCCGACCGCCCTCTCCCGCTAGGGGAGAGGGATCAGGCGCCTTCCCGGATCCCCGACAGCAGTCGCTGGGCCTGCTCGATCAGCGCCCGGCGGCGTTCGGCCGCTTCGGCGTGCTGGCGTTCGACCAGCGCGATGTCGGCGGCGCAGTGGGGGCAGTCGGTTTCGTGGGGCCAGACGTACTGGTCGCAGGAGCGGCAGACCGTCAGCCGCGGGGGCAGGGCGCCGCCGGCTTCCGAGCGCTCGCGATGATGCACGTGGACGGCGGCAGGGTCGCGGACGGGCAGGGGGACGGTCTGGGCGCCGGGGATGGGTTCGCGCACCAGGGCGAACTCGCCGACGGCGAAGCTGTCGGGCGGGGCGTCCTTGATCTTGGTCACCCGCTCGCGCCAGCCGTGCCTGGCCAGGTCGAGCACACGGTGATGGCAGTAGGGATTGTCGCCGCGCTTGCCCAGCAGGGATTCCGAGGTCCAGGTGCAGCCGGCCCGGCAGACGTCGGCGTAGTAGCAGGTGCGGCAGTAGCCGTAGAGCTCTTCGACGTCGCGTACGCGGCCGAAGGCCATCTTCTCGCTGTAGCGCCAGATGTCCTCGATGCTCATCTCGCGCACGTTGCCGGCGGCGTAGAGCGTGGTGGCCAGGGACGGGCAGCCCTTGATCGTGCCGTCGGCCTCGATGCCGATGCCGCCCTGGCCGGCGGCGCAGCCGGTCCAGTGGTCGGTGTCGTCGCCCAGGCCGCGCCAGACCCGCTCGTAGGGGCCGAAATAGCCGACATTGTTGCCGACCACCATCAGGAGGCCGCGCTCCAATCCTTCGCGATAGAGACGGGCCAGCAGGGGCATGACCTCGAGCAGTTGGTAGGGCTGGAGCAGCAGGCCGGGATTGTCGACGGCGTTGCCCATGGCCACGGTCAGCTGGATCTGCCAGTGGGTGGCGCCCGCGGCGATGATCCGCTCCATCAGTTCGGGCAGGTGCTGGGCGGTCTCGGCGCCGATCTGGGTGTTGACCGAGACGGCCAGGCCCCGGGCCTTGGCCCGATGCAGGGCGCTGATCGCCTGGTCGTAGGAGCCGGGCACGCCGCGCACCCGGTCGTGCAGCTCGGGCAGGCCGTCGATCGAGACGCCGACGCCTTGCAGGCCGGCCTCGGCTGCCTCGTCCAGCCGCTTGTCGGTGAGGTTGCGGGCGCCGGTCTGGATGGCGGTGCGGATGCCGTTCTGGCGGCTGCGGCGGATCAGCTCGATCCAGTCTCGGCGCAAATAGGCCTCGCCGCCGATCAGGGTGATCTCGCGCGTGCCCAGGGCCGCCAGGTGATCGATCAGGTCGAGCGCTTCCTGCGTGTTCAGCTCGTCCGGCCGGGGCCGGCCGGCCCGCGAGCCGCAGTGCTGGCACTTGAGATTGCAGGCCAGGGTGACTTCCCAGACCACGTGCACGGGCACCAGATCGACATGGTCGCGATCCGTCCGGTAACGCACCGACTTGCCTTCCGGCGGTGCGTACGGGTCTCGCAGGGGTGCTCCTTCTGCGGATGCCCCGCGTACGGACGCCTCGTGCAGGGACGCCTCGTGCAGGGACGGAAGAGTGTCGGTCATGCGCGTTCCTTCCCCGAAACGCCTGGAGACGCGGGGATGCGGGCGCTTCCGCCAGCCCATCGAAGAGCGGCGGAAGCGCCGCCCCGTCAGTAGCTCTTCTTGCCTTCGAGCTTGGCGATCTCGAGCTTGAGCAGCGCCAGCAGGGTGGGAATGTCGCCGTATTCGTCCAGGTGGGCCTGGGCCGCGGTTTCGGCTTCCTTCAGGCGCGACAGTTCGCCCGAGGCGATGGCGTCGGTCACGGCGACGCCGTAGGGCTTGATGCTCATGGCGCGTCAGGCCTCCAGCTTGGCGATTTCGATCTTCAGAGCCGCCAGCAGGGTCGGCACGTCGCCATACTGCTGGATGTGAGCCTCGGCCTCGGCGGCCAGCTTCTTGAGCTGCTCGATCTCGCCGGAGGCGATGGCGTCGGTGATGGTGACGGCGTAGAGCGGTCGGAAGGACGACATGACGTTTTCTCCCCACGGGCGCGCCGGTCGGTCCGCCGGTCGCGCGGTTGCGTGCTCGGCGCGGTTGGCGCGCCGATGGTCCTTAAGCTGACGGGCACTTGTGGGGAGCGGCACGCGACTTGGCCGCGGTCCGACGTGGCGCAAGGCCGACCCCCAACGCTTCGAGGGTCAGCCAGCCGCTACGGAATGTCAATTTAAGATTGTATATATGAAATGTGTAATCTTGAGTGTTTTTACACAGCCGGGCCGGTTTCCACCGGTGCGTCGTCGCGGCCGCCCCATTCGGTCCACGAGCCGTCGTAGACCGCCGCGCGCGGCTTGCCGAGGCGGTGCAGGGCCAGCGACACCACCGAGGCGGTGATGCCCGAGCCGCAGGTGGTGGCGATCGGCTTTTCGATGTCGACGCCGGCGTCGGCGAAGACGGCCTTCAGCTGTTCGGCGGGCAGCATGGTGGCGTCGGCCGCCAGGATCGCCGCCAGCGGAATGTTGCGCGAGCCGGGGATGTGGCCGCTCTTGAGGCCGGCGCGGGGCTCGGGAACCTCGCCGTTGAAGCGGGGCGCGGCGCGGGCGTCGATCACCTGCTCGCGGCCGGTCTCCAGATTGCGCTTGATCTGGTCGAAGCTACGGACGAGATCGGCCTGCAGGCGCGGGGTGAAGTGGCGCTCCTGCGGGGCGGCGGGACCATCCTCCAGCGGACGGCCCTCGGCGACCCACTTGGGCAGGCCGCCGTCCAGCACCACGACGTCCTCGTGGCCCATGACGCGGAAGTTCCACCACGCCCGGGCGGCCGGCAGGATGCCGGTGCTGTCGTAGACGACGATCCGCGCGCCGTCGCCGAGGCCGAGCTTCCGCACCCGCGAGGCGAACTTCACGCCGCTGGCCAGCATGTGCGGCAGGGGCGAGGTCTCGTCGGAGATCTCGTCGATGTCGAAGAACACCGCGCCGGGGATGTGGCCGGCCTCGAACTCCTCTTTCGGGTCGCGCGGCGTGCCGGGCATGAACCACGAGGCGTCGACGATGCGCACGTCCGGAGCGTCGAGGTGGTCGGCCAGCCAGGCGGTCGAGACGAGCGGATCGATGAGCGTGGCGGACATGGCGGGCCTCTTGCGGGCTTGGGAACGCGAGGGCGGCAACTTCACGTGCGTCGCTCGCCCACGCAAGCGCGCCCTTACAGCCAGGGCGGCGTCGGCAGGCCCTTTTCGGCCAGGAAGGCGGGGTTGAAGAGCTTGCTCTGGTAGCGCGAGCCGTGGTCGCAGAGGATGGTCACGATGGTGTGGCCGGGGCCCAGGTCGCGGGCCAGGCGCACGGCGCCGGCGACGTTGATGCCCGTGGAGCCGCCCAGGCACAGGCCCTCGTGCTGCACCAGGTCGAAGATCTGCTCCATCATCTCCTCGTCGGAGACGCGGTAGGGATGGTCGATGGCCAGGCCTTCGAGGTTGGCGGTGATGCGGCCCTGGCCGATGCCCTCGCTGATCGAATTGCCCTCGGCCTTCAGCTCGCCCTCGGCGTACCAGCTGTAGAGCGAGGCGCCGCCCGGGTCGGCCAGGCCGATCTTCACGCCCGGCTTGCGCTCGCGCAGGGCCTGGGCCACGCCCGCCAGGGTGCCGCCCGAGCCGACGGCGCAGATGAAGCCGTCGACCTTGCCGCCGGTCTGTTCCCAGATCTCCGGGCCGGTCGTCTGGTAGTGGGCCTGCCGGTTGGCGACGTTGTCGAACTGGTTGGCCCAGATCGCGCCGTTGGGCTCGGTCCTGGCCAGCTCCTCGGCCAGGCGGCCGGAATAACGGACGTAGTTGTCGGGGTTGGAATAGGGGACGGCGTCCACCTCGACCAGCTCGGCGCCGAGCAGGCGGATGGCGTCCTTCTTCTCCTGGCTCTGGGTGCGCGGGATGACGATCGTCGTCTTGTAGCCGAGCGCGGAGGCGACCATGGCCAGGCCGATGCCGGTGTTGCCGGCCGTGCCCTCGACCACCCGGCCGCCCGGGCGCAGCAATCCTCGCGCTTCGGCGTCGCGGATGATGCTGAGCGCGGCGCGATCCTTCACCGACTGGCCGGGGTTCATGAACTCGGCCTTGCCCAGGATCTCACAGCCGGTGGCCTCGCTGGCGCGGTTCAGGCGGATCAGCGGCGTATTGCCGATGGCTTCGAGAACGTTGGGCGTGACGGGCATGGTCGAAATCTTACGTCTTCGCGCGGAGAAGCGCCGTTGGGGCCAGGGTAGATCGCGATGCGGCCGCCCGGATCAATCCAGATTTCCTGAAAGCGCCGGTTTGGCGCTCAGCATCAGTGCGTCGTCGGCTGGGTCTGGATGACGTTGAGCAGGGCCAGGCCCCCGGCCGTGGCCGTCGCCGCGCACCAGGCCCCGCACAGTCCCTCTATGCCCACGAGGCTGTTCTCGACCGCGTCGGCCATGATGCCCTCGGCGACCACCGACGAGGGCTCGCCCAGCAGCTGGTTGTCGTGCAGCTCGCGGCACCAGGCGCCGACCGCCTCGGTCGGCGTCTCGGCGTCGAACTGCGAGAGGTAGGTGCCGCCGTGATAGTCCAGGACCAGGGTGAAGAGCGACACGGCACGTCTCCTAGCTGCGGCTCATCCTAATTTCGGCTCAGGCCCAATTGAATGACATTGGTCCGCTCCGTGCGGAAGCCCGCTTCGCAATAGGCCAGGTAGAACTTCCAGAGCCGGCGGAAGCGTTCGTCGAAGCCGAGCGGGCGGATGTCGTCCCAGGCCGCCTCGAACCGCTTGCTCCATTGCGACAGGGTGTCGGCGTAGTCCTGGCCGAAGCGGCGGACGTTTTCCCAGGCCAGGCCCGCCCTGTCGGTTTCCTGCTTCAGGCGCTGCTCGCTGGGCAGCATGCCGCCGGGAAAGACGTAGCGCTGGATGAAGTCGGTCTGCCGCCGATAGTGGGCGAAGAGCTCGTCGCGGATGGTGATGATCTGCAGGCCCGCCAGGCCGCCGGGCGCCAGCAGGTCGTGGATCCTGCTAAAATAGGTCGGCCAGTATTCCTCGCCGACCGCCTCGAACATCTCGACCGAGACGACCCCGTCGAAGCGGCCCTGGACGTCGCGATAGTCGATGAGCTGGATGTCGACCTTGTCGGCCAGGCCCTGGGCGAAGAGGCGCTTGCGGGCGAAGTCGTGCTGGGCCGGCGAGATGGTGATGCCGGTGACCTTGGCCCCGACCGCCTTGGCCGCGTACTCGGCGAAGCCGCCCCAGCCACAGCCGATCTCCAGCACGTGCTTGTCGGGCGTCAGGGCGATGGATTGGGCGAGAGCCTCGTACTTGCGGGTCTGGGCGGCCTCCAGCGAGGCGTGGCGGTCCTGGTCCCAGAGGGCCGACGAATAGGTCATCGTCGGGTCCAGCCACTGGGCGTAGAAGGCGTTGCCCAGGTCGTAGTGGGCGTGGATGTTGCGCTTGGAACCCTCGCGGTCGTTGCGCCGCGAACGGTGGAACAGCAGGTTCATCAGCCGCGTCAGCGGATTGCCCTGCACCAGGGCCGCCAGCTTGTCGAAGTTCAGGGCGAAGGCGGTCAGCACGGCCGGAAGGTCGGGCGTGTCCCACTCGCCGGCCATGTAGCCCTCGGCGAAGCCGATGTCGCCCGAGGCGAAAGCCCGCCGGATGAAGCGATAGTCGCGCACCCGCACCACGGCTTCGGGACCGGGCGTGCGGCCGTCGATGCGGATGGGCTGGCCCGTGGGCAGGACGAAGGTCAGCGACCCGATCGCCCAGTTCTCGCAGGCGACCCGTATGGCCGCGCGGAAAGCCGCCGGGGCGGCGCGGAGATGGTCGTTACGCCAGCGGGCGTGCAGGGTGTCGGTCATCGGCGCTCCCGTCCCGTACCTGGGACAAAATCAGACCCCCAAAAAACCGAGTCTTCAGATGGGAACGTGCGCGGCTGTCCGCCAGGGGATCACTCCCCGGAAGCGTCACCGCGCAATTGGCGATAGGCCTCGAGAGCCCGCGCCCGCGCCTGTCCGTGATCGACGATGGGTCGGGCGTAGCTACGCTTGGCCTCGACCGAAAGATGCGCGGGCGCTGTCCAAGGTTGATGGATGACGCTGTCGGGCAGGTTGGCCAGCTCGGGGACCCACTTGCGGACATAGGCGCCCTTGGGGTCGAACTTCTCGCCCTGGCCGATCGGGTTGAAGATCCGGAAGTAGGGCGAGGCGTCGGCGCCGCTGCCGGCGACCCACTGCCAGTTGCCGACATTGTTGGCGAGATCGGCGTCCACCAGGGTGTCCCAGAACCACGACTCGCCGTCGCGCCAGTCGACCAGCAGGTGCTTGATCAGGAACGAGGCGGTGATCATCCGCACCCGGTTGTGCATGAAGCCGGTGGCCCACAGCTCGCGCATGCCCGCATCGACCAGCGGATAGCCGGTGCGGCCCTCGATCCAGACCTCAAGGCCCTTGGGGTTCTCGGTCCAGGGGAAGGCGTCGAACTCGGGCCGGAAGTTGCGCTCCGGCAGCTGCGGCCAGTTGAACAGGATCGCGTGGTTGAACTCGCGCCAGCCCACCTCCGACAGGAACTTCTCGATCTCGCCGTGGGGCGCGTCGCCGGCTTCGGCGGCGGTGCGGGCGGCGGCCCAGACCTGGCGCGGGCCGATCTCGCCGAAATGCAGGTGCGGCGACAGGCGCGAGGTCGCCTCCAGGCCCGGCACGTCGCGGCCCTCGCCATAGCCGTCGACGGCGCCCGACAGGAAGTCGTCCAGCCGCTGCAGCGCGCCGGCCTCGCCGGGCGTCCAGATGGAGAAGCCCTTCGACCAGTCGGGCTTGCGCGGATGCAGGCGCCAGCCGTCGAGGGCGTCGCTATGGGGCCAGTGCTCGGGCGCCTCCAGCCGCTTGGGGGCGCGTTCGACCTCGACATGGGTCAGGTGCGCCCGGGCGGCCCGCCAATAGGGGGTGAACACCTTGTAGGGCTGCTTGGAGCCGTTCACGACGGTCCAGGGCTCGTTCAGCAGGCCGGCGAGGCAGCTTTCCACCACGACGCCGTCGGCCTTCAGCGCCGTCTTGATCTCTGCATCACGGGCGATGGCGGCCGGTTCGTACAGGCGATTCCAGATCACGCCGGCGGCTTCAGCGTGGGCGACCACGTCCTTCAGCACCTGGTGCGCCGGGCCTCGCCGCAGCACCAGTTTCGAGCCGATCGCCTTGAAGCTTTCGGAGAGCGCCCGCAGCGACTTGTCGAGCCACCACAGCGAAGCCGCGCCCATCGGCCGCACGCCCGGCGTCTCGTCGAGGATGTAGAGCGGGATCACCGGCCGGCCCGTGTCGGCGGCGGCCTTCAGGGCCGGATTGTCGGCCAGGCGCAGGTCGTTGCGCAGCCACACGATGACGGGTCCGGGGACGCCTGGATCGATCCGCACTTGCACCTTTCCGCCGTTGAGGCCACCTGTGGGCCAAATTCGGCGTCTACGCCTATCGGCCTCACCTTTATTCGGAAGTCCCGCCTTGAGTCAGCCCGTCGCCCCCAACGCCGTCGTCGAAGTGAAGACGGAGAACGGCAAGGCCGTCCGCATCGGCAACGCCGAGCGCCTGACCTTCATCGCCGGCCCGTGCCAGATGGAAAGCCGCCAGCACGCGCTGGAGACGGCCCACGCCCTCAAGGAGATCGGCGAGCGCCTGGGCGTCGGCCTGATCTACAAGACCAGCTACGACAAGGCCAACCGCACCTCGGCCACCGCCGCCCGCGGCATCGGCCTCTATGACAGCCTGCCGATCTTTCAGGAGATCCGCGAGGTCACCGGCCTGCCGACTCTGACCGACGTGCACGAGATCAGCCACTGCGCCCCGGTGGCCGAGGCCGTCGACGTCATCCAGATCCCGGCCTTCCTCTGCCGCCAGACCGACCTGCTGCTGGCCGCCGCCGCTACCGGTCGGGCGATCAACATCAAGAAGGGCCAGTTCCTGGCCCCCTGGGACATGAAGAACGTCATCGCCAAGGTCACCGGCGCGGGCAACCCCAACGTCCTGGCCTGCGAGCGCGGCGCTTCGTTCGGCTACAACACGCTCGTCTCGGACATGCGCAGCCTGCCGATCATGAAGGAGATCGGCTGCCCGGTGGTGTTCGACGCCACCCACAGCGTGCAGCAGCCGGGCGGGCAGGGCACGTCCTCGGGCGGCCAGCGCGAGTTCGTGCCGGTGCTGGCCCGCGCCGCCGTCTCGATCGGCGTGGCCATGGTGTTCATGGAAACCCACCCCGACCCCGACCACGCTCCGTCGGACGGCCCCAACATGGTGCCGCTGAGCCAGTTCGAAGGCCTCGTGGCCGAACTGCTGGAGTTCGACGCCCTGGCCAAGCGCAAGCTGGCGGCTTGAGGCAGGGCTGTCGGGCGGCGCGCCGCCGCGCCGGTCGACAGCTTATCGATCCAAAGACGTTCGCCTCCCTCGCCCTCGTGGCGAGGGCCCATGCCGGCGGCTGCTCAGACCTCGGTCATTCTGACAAGGTCTGAGCGGCGGAACCATGGATCCTGGGCACAAGGCCCAGGAAGGCGGGATTGGGTTGGCCTGGGGAGATGACGGGTCTTCACGAGAAGCCCTCGCTCTTGCCCGCTCCGTCCCCTGTGCCATAACCCGCCCATGTCCAGACGCATCGTTCTCGTCACCGGCGGCGCCGGGTTCATCGGCTCCAACATCGTCGCGAAGCTCTGCGAGGACCCGTCGCTCGACGTCGTGGTCTGCGACTGGCTGGGCCAGGCCGCCGAGGGCAAGTGGCGCAACATCGCCAAGCACCCGATCGCCGACTTCGTCGCGCCCGAGCAGCTGTTCGACTGGCTGGCCGTGCGCGGCGACGAGGTCGAGCTCGTCATCCACATGGGCGCGATCTCCTCGACCACCGAGCCGGACGCCGACCTGATCGTGCAATCCAATTTCGTGCTGTCGCGCGACCTCTGGCGGTGGTGCGCCAGGAACGGGACCCGCCTGATCTACGCTTCGTCGGCCGCCACCTATGGCGACGGCGACCAGGGCTTTGACGGCAAGGACGACATCGATAGCCTGATGGCGCTGCGGCCGCTGAACGCCTACGGCTGGTCGAAGGCGCTGTTCGACGTCTTCGCCGTGCGCGAGGCCGCCCGCGGCCACGCACCGCCGCAGTGGGTGGGCCTGAAGTTCTTCAATGTCTACGGCCCCAACGAGGACCATAAGGGCGGCATGAAGTCGGTGGTCTGCCAGATCTGGCCGAAGATCGCCGCTGGGGAAGGCGTGCGTCTCTTCAAGTCGCACCACCCCGACTACGAGGACGGCGGCCAGCTGCGCGACTTCGTCTATGTGCGCGACGTCGCCGACGTCATCGCCTGGCTGGCCAAGAGCCCGCACGTCAACGGCGTCTTCAATCTCGGCTCGGGCAAGGCCCGCTCGTTCAAGGACCTGGCCGAAGCCACCTTCAGCGCTGTCGCCCGCGAACCCGAGATCACCTATTTCGACATGCCCGAAGTGCTGCGCGGCAAGTACCAGTACTTCACCCAGGCCGACATGAGCCGCCTGCGCGCGGCCGGCTACAATGCGCCGATGACCTCGCTGGAGGACGGCGTCGCCGACTACGTCGCCGGCTTCCTGAACACGGACGATCCCTACCGCTGACGAGAGGCCCCGCCATGCCCGCCGATGCCGCCGTTCTCGAAGTCGATTGCTGCGTGGTCGGGGGCGGTCCGGCGGGGATGATGGTCGGGTTGCTGCTGGCCCGGGCCGGGGTGAAGGTCGCGGTGCTCGAGAAGCACGGCGACTTCCTGCGTGATTTCCGGGGCGACACCGTCCATCCCTCGACCTTGCAGGCCATGGCCGATCTCGGTTGGCTGGATGACTTTCTGAAACTGCCGCATACCGAGGTGCGCAGCCTGTCGGCGCAGATCGGCGACGAGACGATCCATCTGGCTGACTTTCATGGCCTGAAGACCGCCGCTCGGTTCGTCGCCCTGATGCCGCAGTGGGACTTCCTCGATTTCCTGGCCGGTCAGGGGCGGCGTTATCCGACCTTCGACCTACGCATGAAGGCGGAGGCGCTTGGAGCGATCGAGCTTGGTGGTCGCATCGTCGGCGTGCAGGCGCGCACGCCCGACGGGCCGCTTGAGGTTCGGGCCCAGCTGGTGATCGCCGCCGACGGCCGCCGCTCGCTGCTGCGCGACGCGGCCGCCCTGCCGGTCGAGGACCTGGGCGCGCCGATGGACGTGCTGTGGATGCGGCTGTCGCGCAAGCCGAGCGACGATCCGGAGGCGCCGCTGGGCCGCGCGAGCGCCGGCCGCCTGTTCGTCACCATCCCGCGCGAGGGCTACTACCAGTGCGGCTACGTCGCCGCGAAGGGCGGGTTCGACGCGATCAAGGCGACTGGGATCGAGGCCTTCCGTCGGCAGGTGGCGCAGGCCGCGCCGGCTCTGGCCGACCGCGTGGACGAGCTGGCCAGTTTCGACGATGTGCACCTGCTGACCGTCACCGTCGATCGCCTGACGCGGTGGTCCAAGCCTGGTTTGCTGTGCATCGGCGACGCCGCCACGCCATGTCGCCGGTGGGCGGGGTGGGGATCAATCTGGCGGTCCAGGACGCGATCGCCGCCGCCAACCTCCTGCATGACGCCTTCGCGTTCGACGACGCTGCGCTGGACGAGCGCGCCCAGGCCGTCCAGCGTCGCCGCCTGCCGCCGACCCGGGCCATGCAGTCGCTGCAGCTGCTGATCCAGAACCGCCTGGTCAGCGCCGCGCTCAGCGGCAGGCCCTTGAAGCCGCCGGCGGTGATGCGGCTCTTCGAGCGCTTTCCACGCCTGCGCCGGATCCCGGCCCGCGTGCTCGGTCTCGGCTTTCGCCTGGAGCGGGTGAGGTCGCCGGACGCCTTTCCTGGTTGACCAAGGGGCACGCTTGCGGAGCCTTGCCGCGCGCGTAACCTGAACCCTGATAAGTCGCCGGGACAGGCGTGCGTCAGGGAGTGGAACATGGTCGGCATCGCCGCCTGGGGCGCCTATGCGCCGCGCCTTCGCCTCAGCCGCAAGGCGGTGGTCGCCGCCAACGCCTGGATCGCGCCCGGCCTGGCCGGCAAGGCCAAGGGCGAACGTTCGATGGCCAACTGGGACGAGGACGCCCTGACCATGGCCGTCGAGGCCGCCCGCGATGCGCTTGGCCCGGAAGACGAGGGGCGGTCGGCGATCGACGCGGCGATCTTCGCCTCCACGACCGCGCCCTTCGCCGACCGCCAGAACGCCGGGATCCTGGCCGCCGCCCTGACCCTGGAGTCCTCGATCGCCTCGGCCGATGTCACCGGCTCGCAGCGCTGCGGCCTCACCGCCCTGGGCCAGGCCCTGGACGCGGCCGCCGCCGGCAAGCGGGTGCTGGTCGCCGCCGGCGAGCACCGCCGGG
>NZ_QHJY01000030.1 GCF_003185805.1 Caulobacter sp. D5
GGACCGGTCGTGGCCCCCTCGGCCAACCGCTCGGGCCGCCCCAGCCCCACCACCTACGCCGACGCCTATGCCGAGACCGGCGACAGATGCGCCGCCGCCCTCGACGGCGGCCCGTGCCAGGTGGGCCTGGAGTCCACCGTCGTCGCCGTGCTCGACGGCCCCGTGCGCCTGCTGCGCCCCGGCGCCGTCACCCGCGCCCAACTGGAGGCCATAGTCGGCCCCCTGGCCGAAGCCGACGACGACGCCAAGCGCTCCCCGGGCCGCCTCGCCCTCCACTACGCCCCCGACGCCCCCGTGCGCATCGACGCCGACGCGCCGAGGCAGGGCGAAGCGTTCCTGGCGTTCGGGGCATGGCCGGAAGGGGATGGCGTGCTGAACCTCAGCCCCTCCGGCGACCTCTCCGAAGCGGCGGCCAACCTCTTCGCCTACCTGCGGGCGGCGGACCGCTTGAAACCGACGGCTATCGCAGTGGCGAAGATCTCGCATGAGGGTCTGGGCGAGGCGATCAACGACCGCCTGCGCAGGGCGGCGGGGTTCGTGGGGTAGTTAAATTCCAGCGCTTCGGAGCGTTGTGTCTTTCCCCGTGACCCTGGGGCTGCCAAGCTATCTGTAAGATAAGAATATAGATTCAGGGCTGGAAAGATGGATGGGGAAGCCAAGCGCGGCCGTGGGCAGATAGCGTCTGTGCGACTGCTGGAAGGGGCGCCCTCCGGTCGTGGTCCGATGATCCGATCTGTATCCCAAGCGATGTTTCAGATTTTGGGCGAGGCGCCTTTTGAAGCCGCTGTGCGGGAAGCCGTCGCATGGATGCGTAAGCGCAACTTATCAATCCCGCAGGTTGCGCTTGAGGGGCAGTCATTTGAAGTTGGTGGAGGTGGCGTTTCCCCTGCTCAGGCGGTGAATTTAACTTTCGAAGGCGGAAGGGTCTGGGCGGCGAGTCTTGATGACCCAGATAAGCAGGTGGTTGGGCGTACGTGGGTAACTGAGATCACTGTCGGCGAACGCGAAGGGCGAGTGCTCTTCGGAACTCGGCTCATCAACGTTACGGGGCGCGGGGACGACCCGTTCGTGCCGAGCCTTCCTGGAGTTTCCCGACAAATTGTTGGGCGTCTTCCTTCGCGCGCTGACGAAATGGACCTGTCGGAGCGAGCCTGGAGGGTTGTTACCCCCGATCAAGTCGATGATTTGATAGCGCTTCTGGATGATGGCGGGCGGACCTTGCCCGTACTTGTTATTTCCGACGCTATATCCCGCCCTCCATTTGTTCTACCGGATGTCGTCGCTGGTAGGCTCGCGGGGGCAGCTCACGTCGTAAGTCTTCATAATCAAGCTGCGCAAGAACTGATATCTAGGTGGGGTAAGCAGTTATCCGTTTATGACGGTGCTGCTAGGCTTTATAGGCCGGGATTTTGGTCCGACAAATCCGACCCATTTGAGCATCCGTTGTGGATGTCTTGGTATGGTGGGAATCCAAATAGTAGAGCTGACTTTCTCGTTGCTCGGGTTTTGTCGAGCGTCGTTGCATCGAGTCGCAACGATTATGCACGGTTTGATGTCGTTCGACAGGCGGCGGCTGCTAATGCAATTAGCAAAATTCGAAATACAGCTTCGGATACGGACCTCAGCCATCTGTTTGAGGAAGAAAATCAGAAACTTACTGACGAACTTCGAGCGGTTAGAGCCGAATTCAAGCAGTGGATGGATGATTTTGATTTGAATGAGCGCAATGTAGAGCGTGAAATCGGCGAAATAAAATCGGAACTGGCGAGGGCTAGAGCTCAAAATGACAGTTTAAGGCTGGCCATTGCGAGTGGGTTACCCGTAAAGACGCGGGATAATCTTGAAAGTATTCCCGATATTGGTGTTTGGTCTCGTGATAATTTGACAACAAATATATGGATTGCGCCAAAGGCCATAAAGGAGGCTGAAAAGAGGGGCGTATTCGAGGATCCAAAATTGATCGGTGATGCGTTAATAATGTTGGACGAATTGTATGTTCCAATGAGGCGCGATCCGGGTGAGGATAGGCGGGCGACGTACGAAGCAAAACTGGCTGAGTTGAATTGCCAGGACCAGCCATGCTTTTCGAATCCTGGTAGTATAAAATCATTCCCTGAATATAGTGTCGTGTATCAGGGGCAAAAATTTTGGTGCGAGCATCACATAAAGTACGGTGGTGGTGCGGACCACAGAAGGTTTTTCCGTATTTATTATCATTGGCACGAGGGGGAGCAGATATTGCTGATCGGTCATCTGCCTACTCACCTCGATAATAAGCTTACAAATTAAAGCTCGCAGCTGAGGAAGGTGGGGGCAGGCTGCAAGGGCTTGGGTCGCTCCGATGGGGGCGCTCCCTCAAGAGCGCTGCTACAAGCCACATGAGGGCCGCGAGGGGTTCACCCCACCCCTCCGTACACCCCGCAGAAAAACTCTCCCCCTGCCCATCCATTCTCTATTTCACCGATAGGAATAGGTAACTATCACGCTCCCCAACACGCCGAATGGCGTTATCTCAAAGCGAGGGGGCTCTCGTGGCTATCGGAATTTCGGGCGGCCTTTCGGCCAAGGGGCTGCGTCGCGCCGCTCTGCTGAGCGTGCTTCTGTCCACCACCGCCGGCGCCGTGCTGGCCGCCGACCTGGCGCCGGCTGATGTCGCCGCCGCCGCGACGCCCGCCGCCGATCCGGCTGATCCCACCGCCACCGACGCCTCGGCCGTCGGCCAGGTGTTCGTCACCGCCCGCCGCCGCGAGGAGAGCGCCCAGGAGGTGCCGATCGCGCTGACCGTGACCTCGGCCGAGACCCTGACCCAGACCGGCGTCAACAGCATCGTCGCCCTGACCCAACTGGTCCCGACGCTTCAAGTCCTGTCGCCCAACCCGCGCAACACCGCCCTGACCATCCGCGGCCTGGGCGCGTCGTACGGCCTGGCCAATGACGGCCTGGAGCAGGGCGTCGGCATCTATGTTGACCAGGTCTACAATTCGCGCCCGGGCGCTGCGACGCTCGACTTCATCGACATCCAGCAGATCGAAGTGCTGCGCGGCCCGCAGGGCACGCTGTTTGGCAAGAACACCACGGCCGGCGCGCTGAACATCACCACCCGCGACGCCACCCAGAAGTTCGAGGCCGACGCCGAAGCCAGCTACGGCAGCCTCAACTTCCGCCAGTTCAAGGCCACGGTGGCCGGGCCGCTGATCGAGGGCGTGCTGGCCGGCCGCCTGTCGTTCGTCGGCACCTGGCGCGACGGCGACCTCTACAATCCCAAGAGCAACACCTGGCAGAACGCCCGCTCGAGCACCGGCTACCGCGGCCAGCTGAAGTTCACCCCGAACGAGCAGCTGACGGTCAAGCTCTACGGCGACTACGCCGTCCAGCAGCCCGAGTGCTGCACCCAGGTCTATGTCACGGTCGGCACGACCCTGAAGCCGACCGCCCAGCAGTACGCCGCCCTGGCCGCCGGCAAGAACTACACCGTCGCCAGCACCAACCCCTATGACCGGATCTCCGACATCGACGATCCGATCCAGGCCGACCAGTGGGTCAACGGCCTGTCGGCGGTGGCCGACTACGACTTTGGCCCAGTGACCCTGACCTCGGTCACCGCCCACCGCGAATGGGACTGGGAGCCGCGCAACGACCGCGACTACACCGCGCTGGACGTCACCCGCCGTTCCAACAACCCCTCGCACCAGAAGCAGTTCAGCCAGGAGTTCCGCCTGTCCAACAACGAGGGCGAGCGCTTCGACTGGACCGTGGGCCTCTACTATTTCGACCAGAACGTCACGACCCACGGCGTTACCGAGTACGGCTCTGACGCCTCGTACTGGCTGCTGCCGGCCACCAACACGCCCTCGTCGCTGCTCGACGGCTACACGGTGTTCAACGACAGCACGATCGACACCACCAGCTACGCCGCCTTCGGCCAGCTGACCTGGAAGGTCAACGACCGCCTGAGCGTCACGCCTGGCGTGCGCTTCACCCAGGAAAAAAAGGACGGGACCTACATCCAGACCACCACGGGCGGTTCGGTGACCACCGACACCACCCTGATCAACCGCCGTCTGGGCATCGCCCGGCCGCAGAGCTTCTCGGCCAAGACCGACGACGGCGCCTGGTCGGGCCAGATCGCCGTGGTCTACCAGCTGACCGACGACATCAACGCTTACGCCACGGTGTCGAGCGGCAACAAGTCGGGCGGCATCAACATGACGTCGCTGCCGCTGACCAGCAGCAACACGGTGTCGACCTCGGCCGCGGTGATCCGTCCGGAAAAGGTGTCGACCATCGACATCGGCCTGAAGACCCAGTGGTTCGAGCGCCTGCTGACGGCCAACCTGGCGCTTTTCGCCACCGACGTGAAGGACTACCAGGCCAATGTCGTCGACAGCGGTCCGGGGGCCCTGCGCGGCTACCTGGCCAATGTCGAGAAGGTCGAGGTGCGCGGCGTCGAGCTGGACGCCACCACCCGCTCGATCGGCGGC
The DNA here is from genome assembly GCF_003185805.1 of Caulobacter sp. D5. Taxonomy (GTDB): domain Bacteria; phylum Pseudomonadota; class Alphaproteobacteria; order Caulobacterales; family Caulobacteraceae; genus Caulobacter. The sequence continues at coordinate 4,482 of NZ_QHJY01000030.1, forward strand.
TTCAAGTTCTACGGCAACCTGGCCTGGACCGAGGGCAAGTACGCCGACTTCAAGAACGGGCCGTGCCCGCTGGAGAAGATCGGCACCTCGACCGCCCAGTGCGACCTGTCGGGCCGTCCGCTGCCGGGCCTGTCGAAGTGGGCCGGTTCGGCCGGCGCCGAGTACCGCCAGGACGCGACCCTCGGCCGCCTGGCCGGCGAGGTCTATGCCGGCGTCGACGCCAGCTTCCGCTCCAACTACTACGCCGACAGCTCGGACTCGCGGTACACGATCATCAAGGCCTACGAGATCGTCAACCTGCGCGCCGGCTTCAAGTCGGAAGCCGGCTGGGAAGCGTTCGTGTCGGTGCGCAACGCCTTCGACGCCGAGTACCTGCAGAACATCACCGTGGTCTCGGGCAATTCGGGCCTGGTGGTCGGCACCCCCGGCGACGCCCGCGCCTTCGCCTTCACCCTGAAGGCCAGCTACTGACCTGAACCCTCTCTCTGCGAAAGAGGGAGGGACCCGCCGCGAAGCGGTGGGAGGGTGAGAGGTTTCACCGTTCGCCGGTGAACCTCGAGCCCAGCCCCTGTTCCTTAGGTCGTCATCCCGGCCGCAGCGAAGCGGAGAGCCGGGACCCAGGGGCCGCCGCACTGCGGTCGCCCCTGGGTCCCGGATAAGCCCTGCGGGCTTTCCGGGATGACGATGATTTTGGCTGCGGGGGTGGCTACGCCCGCTACTGCTTCAGCCGATAGCCGGTCTTGAAGATCCAGCTGACCACCGCCAGGCACAGCGCCAGCACGCCGACCGTCGCCGCCAGGCTGATCCCCACCCCGACGTCCGACGTGCCGAAGAAGCTCCAGCGGAAGCCGCTGATCAGGTAGACGACCGGGTTGAACAGCGAGGCCGTCCGGAAGGCGCCGGGCAGCATGTCGATCGAATAGAAGCTGCCCCCTAAGAAGGTCAGGGGCGTGATCACCAGCAGGGGCACGATCTGCAGCTTCTCGAAGCTGTCGGCCCAGATGCCGATGATGAAGCCGAACAGGCTGAAGGTCACCGCGGTCAGCACCAGGAAGGCGGCCATGAACAGCGGGTGCTCGATCTCGAACGGCACGAACAGGCGCGCCGTGGCCAGGATGATCACCCCCAGCATCAGCGACTTGCTCGCCGCCGCGCCGACATAGCCCAGCACGATCTCGAACGGCGACACGGGCGCCGACAGCACCTCGTAGATCGTGCCCGACCACTTGGGCATGTAGATGCCGAACGAGGCGTTCGACAGGCTCTCGGTCAGGATCGACAGCATGATCAGGCCCGGCACGATGAAGGCCCCATAGGGCACGCCGTCGACCGAGGTCATGCGCGAGCCGATGGCCGCGCCGAACACCACGAAATAGAGCGAGGTCGACAGCACCGGAGCGGCGATGCTCTGGGCCAGGGTGCGGAAGGTCCGCGCCATCTCGAAGCGGTAGATGGCGGCGATGGCGTGGATGTTCATGGCCGGTCCTTCACCAGGCTGACGAAGATCTCTTCGAGAGAGCTCTGGCGGGTGTTGAGGTCGGTGAAGTCGACGCCCTCGGCGTGCAGCCGGCGCAGCAGCGGGGCGATGCCGGTGGCCTCGGCCTGGGCGTCGAAGCTGTAGACCAGCTCGCGGCCCTCGTCGGCCAGCGCCAGGTCGTACTCGTCCAGGCCCGCCGGCACGGCCTCCAGCGGCGATTGCAGGTGCAGGGTCAGCTGTTTCTTGCCCAGCTGCCGCATCAGCACCTTCTTGTCCTCCACCAGGATGATCTCGCCCTTGCGGATCACCCCCACCCGGTCGGCCATCTCCTCGGCCTCCTCGATGTAGTGGGTGGTCAGGATGATGGTGACGCCGGTCTCGCGCAGCTTGCGGACCATCTCCCACATGTCGCGGCGCAGCTCGACGTCGACGCCGGCGCTGGGCTCGTCGAGGAACAGGATCGAGGGCTCGTGGCTCAGGGCCTTGGCGATCATCACCCGGCGCTTCATGCCCCCCGACAGGGTCATGATCTTGGCGTCCTTCTTGTCCCACAGCGACAGGTCGCGAAGGATCTTCTCGATCAGGGCCGGGTTGGCCGGCTTGCCGAACAGGCCGCGGCTGAAGGTGACGGTGGCCCAGACGGTCTCGAAGGCGTCGGTGGTCAGCTCCTGCGGCACCAGGCCGATCTTGGTGCGGGCCGGACGGTATTCGCGGGCGATGTCGTGGCCGTCGGCGACGACCGCGCCCGTCGAGGGGCGGACAATGCCGCAGATGATGCTGATCAGCGTGGTCTTGCCGGCGCCGTTGGGACCCAGCAGGGCGAAGATCTCGCCGCGCTTGATCGTCAGGTCGACGGTCTTCAGGGCCTGATGGCCCGAGGCGTAGGTCTTGGTCAGACCCGACACCGTGATGATGGGTTCCACCCGGTCGTTCCCTTCGATGCGTGCGGTCCCGCGCCAGATGGGGGCGGGGCGGGGCAAAAGCCAGTGCTCTTGCCCTCAGGCGTGCTGATCTTCGCGAGTACCGCCCTTCGCGCGTCGCCGAAAGGGCGATCGGCGGCTAGGGGCGCAGGCGGCGCGCCGAGCGGAGGATGCGTCCGAGCTCGCCGATCGAATAGGGCTTTTGCAGCACGGGAAAGCCATGATGGGCGTCGTTCGCCAGCATCTGGCTGTAGCCGCTGGTCAGCACGACCGGCAGGCTCGGCCAGCGGTCGTGGATGCGGCGGCCCAGCTCAAGCCCGCTGATGCCGGGCATGACCACGTCGGTGAAGACGTAGTCGAAGGCCTCGGCCCGCTCTTCCAGCACGGCGATGGCGCGCTGGCCGTTGGCGACCAGGCAGGTCTCGTAGCCCAGGTCCTCCAGCAACTGGCGGGCGAACTCGCCGACCTCGGCGTTGTCCTCGACGATCAGGATGGCGCCGTGCGGCGCCTCGCTCGAGGTCTCACCGACGGCCTGGGTCGCTACGCTGGTCGGGGCGTCCACGCGCGGCAGGTAGAGGGTGAAGGTCGAGCCCTGGCCCTCCCGGCTCTCCACATCGACGTCGCCGCCCGACTGCTTGGCGAAACCGAAGACCTGCGACAGGCCAAGCCCGGTGCCCTTGCCGACGCCCTTGGTGGTGAAGAACGGTTCGAAGATCTGTTCCAGGACAAGGGGCGACATCCCCGCGCCCGTGTCGGTGATGGCGACCGCGACGAAGGGGCCCTCGTGGCCGCCGTGCCCCCGCAGCGCCGGCAGGAACGCGGCCTCGCGGGCGCTGATGACGAGTTCGCCCTCGCCGTCCATGGCGTCGCGCGCATTGACCGCCATGTTGACCAGCGCGGTCTCGAACTGGCTGGCGTCGGCCTCGACGAAGCAGGGGGAAAGGCCGGGCTCGACGGTCAGGCGGATGCGGCCGCCGACGATGGCGACCAGCATGTCGGCGACGCTGGCGATCCGCTCGCCGACGTCGAAGGTGGTCGGCTTCAGGGTCTGGCGGCGGGCGAAGGCCAGCAGCTGGGCGGTGAGCTTGGCGGCGCGGTCGGCGGTGTCGGAGATCGCGTCCAGATACCGCTCGCGCTTTTCCTCGGGCAGCGAGGGCCGGCGCAGCAGCTCGGCCGACGAGCGGATGACGGTCAGCAGGTTGTTGAAGTCGTGCGCCACGCCGCCGGTCAGCTGGCCGATGGCTTCCAGCTTCTGCATCTGGCGGACCTGGTTCTCGGCGGCCAGCAGAGCGTTGGTCCGCTCCTGGACATGGGTTTCCAGCGTCTCGTTGAGCTGGCGCAGCTCGCCCTCGGCCTCGCGCAGGGCCGTGACCGTGTGGGCCAGCTCGCGCTCGCGCACGCGCAGCGCCTCTTCGGCGGTGGTGCGCTCCAGCAGGTCGGCGGCCTGCCGCGCCAGGATGTCGAGCAGGCGCAGGTCGCGCTCGGAGGGGCTGTGAGCCTGGCTCCAGTGGGTCGAGATCATGCCCAGCAGGCTGCCGCTGCGCGAACGCAGCGGCGTCGTCTGGGCCGCCCGGATGCCGCTGCGGCGGAAGGCCGCCAGGTCCTCGGTGCCGGCGATCTCGTCCCAGTCCTCGTAGTCGGGGATGATCGCGCGCCGGCCCGAGCGCAGCGCCATGGTGCAGCTGCTGTGCGCCGCGGGCGTCACCCAGCCCCAGAAGGCGACGGCTTCCGGCGGAAGGCCGCGATAGGCGAGCAGCTGCAGTTCCCCGCCGTGCCCGGACGGGTCGCCCTGCGGGCACAGCAGCTGCATCGTCCCGAACTGCGAGCGGGTGATCGACACCGCCGCGTCGACGATCTTGCCGTAGAGCTCCAGGCGATCGTGCTCGCTGATCAGTTCGACGCTGATGCCGTGCAGGAATTCGATATCGGCGAAATCCTCGTCCGATCCGACCGCGCGGCCGAGGACGGATTTCGACGGGTCGGAGGAGAAGGCTTCGAACATGGCCGTTCCTATGGGCGCCCTTTGAGCTACAGCACAGCCTGGCCGCCTGCGCCGTCCGCTGGACGACATAGCGGCCAGGAACGACGCGAAGCTTCAGCTTACGCCGCTCCAGAACGCGCGAAACGGCGAAAGGCGCCGCTTCGATTTCACCTTACCGTCAGCACGGCCCCGTGCACGCCCACCACCGAGACCCGGGTCCCGGTCGTCGGCGCGCTTTCGTCCTCGCCCTCGCCTTCGGTCTGGGCCGCCCATTCCTTGCCGTCGACGAACACCCGGCCGCGACCGTTCTCGAAGGCGATGACCACCTCGGCCGGGCGGCCGAGCAGGCGCTGGGCAGGGTCGTTGAGGTCGGGATCGGGCCCCGCCAGGGCCGGCCGCAGGAAGCGGCGGGCCAGATAGGTCGAGGCGATGGTCAGCGCGGCGAAGAGGGCGATCTCCACCGGCAGGCTGGTCGGGAGGAGGAGGGCGACGACGCCGACCGCCGCCGCCGAGGCGGCCGGCCACAGCAGCCAGCCGGTGCCGGTGCCCACCTCGATCGCCAGAAACGCGGCCGCGACCGACAACCACAGCCAGAAGGGATGGGCGACGAAGAAATCGATCAGGCCGGTCATGGGATCAGGCTCCCTTGCGCGGCGCGGCCGGAACCGCGCTCGAACGCGACGTCGCCGGCGGCGGGGTCGGACGCGGCGGGGCGTCGGGGCCGCCCAGCGAGCGGATCAGCTCGCCGACCCCGGCCACCGTGCCGGTGATGCCGGCGAAGTCGGCCGGCACGATCACGGTCTTGGCGTTGGGCGAGCGGGCCAGATCGCCGAACGCCTCGACGTACTTCTGGGCGACGAAGTAGTTGATGGCGTTGACGTCGCCGCGGGCGATGGCTTCCGACACGAAGGCGGTGGCCTTGGCTTCGGCTTCGGCTTCCCGTTCGCGGGCCTCGGCGTCGCGGAAGGCGGCTTCGCGCCGGCCCTCGGCCTCGAGGATGGCCGCCTGCTTGGAGCCCTCGGCGCGGGCGATCTGGGCCTGCTTCTCGCCCTCGGCCTCGGTGATGACGGCGCGGCGCTCGCGCTCGGCCTTCATCTGGCGGGCCATAGCGTTGGTGATGTCGGCCGGCGGCGTCAGGTCCTTGATCTCGATGCGGGCGACCTTGACGCCCCAGGGGCCGGTGGCCTCGTCGATGGTGGCCAGCAGGCGCGAGTTGATGTGGTCGCGCTGGCTCAGCACCTCGTCCAGCTCCATCGAGCCGACCACGGTGCGCAGGTTGGTCTGGGCCAGCTGGGTGATGGCGTAGATCAGGTTGTCGACGCGATAGGCCGCGGCGGCCGCGTCCATCACCTGGATGAAGACGATGGCGTCGACGGTCACCGACACGTTGTCCTTGGTGATGACCTCCTGCTTGGGAACGTCGAGCACCTGCTCCATCATGTTGACCCGGCGGCCCACCGTCTCGACGAACGGGGTCAGGATGCTGATGCCGGGCTTCAGGGTGCGGGTGTAGCGGCCGAACCGCTCGACGGTGAATTCGCGGCCTTGCGGCACGATCTTGATGACGTTGACGACCAGCAGGATCGCCAGCACCAGAAGCACCAGGGGGACCAGAAAAGCGGTCACGAAAGCCTCCCGAGACGCGGCCCGGCGGCCCAAGCCGCCAGTCGCCGTGCGTCCATGAGGAGAATTTAGCGCGCCGCTCGCCCTTCCGCCACGGAATCCGGCGCAGCTTGCTCGTTGACCCGCACCGTCTGCGACAGCTTGTTGGCCAGGGTCCGGCCGCGCAGGGCGGCCTGGCGTTCGGCCCGACGGCTTTCGGGACTGCAGTCGGGATGGGCGGCCTGGGCCGCGGCGTAGCCGCCGTTGAAGCGGTCGCGCAGCTGGCCGTCGAAGGCCTGGTCGGCCTGCTCCACCTCGGTCAGCCGCACCATGCGGGCCCGCCAGAACTGGTCGCCGGCGCCCTCGCAGGCCTGGCGCAGGGCGTGGCTCTGGCCGATGGCGTAGGCCAGGTCCAGCAGCCGCTGGCGCTCGGCCGGCGCGCGGTCCTGGGCGCTCGCCGAAACGGGCGTCAAGGCGGGCGCGGCCAGCAGCAGGGCGGTCAGGAGCGAGGCGGCGAGGCGGGCGCGAAGCATGCGGGCACTATCGCCGCTAGCGCCCGGCCTGTCATCGCCTCGCCCGCGAGGGGCGAAATCAACCTTGAGGATATCCACAGCGGCGCTTGCCCATTTCAAGTCGAAACTTCGACTCTTCAGGGCCTTGCTATCAACAAGGATCGGGATCAGGCTGTGGATAAGTCAGGGGTGGCGAGAAACGACCAACTCCGACAGCGCAGAAGGGAGGACGTGTCATGGCTGAAGTGCACTACGGCGTCGTCCAGGTGGGCGACCGGTGGACCATCATCGGCGACCAGCTCAGGTTCGGGGCCTATCGCAGCCGCCACGAGGCCGAAAAGGCCGCCAACCGCCTGGCCGAGCAGGCCACGGGCGTCGGCATACCGGTGCGCATGCACCTCCAGGACGAGACCGGCCAGCTGCATCGGCCTACCTTGATGAGCTGAGAGGGATGAGCTGACGCGCGGCGCGTGTCGGCGTCCCGACAGGCGGACGCAACGAAACCCTCGGTCCGCGCGCTTTAACCGACGTGCAAGCGCCGCCGTTGGATGCCGCCATGGCCGACTCCGCAGAAATGAACGACCGAGACACCCGCGCCGAGCGAGTGCACCACGCCTATGCCGGCAACCGCCTGCTGCTGGCCATGCCCGAGGACGCGCGCGCGGCCCTCAAATCGGCCATGTCGCTGACGGCTCTCGCGCGCGGGACGGTGCTGTTCGACGTCGGCGAGGATGTGCGCACCACCTATCTGCCCTGCCGGCCGACCATGGTCTCGCTGCTGGTGCTGACGCCTGAGGGCCGCGAGGTCGAGGCCGCCACCGTCGGCTGGGAGGGCGCGCTGGGCGGCGTGGTCAGCGGTGGGCTCAAGCCCGCCTACGGCCGGGCGGTGGTGCAGGCGCCGGGGCCGGCCTTCACCATCCAGACCGCCCGCCTGGACGAGATGCGCCAGCGCTTCCCGGCCCTGGGCGACCTCTTCACCCGCTATGCCGACACCATGATCGCCCAGATGATGCAGTCGGTGGCCTGCAACGCCCTGCACACCATCGAGCAGCGCTGCTGCCGCTGGCTGCTGGCCGCCCACGACCGGGCCGGCGAGGACATCGTGCGCCTGACCCAGGAGGCCCTGGCCGACATGATGGGCGTGCAGCGCACCACCGTCACCGCCGCGGCCAAGATCCTGCAAGCCGACGGCATCATCCAGACCCGCCGCGGCCGCGTCGAGATCCGCGACCGCCGCAAGCTGGAGCGCCGGGCTTGCGAGTGCCACGCCCAGGTCGAGGCCCATTTCCACAAGCTGCTGCCGGAACTGGCCCTCGACGCCGGCTGAGGCGCCTCAGCTCGGATAGCCGAAGTTCGAGGCGATGATCGCCTCGACGGCGTTGATCGGGCCAAGGTCGGTCGAGGTGCTGGTCTCTTCGTAGTCGAACAGCGACCAGCCCAGCGTGGTGGGGCGGTGCTGGGCGATATACTCGATCACCGGGACCTGGATGTAGACGCCGCTCAGCGCCCAGGTGCCGCTGGCGAAGTTGATCAGCAGGCCTCCGGCCGGCTTGTGGGGCAGGGCGTCGATGAACAGGTTGTACTTGACGATGTAGGCCACGGGCGGCGTGTCCGCGAGTTTCTCGTACTGGTCCTGCACGTAGATCTCGAAGGCTCGCCGGGGATCGGCGGGCATCAGCTGGCCGGGGGTGTTGTCGTCGATGCCGAGCGGAACGCCATAGCCGTGGGTGGCGACCTGCGCGGCGACCGACGGCGCCAGCGGCGGCTGGCGGTTGGGGTCGAGCAGGCCGGCACGATGCGGTCGAGCAGGTAGATCTTCCCCCGCATCGTCGCCAGCGGCAGCATCGCCGTGGGCCAGGAGGGCGCGATCAGCTCGTTCGCCAGAACCGCGTCCAGGGCGGTCAGGACGGCCGGCATATCGGCGTCCGGCACGGCGTTCTGGTCGTCGATCTTCAGCGACATGGCGATGAATTCGCTGGGATAGGCGGCGAGGAAGTCGCGGCACTCGACGAGCAGGGAGTGGAACGTCTGGTAGACGTGCGCCTCATGGCCCAGGCCGACGTTCCCATGGCAGGTCATGAAGGTGTAGGCCGGCGGGCCGGAAGGATTGGTCTTGATCATCAGCCGCACGTCCAGCAGCCGAACGCCGGCCTCCAGTTGCTGGGTGATGGTCCGGTAGTGGCAGGAATAGGGGGTGACCTTCTTCTTGTCGATCGCGGCGCTGTCGTGCGTGCCCGGCAGGTTGATATCGCCGATCAGGGTCGTTCCCGGCACGTTGGCGAGCCAGGCGCGCGGGTGGCCGAGGTCGATCTGGAGGATGTCGGTGGCGGTGTCGTCGTCGGACCAGAAAACCCGGTCGTCGCCCGACGGCAGGCGCAGCCGCCGGCCCGGAGCCGAGGCCAGCGAGACCGAGCTGTCGGCGTTGTAGATCACCGGCGCGCAGTAGTCGCCCGCCCACAGGCCCCAGTCGGCGCGCTTGCCGCCGGCCTCGCCCAGATAGCGGGCGGGCGAACTGTTCTTGGTGAGGTAGAGGTCCGAGCCGTAGTGGTACCAGTTGAAGGGGGTGGCGTCCTTCTCGTCCGACACCACGGTCACGTTGTTGCCGTGGGTCGAGAGGTAGCCGGCGAAGGCGCCGCTGAGGCGGTCGTAACACTTCACGATGCGATAGGTCATCCAGGTCCCCTGACTGTGGCGCGGACCCGATGGGAACTGGGGCGCAGCCGAGCGGGGCGACTTTAGTCACAGCCTGGAGGCGTTCGTGTGAAAATCATCACCATGGGTTGAAATTGCCGAGATGGGCGTCTCAGGAGAGCAGTCCGGCCGTCCGCCGGATCGCCGCTTCCGCTTCCTTGATCAAGCTGGCCACGATCTCGCCGGCCGGAAGCACGTTGCCGATCCCGCCGGCGCTCTGGCCCATGGCCAGGCACGAGCGCTCGGGGTCCAGGCCCTCGGTCTGGCCGGCGATGCCGCCCAGCACGCCGGCCTGGACGCTGGCCATGGCCTGCAGCGGGAAGGGCTGGATGTCGCCGGCCCGGGTCTCCCAGTCCTCGACATAGGGGTTGGCGCGCACCCGCATCGGCTTGCCCGAGTAGCAGCGGGTGCGGACGGTGTCCTCGTCGCGGGCGGCCAGGATGGCGTCCTGGTAGAGCGCGCCGGCGTGGGCCTCGGCGCTGGCGATGAAGCGGGTGCCCATCCAGACGCCTTGCGCCCCCAGGGCCAGGGCCGCCGCCAGCCCGCGACCGTCGTGCAGGCCGCCGGCGGCGATCACCGGGATGTCGACCGCCTCCACCGCCTGGGCCACCAGCGGCAGGGTGCCGACCAGCCCCGTATGGCCGCCGCCCTCGCCGCCCTGGCAGATCACCGCGTCGCAGCCGGCCTCCTGGGCCTTCACCGCGTGGCGCACCGTGCCGCACACCACCATCACCTTCAGTCCCGCCTCGTGCAGCCGGGCCAGGATCGGCGAGGGCACGCCCAGGCCGGCGATGAAGGCGCTGGCGCCTTCCTCGATGATGACCTCGACGCTGGCGGTCAGGGCGTCGGGCGTGGCGGCCAGCAGATCGACGCCGAACGGCCTGTCGGTGAGTTCGCGCACCCGCCGCATCTGCTCGCGGATGAAATTGGGCGAGGTCCCCGCCATGCCCAGCACGCCGTAGCCGCCGGCGTTGGACACCGCCGCCGCCAGCGGCGCGTACGAAACCCCGCCCATGCCGGCCAGCAGGATCGGGTGCTCGATGTTCAGCAGGTCGCAGATCGGCGTGCGCAGGGCCATGGCGGCGTCTCCCTATCGCGGCCCTCTGGCGGGGCCGTTTGGGGAAGAGTGCGCTCGCCCTTGCTGGCGGCAAGCGTGCCGCGAGGTCAGGCGCGGGGCGGTGGTCCCGGGGGCGCTATTCGTCGAGGATGCGCTCGGGATCCAGTTCCGGCGTCCAGAAGCAGGCGGCCATCGCCGCCAGCATGACGGCGACCATCGCCAGGAAACCACGCGGCGGGGCCAAACCCGCGATATAGGGGCCCACGATGTCTTGCGGGGTCATCTCTCTCGTTTCCTCAGCAAGCAGCGCCCCGATCTGACGTCAGGACTGCCGTTCACGGAGCAAAGCGTCTCACCGAAGCGAAGGTTCGACAAGTCCCCATTTTTCAAGGGGTTATTGTGGACTCGCGGGTCCAGGATTGGGGCCGGGGTTGGCCGCGCGGGCCTGCTGCACCTTGGCGTTGACCTCCTGCTGGTAGGCTTGCAGGTCGCCTCGCGTCTTGATGGCCGCGACGCGCGCCTGGATCGCCGCCGCTTCGGCCGGCGTGCCGCCCGACACCTCCAGGTCGGTCTTGGCCAGGGTCGCGAGCAGCCCCTGGACGTTGCCGGTGTCGGGCAGGGGATCGGACGGCGAGGCCGGAACGGCGGCGGGCGCGGCGGTCGCCGGCGCGGGGTCGGGCAGGGTGGGAGGACAGTCGGTGCGCGGCGTCGACAGGGTGAGCAGCGGCAGCACCGTATTGGCCGTCCTGTCGCGCTGGGTGAGGTAGGGGAACTTCCACAGCGCCTCCAGGGTGGCGGGCACCGAGGCGTGGTCGTAGAGGGTGTGGTCCACCTTTCCCTTTTCGATCAGCGGCGAGACCACGACCGCGGGCACACGCACGCCGTACCAGTCGAACAGGAAGCCGCCGCTGTTGATCGAGGTGTCTTCGGGGGCGCCGTCGCCGGGCGGCGTGGCGGGGCCGGGCGGGACGCTGTCGTAGAACCCGCCGTGCTCGTCATAGACGACGATCAGCAGGCTGCGTTCCCACAGCGGCGAATTGCGGATCCCCTCGTAGACCTTCTTGATCAGGGCTTCGCCGGCCGGCATCGAGTCCATCGGGTGCTGTGAGGAGCCGCCCTTGTAGGTGTTGTAGATGATGTCGCCGTAGTTCGGCTCGATGAAGGTGTAGCCATAGGGATAGGGGCCTTGCAGGTCGCTGGCGAAGGTCGCGAAGTCGCCGGAATGCGCGAGGTTGACGCCCTTTAGGGCCGCGACCTGGGGGATGCCGAACCCGTCGGAATAGATCCGCCAGCCGACATTGGCCGCCGTCAGCCGGTCGTAGATCGAGGCCTTGCTCGGATATCCGAAGCCGCCGATGTCCCAGTCGCCGATCCGCAGGGCGCCGGGCGAGTCCGTCCAGCCCCCGGACGAGGCGCCATGGACGAAGAAGCGGTTGGGCCAGGTGGGGCCGGGCAGCGACGAATGCCAAGCGTCGCAGATGGCGAAGTTGGTCGCCAGGGCGTGGATCACCGGCAGTTGGGTCTGGGTGTCGAAGCACAGCATGACGTCGCCGATCTCGGCCGGCGTGGGCAGGTCCGGACCGACCCGCGGCGCTTCGGTGGTGCTGACGGCGTAGTTGGCGGCGAAGCCGGAATTGACGATCGGCTGGTTGTAGGCGGTCCATAGCTCCTGCGGCGTCGTCCGGGTGACGCCCGGGCCGCACAGCTGTTCCAGGACGTCGGCGAATTCGTGCCCGGGATCGGTGGGCATGGCGTCTGGAGCCGGCGATCCGACGGGATAGGCCTGGTCGCCGATCTTGTTGACGTCCGACGGGTCGGCGACCTGGATGCCGTCTATGCCCGAGAAGGCGAAGATGTTGTCGAACGAGTGGTTCTCCAGCATCAGCACGAAGACGTGGTCGACCTGGGCGGGGGGCGCGATCGGGGCCATGTCGGTCTGGCAGCCGCCCGAAGTCAGGGCGATGTCGAAACTGCCGGTGTCGACGGTCAGGGTGATGGTCTGGCCGGCGTCGTCGGACCGCAGCTGGCACTCCTTCCAGCTGGCGGACGAGCCGTTGCTGAAATAGACGCCCGCCGACGGGCCGCTCTCGACCACCAGCTTGGCCGCCCACCAGTCCTGCACGGTCAGCGATCCGAGCCCGGTGTTGAAGTGGACCGTCATCGGCCCGGCCGTGCCCTGCGGCGCGACGTCGAAGGTCTGGGTTTCGGCGGGATAGTCGGAGTTGGTGTGCCAGAGGGTGATCAGGGCGGGCGCGTCGGTCCCGTTCTTCACCATGATCTGGGCGGTCTGCGGCGTCGACATGGCTGGCCTCTCGCGCGACGGGGCGGCGCAGGCGAAATGGCGGACGGCCGAACGAGTTCCGAGAATGGTTGGAAAAAATCAACCTGAAGTATAGATTTGACGGACCGCCGGATCAGCGTCCGAACAGCGCGTAGGTCTGCTCGATGACCTGCCGGGTCAGGTCCCACTCGACGGCGGCCATGGCCTCTTCGCGGGTGAAGAAGCGGGCGTCGGCGGCGTCGTCGCCGGCCTTGGGTTCGCCGCCGGTCCATTCGGCGGCGTAGTCGAACATCACGAAGTGGCGGGTGGTCTCGCCGGTCTCGCGCGAGGTGAAGACGCCGTCGACGACGTCGATGAGGCCTAGAAGCCGGGCTTCCACGCCCGTCTCCTCGCGCAGTTCGCGCAGGGCGGCGGCTTCCGCCGTCTCGCCGAACTCGATCCGCCCGCCCGGCAGGCTCCACTGGCCAAGACGCGGCGGCGTGCCGCGCTTGATCAGCAGCACCTCATGCCCCCGCAGGCAGATGACGCCGGCGGTGGGGGAGGGGATCGGAGCGGGGGTGTTCATGCGAAACCAGACTTCAGATCTACTGTCGAGCGCTCCCCCACGAGAGGCAGGCACTCGCCGAGCCAGTCTTCCGCCGCCTTGCGCCCACGGGCCTTGAGGTCGGTCAGAAAGCTCCACTCGGTATTGAACTTGGACGCCAGCGACAG
>NZ_QHJY01000271.1 GCF_003185805.1 Caulobacter sp. D5
CCCATGCGCGCCGATCGCTTCGGCCAGGGCCACATCGGCGCCGGCCAGCAGCAGCAGGCCTCGGCGCCGTGCGATCTCGGCCAGGCGCAGGCCGCGCTCGACCGCGTCGGCGGCGTCGAATGGGCGGTAGACGATCCCCGCGCCCGCCGGCAGCCGCTCGGCGACGCCTTCCGGATCGGGCGTGCGGACCGGATCGGTGAAAAACAGCAGCCGGGGCAGGGGATCGCCGGGCCAGGCCCATGGGCGAAGCCGCGCGGCCGTTCTAGAGAGGGTCTCCAGACTGTCCGTTACCTGGTCCGCCATGTCCGAAGCCCTGATCTCCATCCAGTCCCGCATCGCCGCCGCCGCGCAGGCGGCCGGCCGTCCCGCCGACGCCGTCCAGCTGGTGGCGGTGTCGAAGCTGCAGCCCTGGGACCATATCGCCCCGGTCTTCGATGGGGGCCAGCGGGTTTTCGGCGAGAACCGCGTGCAGGAGGCCAAGGAGCGCTGGAGGGCGCATCGCGGCGAGATCGAACTGCGCCTGATCGGCCCCCTGCAGACCAACAAGGCCCGCGACGCGGTAGCCTTCTTCGACGTGATCGAGACCCTGGACCGCGAAAAGCTGGCTCGCGTGCTGGCCGACGAGGTCCAGGCCCAGGGCGAGGCCCCGCGCCTCTACGTCCAGGTCAACACCGGCGAGGAGCCGCAGAAGGCCGGGATCATCCCCGCCGACGCCGACGTCTTCATCGCCGCCTGCCGAGGGACCTACGGCCTCTCCGTGGAAGGCCTGATGTGCATCCCGCCGGCCGACGAGGACCCCGCCCCGCATTTCCGCCTGCTGGCCGACATCGCCGCCCGCAACGGCCTGGCCAGGCTCTCCATGGGCATGAGCGACGATTTCGAAACCGCCATCGCCTGTGGGGCGACCTCGGTGCGCGTGGGCTCGGCGCTGTTCGGGGCGCGGTAGAGGTTTCTCTGCTTGAGGGGGAAAGCCTCAGCGCCTGACCGCTTCCTCCTCCCGTAAAATCCCCGCGAAAGCGGGGGCCCAGGTGTTTTATCGTCGAGCGCCCCACGTTTCAGAAAAAGCCTGGGTCCCCGCTTGCGCGGGGATTTTACGGATTTGGGTGGGCTGACGGGGATTGAGCGCCGTCTATCCCCGGTGAACTCGCAAAAGAGTCCAGCCAGATCAGCCACTTGCAACTTTCTCACGCCAACTTATCAGACGCGCCCAAACCACCCCCATAATCAAAGCCATCCCAGCCATGGGGAGGGCTCTTGGTACCGGCCCGAGTTAGCGGCTGTGGATCGCAT
>NZ_QHJY01000272.1 GCF_003185805.1 Caulobacter sp. D5
AAGCCGACGGAGGGGGATGTGATTTCCCACGTCGGCGACAGCCTGAATTCGGCGGGGACTTCCCCCTCCGGCCCTACGGGCCACCTCCCCCTTCGGGGGGAGGGTCTGGTTACGCGCTCCACTCGCTGGTGATCGCCGCCACGTCGGGCCGAACGCGTTCCTGCGGCTGTTCGGCGCTCGTGCCGATGTAGAGGAAGCCGGCGACCTGTTCGCCCTCGGCGACGCCGAGGATCTTCAGCGCCCGCTCGTCGAAGCTGTACCAGTCGGTGATCCAGTTGGCCCCGTAGCCCATCGCCGAGGCGGCCAGCAGCAGCTGGGTGCAGACCGCGCCGGCGCTCATCACCTGCTCCCATTTCGGCACCTCGTCCGACAGCGGGCGGGCGATCACCGCCACGGCCAGGGGCGGGGTGGTCAGCTTGCGCATGGCGGCCGTGGCCTTGACCGGATTGGCCTGGTCGGCGGCCAGGGGCGCGATCTTCTCGGCGAAGGCGGCCTTGGCCTGCCCACGCAGCAGCACGAACCGCCAGGGCGAAAGCTTGCCGTGGTCGGGCACGCGGACGGCCAGACGCAGCAGGTCGGAGATTTCCTCTTCGCTGGGGCCGGGAGCGACCAGCGACATCGCCGAAGCCGAGCGGCGGCGGGCCAGGAAGGCCAGCACCTCGGGTGCGGGCTCGATCGCGATGGGCTCGCCGAATTCGGGGGCGGGGGGAACGGAACCGGCCAAGACGATCTCCTGAAAGCGCGCTACAGAAACGTCACCTATGGCCCCGCCCTGGTTCAGACAAGTCGAGAGCCCATGTCCGACGATCCAATCTGGCTGAAGCCGCACGGAAAACCCTGGGGCGTGACCAGCGCCAAGGTCGTCTACGGCAACCCCTGGATCGAGGTGACGGAGTACCAGACCGTCGCGCCGACGGGGCGGCCGGCGCTCTACGGCAAGGTGTCGTTCAAGAACCAGGCGATCGGCATCGTGCCGCTGCACGCCGACGGCACGGTGACCCTGGTCGGCCAGGCCCGCTTTCCGCGCGGCAACTACAGCTGGGAGATCCCCGAGGGCGGCGCGCCGATGCACGAGAACCCGCTGGACGGGGCCAAGCGCGAACTGGCCGAGGAGGTTGGGCTGGTCGCCGCCGACTGGCGGCTGATCCTGGAGCTGGAGCTTTCCAACTCGATCAGCGACGAGTTCGCCCACGGCTTTCTGGCCATGGACCTGTCGCCGACCGAGACCGCGCCCGACGACACCGAGGACCTGGCCGTGGCCCGCGTGCCGTTCCAGGAAGCTCTCCACGCCGCGGTCACGGGAAAGATGCCGGACTCGTTGACGGTGGCGTTACTGCTCCGGGTGCACCATATGGCGTCCGTGGGCGAGCTGCCGGCTGAGTTGGCGGCGCGCGTCCTCCAGCCCCTTCCGAAGGAAAGGGCTGGCAATCTTTGAAGTTTGGAGCATTTCCCTCGGAAATGCTCCTGGCGCGCTAGTTCAGTGCGCCGATCGTTCGACTAGGGCGTTTTGAATAAATATGCTCTAGTCTCCGCTGGGAAGGGAGAGCCCCGTGGCCAAGCATCTGGAAGTCGTGACCGAGCGCGCCGCGCCGCCCGTGTGGGCCGCCCTGCGCAACCAGGCCGAACACGCCGCCAAGGCCGAGCCGGCCCTGGCCTCGCTGCTCAACGCCGTGATCCTCAGCCACGACAACCTGGCCGACGCCCTGACCTTCCAGCTGGCCCGCAAGCTCGGCGACCAGGAGATGCGGGCCATGACCGCCCGCGAGTTCGCCGCCGAGGCCTTCGAGAGCGATCCGGCCCTCGTCGCCGCCGCCGAGGCCGACCTGCGCGCCGTGTTCGAGCGCGACCCGGCCACCAAGGGCTACGTCCAGCCCTTCCTGTTCTTCAAGGGCTTCCTGGCCCTGCAGACCCACCGCGTGTCGCACTGGCTGTGGGAAAACAATCGCGAGACCCTGGCCTTCTACCTGCAGAGCCGCGCCAGCGAGGTCTTCCAGGTCGACATCCACCCGGCCTCGCGCGTCGGGGCGGGCGTGTTCATCGACCACGGCACCGGCATCGTCATCGGCGAGACCGCGGTGGTCGGCGACGACGTCTCGATGCTGCACGGCGTGACCCTGGGCGGCACCGGCGCCGAGCGCGGCGACCGCCATCCCAAGATCGGCAAGGGCGTGCTGCTGGGCGCGGGCGCCAAGGTGCTGGGCAACATCACCGTCGGCGAATACGCCAAGGTCGCCTCCGGCTCGGTGGTGCTGAAGCCCATCCCGCCGCACTGCACCGCCGCCGGCGTGCCGGCCCGCCTGGTCAACTGCCCCACCTGCGAAGAGCCGGCCCGGACCATGGACCACACCCTGGCCGACGTGGTGTACGACTACGTGATCTGAGGGCTCCTCTTCCGTAGAGAGGGTCTCCTCCTTCCGTAAAATCCCCGCGAAAGCGGGGATCCAGGCTTTTTCGCCACCCGCGACGCTCGACGATAAAACACCTGGGCCCCCGCTTTCGCGGGGGTTTTACGGCTATTGGCTTGAAGCTCAACGGCAAGCCACCAACCGCGCTGTCTCCAGCCTCGGCGCCGGCTTCGCCGTCATGCCGTAGATCGCCAGCGCCCACAGCGCCGCGACCGCCGCCCATTGCGCCGATGTGATTTTCCGCTGCCTGTCCATGCCTGCGCTTATCCGGCGGTTGCGGCCGCGCGGCTAACGACTTATCGGTCGAGTTCTGTGAGGTTTCGTCACATGGCTCGACGTCCGCTGCCGCCGCTGAACGCCCTGCGCGCCTTCGAGGCCTTCGGCCGCCGGGGCCGCATGACCCTGGCCGCCGACGAGCTGTGCGTCACCCACGGGGCGGTCAGCCGCCAGATCCGCCAACTCGAGGACCATCTGGGCGTCGCCCTGACCGAGGGACCGCGCAACCGGCTGGTCATGACCGAGGCCGGGCTGAAGCTGGCCGAGGGCCTGACCCGGGCCTTCGACATCCTCGACGAGGCCGTGCCGCGCCCGCCCGAAGACGAGCCTCGGCCCACCGTGGTCTCGTGCCTGCCGACCTTCGCCATGAAGTGGCTGATCCCGCGCCTGCCCGACTTCGTCGCGCGCTTTCCCGACACGCCGGTGCGGGTGGCCGAGTCCAACGGGCCGTTCGACTTTCGCGCCGACGGCGTGGATTTGGCCATCCGCATGCGCGAGCCCGACGCGCCGTCGTCGTCCGACGCCGAGGCGACGCCGTTTCTGGCGACCTTCGTCGGGCCGGTCGTGGCGCCGGAGCTGGCCGCGCGCGTCCGGACGGCGGCGGACCTGGCGGCCCTGCCGCGTCTGCACACCCGCACCTACCTGCACAGCTGGGACCAGTGGGCGCGGGCCGCGGGTCTCGACCTGCCGGCGCCGGGGCTGGTGCGGGAGTTCGACCACTACTTCTACATGATCGAGGCCGCGGCCGCCGGCCTGGGCGCGGCGGTCGTGCCCTACGCCTTCGCCGAGCGGGACCTGGCGGCCGGACGTCTGGTGGCGCCGCTGGGCATGGCGGCCGAACCGACGCTGCTGTGCGCCCTGACGCCCAGGACCGGCGCCTCGCGCGGGGCCCGGCGCTTTCGCGACTGGCTGGTGGAGCAGGGGCGGGCGACCGCGCCGCCGCCGTTTTCTCAACAGGCCTGAGCCGGTTCGCGCGCAAAAGGCCTTACACTTTGCGCCCGGGACCTCTAGTTTCCCGCCATTCCGCCCCACGGGGGCGAAAGCCCAATAACAAGATCAGGAGCCCCCCGTGGACGCCGCCGCCATCGCCAAGCTCGAAGCCCACCTGAAGCGCACCTTCGGCAACCCGCACATCGCCGTGAAGGCCCGTCCGAAGCAGAAAGACTCCGCCGAGGTCGAAGTGAAGGGCGAATTCATCGGCGTCCTCTTCCAGGACGAAGACGAAGACGGCTCCTACATGTTCGAGATGGCCATCCTGGCCGAAGACCTCGAATAGGCCTGCAGCACACCGTCGCTTTGAAAAAATGACCACCCTGGCTATCTTGTCGGGGTGGTCATTTTTTATGGCGCGAGGGCGAAATGGCGGACGGGACCTGGAGCCTGGCCGAGGCCGAAGCCAAGTTCGGAGAAGTGGTCGAGCGAGCCCGCACGCAGGGGCCGCAGCACCTGACGAGTAACGGCAAGGACGCGGCCGTCGTTCTGTCGGCAGAAGAATATGATCGCCTTCGGGACGCGGCTGAGCCGTCCAGGGGGTCTGTGATCGATACGCTGTTCGATCCTGATATTCGCGGACTTCTGACCAATGAAGAAGCCGACGAGCTTTTCGCTCGTGACAAGGATCCCGGGCGAACCATCGCGTTCTGATGTTCCTGTTCGACACCAACGCGGTTTGTGAGCCCTTCAAGGATCAGGGAGATCCCAAGGCTCTCGCCTGGATCAGGGCTTGTCCCCCGGACCAGGTGTTTGTCAGCACGGTCACGATCGCTGAAATCAGCTATGGCATGGAACGGGTTTCGCCCGGCCGAAAGGCCGATCGCATCCGCGTTTGGCGGGACCGTTTGATCGCCAATCTGGGTGAGCGGCTGCTGCCCGTCGATGCCCAGATCGCCATGGCCCAGGCCCGCATCCGCCGCGCCGCCGAAAACGCCAGGCGGACCATGCCGTCGATCGACGCCTTCCTGGCCGCCACAGCCGAAGTCCACGGCCTGACCCTCGTTACCCGCAACGTCCGGGATTTCGAGGCCTGGGGCGGCCCCGTGCTCGATCCCTGGAGCGCCTAGGCCGCCATCGCCTTGACCTCGCGCCGGATCAGCAGCGAGGCGCCGGCCGCGATCAGGCCGGCGACGCCGGCGATGACGAAGGCCTGGACATACTGGCCCTGGGCCGCGCGGATCAGGCCCGCGCCGACGGCCGCCGTGGCCGCGCCCAACTGGTGGCCGGCGGCGATCCAGCCGAACACGATCGGGCCGTCGCGGTCGCCGAAAGCCTGGGTGGCCAGGCGGGCGGTCGGCGGCACGGTGGCGATCCAGTCCAGGCCGTAGAACACCGCGAACACCGACAGGCTGACGATCGAGAAGTCCGAATAGGGCAGGTAGATCAGCGAGAGGCCGCGCAGGGCGTAGTAGACGAACAATAGCTTGCGGGGGTCGTAGCGGTCGGTCAGCCAGCCCGACGCCGTCGTGCCGAAGAGATCGAACAGGCCCATCAGCGCCAGCAGGCCGGCGGCGCGGACCTCGGGCATGCCCCGGTCGCCGCAGAAGGCGATCATGTGCACGCCGATCAGGCCGTTGGTGGTCAGGCCGCAGATGAAGAAGCCCAGGAACAGGAGCCAGAAGGTGCGGGTCTTGCTGGCCCGCGCCAGAGCCCCGAAGGCGCCGGCCAGGGCGTTGGAGGCCGAGCCGCGCGGCGGCTCCACCCAGTCCTCGCCCGCGCCGAACGGCTTGTGGCCGATGTCGGCTGGGCGTTCGGGGATCAGCAGCCAGGCGATCGGGGCCATGATCGCGGCGACGGCGGCCACGGTCAGCACGACGGGGCGCCAGCCGCCGTGCTCGGCGATGAAGGCCATGGCCGGCAGGAAGATCAGCGAGCCGGTGGCCGTGGCGGCGGTCAGCAGGCCCAGCATCAGGCCGCGACGCTCGACGAACCAGCGATTGACGATGGTCGCGCCCAGCACCATGGCCACAGCCCCGCTGCCGAAGCCCGCCAGCACGCCCCAGGTGGCGACGTAGTGCCAGCTCTGGGTCATGAAGGCCGAGAGCCCGGTGGAGACGGCCATCAGCACGAGGGCCAGGCTGACGGTCTTGCGCACGCCGAACGACTGCATCAGGGCGGCGGCGAACGGGCCCGTCAGGCCATAGAGGAAGATGCCGATGGCCGCGGCCAGCGAGATCGAGCCGCGATCCCAGCCGAAGCTCTTTTCCAGCGGCAGGATCAGCACGCCCGGCGCGGCCCGCAGGCCGGCCGCGGCCAGCAGGGCCAGGAAGGTGACGCCCGCCACTACGAAGGCGTAGTTGCGGCCGAAGGGGCGGCGGATCGCGGCCATGAGATGCTCCAAGCGGAAAATGTAACCGATCGGTACGGGTCTTGATGGCGTTGTACGTACCGGTTAGTAACATCGTCAAGAGGCCTTGTTCCCGATGACGAAAACCGACGCCGACCAGCCCCTCCATCTGCAGCCCTACGCGCCGGCGGCGCGCGCGGCCGAGAAGATCTTCGAGACGGCCCGCGACCTGTTCTATCGCGAGGGCATCCGCGCCGTGGGCGTGGACGAGATCGTCAGCAAGGCGGGCGTGACCAAGCCCAGCCTCTATCGCAGCTTCAAGTCCAAGGACGACCTGGTCGCCGCCGTGCTGCGCGAGGTGGAAGAGGGTTTCTGGGACCGGTTCAAATCGGCCGAGGATGCGTTTGCCGGCGATCCCAAGGCCCAGATGGTTGCCTATTTCGAGGGGCTGGCGGCGCGCTCGGTCGGCGACGACTATCGCGGCTGCGCGCTGAGCAACGCTGCGGTGGAATATCCCGACCGCCAGCACGCCGGCCGTATGGTCTCGCAGACCCACAAGGAAGACCTGCGCCGACGCCTGCGGGCCAAGGCCGAGGAGATGGGCGCGCGCGATCCCGCCGCCCTGGGCGACGCCTTCCTGCTGCTGATCGAGGGCGTCTTCACCTCCAGCCAGATGTTCGACGGCGACGACAAGCCGGCCAAGGCCAGCGTCGGCGCCGTGAAGGCCCTGATCGCGGCCTATTGCCCATGAGCCATCCCCTCGACCGCCCCGTCTGGTCCAGCCTGACCGGCCGGCAGGCGCATCTGGCGATCGCGCGCGGCGGCGCGCTGCGGATGGACCCGCGCTTTGGCCTGTTCGCCGCCGTGGCCGAGGAGACGCCGGAAAGCCTGGCGGCCCTGGGCGTGCTGGTGCGCGAACATGGAAATAGCGGCCTGGTCGAGCTTTCCCCGCCGCCGCCGATCCCCAGGACGGCGGTGGTCTCCAGCGCCCTCTGCTGGCAGATGGCGGCGAAGGTGGTCATCCCGCTCAAGCCCGTCGACTTCGAGATCGTCGCCCTTGCCGACGCCGACGCGCCCGAGATGCTGGCTCTCGCGACCCTGACCAAGCCCGGGCCGTTCTTCTCGCGCACCCACGAACTGGGCGAGTTCGTCGGGGTGAAGG
>NZ_QHJY01000273.1 GCF_003185805.1 Caulobacter sp. D5
GCCCGACAGGTCGCGGGCGGCGCGGGGCTTGGGCGGCTCGGCGGCCACCACGGCCGCGGCGGCGGCCTGGGCCGGGGTCGGCTCGTGCACGGGCAGGAAGATGCGGAAGGCTGCGCCCTCGCCCGGACGGCTGTGGACATGGATCCAGCCGTCGCTCTGCTTGACGATGCCGTAGACGGTGGCCAGGCCCAGGCCCGTGCCCTCGCCCACCGGCTTGGTGGTGAAGAACGGGTCGAAGATCTTGCCCATCACCTCGGGCGGGATGCCGGGGCCGTCGTCGCTGACCTCGATGAACGCCTGGTCGCCCTCGGCGCCGGGGAAACCAAGACTACGCGCCTCGTCCTCGTTGAGGCGCGCGGTGCGGATGCGCACGACGCCGCCCCCCTTGGCCGCCCGCACGGCGTCGCGGGCGTTGACGGCCAGGTTCATGACCGCCGTCTCGAGCTGGCTCTTGTCGGCCCGCACCTGCGGCAGGTCACGGCCGTAGTCGGTGATCAGCTTGACGTCTTCGCGCAGCAGGCGGCGCAGCAGGACCTCGAACTCCGAGATCAGCTCGCCCAGCTCGAGCACTTCGCGCTGGACGGTCTGCTTGCGCGAGAAGGCCAGCAGCTTGCGCACCAGGTCGGCGGCGCGCACGCCGGTCTGGCGGATCTCGTTGAGGCCTTCGTAGGACGGATCGCCCACCGGGTGGCGGTGCAAGAGCTCGTCCAGGCGCAGCTGGATGGCGGTCAGCAGGTTGTTGAAGTCGTGCGCCACGCCGCCGGCCAGCTGGCCGATGGCCTGCATCTTCTGGGCCTGGGCCAGCTGCAGCTCGATCTGCTTCTGCTCCGAGACGTCGATCAGATAGGCCACCAGCCGCCCTTCGGCGCGGTAGAGATAGAGGTGGGCGATGCGCGAGGGATCGCGGGCCAGGCGCACCTCGAAGGGGCCGGCCTTGCCCTCGGCCAGGCGGGTCTCGGCCTCGGTGCGCGACGGCGGGTCGATCAGCTCGCCCAGGGTCATGCCCGCGCGCACCGCGCCGGTCATGGCCGAGAGGGCCGGGTTGGCTTCCAGCACCTGCGAGTTGAAGGGGTCCAGCCCCTCCAGCAGGGCCGCGCCGAACGGCGAGGCGCCGGAGAAGGCGTCCAGGGCGCGCGGCGGCGGGGCGGCCTGGGGGATGGGAACGGCGACGGGCGGCAGCGGTACGGCCACGGGCTCGGCCGCGAC
>NZ_QHJY01000274.1 GCF_003185805.1 Caulobacter sp. D5
CATCGAGGGCGGCGAGATCGCGGTGGGCGATGCGGTGAGGGTCGCCTCCTAGGCCGTCACCGGTTCCGGCGTCGTCTTGGCCTTGGCCGCCGGCTTCTTGCGGCGCTTGGGCAGGCCCGAGGGATTGCCCCAGAAGGTGACCACCGCCAGCGTGCCCAACAGGGTCAGGGCCAGGCCCGAGACGGTCATCACCAGCCGGTAGGCCAGGCCGCCAACCTTGGCCGCGTGCAGCGGGAAGTCGGCGTTGGTGATGCGCGAGCCCAGCGGCATGGCCTGGGCGTCGCGCGCGGCGACCATCTTGCCGGTCGCGGGATCGAACCAGGCCATGCTGCGGCCGTTGGGCAGCCACTCGGCCTGCTGGCGCAGGCGGATGGCGACCAGGCTGCCGGTCTTGGCCGGCAGGGCGATGGTCCGCACCTCGGCGCCCGGGAAGCGGGCCTGGGCCTGGCCGATCACCGCGGCCCAGTCGAGGTCCCTGGCCAGCTTGCCGCCCTTGATCTTCGGCGCGGCGGCCGCCTTCTCCATCACCGCCGGCGAGGTGAACGGCGCGCGCAGGGCCTGCGAGAACCATTTGAGGTTCATGGTCGCACCGGTGGCCAGCGACAGGATCAGCAGCGGCGCCACCAGCACTCCGAGGTCGCGATGGTGGTGGACGATGGCCGCCCGCTTGGCCATCCGAGGCCAGAGCCGCAGGTGGAACATCCGCCGGGTCGGCCACCACAGGATCAGGCCGGTGACCACGAAGCACAGGCCCGCCAGCCCGGCGATCCCGCCGACGATCTCGCCCGTGTCGCCGGCGAAGAGATGGTGGTGCAGGTCGAACAGCCAGATCTCCGGCCGGGCCCAGTTGCTGGTCCAGGCCTGGATGATCGCGCCATCCTGGTCGGCATAGGCGCCCTTCTGCGTCTCGCCGGGATAGGACAGCTTGTGCAGGCCCTTGCGCTCGCTCGCCAGAACGATGGAACGCGGGCGGTCCTGCGCGGCGAAGATCCGCGTCGCGGCCGCCGCCAGGGTGGCGGTGTCCTGCCGCTGGACGTCGGCGGCGTGGGGCACGGTGGCGCGCAGGAACGCGTCCTCGTGCACCAGCAGCGCGCCGGTGAAGCCGAGCACGGCCAGCAGCAGGCCGATCAGGCCGCCGGCCCAGCGATGCAGGAGACGCAGAGTCTTCATCAGAAGCGCGCTTCCCAGCCCAGCGTCGCGGTGCGGCCACGGCCGGCATAGAACTTGTCCTTGGCCGGCAGCACGGTGTCGGAGTTGTAGGTGATGTACTGCTCGTTCAGCAGGTTCTGGACCCCCAGCGACAACGCCCCCACCGGCAGTTCGTAGCGGGCGAAGGCGTCGACCAGGGTGTAGCCCGAGAAGTCGTCCTTCACGAGGGCGTGGCTCATGTCGCGTTGCAGGTAGGACTGCACCTGCAGGCGCAGGGCCAGCTTGCCGGCGCGGTAGTCGGCCGCCAGGTTGACGCGATCGGGCGAGATGTTGGCGCCGTCGAGATCGGTGTCGAGCGCGCCGTCGCCGTTGGCGTCGGTCTCGCCGCGCAGGCGGGCGTAGCCGGCCGACAGGGCGAGGCCCGGGACCGGGGTCCTGGCCTTGACGTTCAGCTCCAGGCCCTCGATGGCCACCTTCTGACGCTGCACGTCGAAGATGCCGCCGGTGTTCTTGACCAGCAGTTGGCCCAGCTTCGACGACGACCAGAAATAGGCGACGCTGGCGTCGAACGGCCCGCGCTTCCACTCGCCGCCGATCTCGCGGTTGTTCGACACGATCGGCTCGATGTTGAGGTAGCTGTCCACGTCCACGCCGTTGACGTTGATGCTGCGCAGGATCCGGCCGACGTCCGGCACGGTGTAGCCCTCGGCGTAGCTGGCGTAGAGGCGCAGGCCCGAGGCCGGCTCCAGCACGATCCCGCCGTTGGCCAGGGTCGACTTGAACTCCGGATCGCCGCCCGCGACCTTGCGCGAGCCGTAGGAGGCCAGGGTCGTGAAGTCGTCGACCTTCAGCTGGACGTTCTCGAAGCGCACGCCGCCGGCCAGGCGCAGCTTGCCGTCCAGCAGGGCGTAGTTGCCCTGCACGAAGGGCGCGACGCTCTGGAATTTGGTCGGCGGCACCCAGGCGCGACCGGTGGCGATCAGCAGCTGCTCGGTGCGGTCGTTCATGGCGTCGAGGCCGACGGTGGCGGTCAGGCCCTGGATGCCCGGCACCTCCCGCTCGTAGTTCAGGCGCGCGCCCAGCTTGCGCGAGCGGTTCGACGACTGGTCGAACAGCGTGCCCGACGGGGCGATGCTGACATCCTGGAAGGTGGCGTTGCGGTCGCCGCCGAAGGTGTCGCGCGAGCGGTTGAAGAACACCTGGGCGGTGAAGTCGCCGCCGAGCACCTCGCCGCTGGTCAGCGAGGCCGACAGGGTCTCGACGCGGTTGGCGGCCGGCTTGCCCGGAACCGGACCGCGCACCGAGGTGGTGGGCAGGCGCGTGGCGCGATTGCCGTCGGTCACCGCCGCGGCCGTGCCGGTGACGGTCACGTAGTCGCCGTCGCCCTTAAGCTCGAAGCGGTTGGCGACCACGTCCAGGCGGGTGCTGTCGCCCAGCTGCCAGCCGAACCGGCCGAACACCGACAGGCTCTTGGAGTCCTGGACGTCGCCCTGGGTGTTGTCCATGCCGATGCGGCGGCCGTCGGCGTCGTAGAAGGCGCCGCGCGTCTCGTAGGCCACCCCGCCGGTTGCGTCGAACGCCCCGCCGCGCCAGGCCAGAAGGCCCGCGACCTTGCCGCCGACGCTGTCGCCCAGGTCATGGCCGAGCGTGGTCTGCACCAGGGTGCGGCCCGAGACGCCGTCGTTCTTGGGCGGGCCGACCGTCACCTGGTTGACCACGCCGCCGGTGGCGCCGATGCCCTGCAGGGCGTTGGAGCCATAGATCAGCTCGACCCGGTCCACGAAGAACGGATCGATGGTGTAGCCGTCGCGCGAACCGTCGCGGATCGGGGTCGACTGCGGGATGCCGTTGATGGCGTAGAGCGGCGAGCGGCCGCGCAGGCTCTCGCCCGAGCCCGACAACTTCTGGCGGGTGGGCGAGAACGACGGCGACAGGGTCGACAGGGCGTCGACGATCGAGCCGCTGATGGCCACCTGCTGGTTCAGGGCCTCGGCGCCGACCACGTCGACGGTCAGCGGCAGGGCCGTGACTGGCAGCTTGGTGCGGGCGGCGGTGACGACCACCTGTTCGACGTCGTCAGCTTTAGGCGCCTGGGCGTGGGCGCCGGCGGCGATCGACAGCGCCGCCAGGCTGAGCGTCGAGAACAGGGCGCGCCGAGCGGCGGCGCGCGAGAAGCAAAGTCGCATGACCATCCCCAGAAAGAGAGGGCCGGCTATTGGCGCAACTGCGACTGAGTTTCAATCCTGAAATGATCTCCGACAGGCGATCAGCCGCCCTGCCCCATCGCCGCCATGTCCATGAACATCACCTCCCAGACGTGGCCGTCGGGATCCTGGAAGCTGGCGCCGTACATCGGGCCCATGTCCATGACCGGCTTCCATTCGCGGCCGCCGTTGGCCAGGGCGTTGGCCAGCAGGCTGTCGACCTCGGCCCGGCTGTCGGCCGACAAGCAGGTCAGGACCTCGGTGGCCTTGAAGGCGTCGGCGATGTCGCCGTTGATGAACTGGCGGAACTTGTCGTGGGTCAGCAGCATGACGTGGATCACGTCGGACACCACCACGCAGGCGGCGGTCTCGTCGGTGAACTGCGGATTGATCGTAAAGCCCAGGGCCTCGAAGAAGGCCTTGGAGCGGTCGAGGTCGGCGACCGGCAGGTTGACGAAGATCATGCGCATGAGGCGGCTCCCTAAAGCTTGTGTCGGCCAGAGGACGTTTAGCCCTCGATGCTCCCGACATCCTGCCTGATCTTTTTGTCAGCCCTTCACGCGGGCCGGATTGCCCACCGCCGTCGCGCCGGCCGGCACGTCGCGGGTGACCACCGCCCCGGCCCCGATCACCGCGCCGTCGCCGATGGTGACGCCCGGGACGATGATCGCCCCGCCGCCGATCCAGACGTCCTTGCCGATGGTCACCGGACGGCCGAACTCCAGCCCAGACCGGCGCGTCTCGGCGTCGCGCGGGTGGTCGGCGGCGAAGATCTTCACGTGCGGGCCGATCATCGTGCGGTCGCCGATCGTGACCGTGGTCACGTCGAGGATCACGCAGCCGAAATTCATGAACACCCCGTCGCCCAGCACGATGTTGTAGCCGTAGTCGCAGTGGAACGGCGCGCGGATGTTGGCGCCGAGGCCGACGCTTCCGAACCGCTCCTTCAGCAGGGCCATGCGCTGGGCGAGGGTCTGGCCGGGGGCGTTGTAGCGCTCCATCCAGTCAAGCGCCTGCTCCTGGTCGTCGACGATCTCGGCGTCCAGCGGGTCATAGAGGTCGCCGGCCAGCATGCGCGCTTTGTGGGTGCGATCGTCGGTCAAGGCGAAACTCCGGAAGTTGCGAACAGACCCCGGATGGACCGGCGGCGGCCTGCAAACAATGAAAACCATGCGCTCGCCAGGGATATCGCTGCTCGCCCAGGCGACAGGTCCGCGAGACCTCGCGCGATCGCTCGTCCGCAAGTTGCCTGCGCCGCAAGCTCGGCTATTGTCCCGCTTCGAGTAGCGGGGGCGTGAAATGCGAGTCTGGGGTATTGCGGCGACGGCGCTTGTGGCCGCGGCCGGCGTGGCGCATGCGGGATCGAACGTGGTCAAGTACGGACCCGCGGCGGCCTGGGTCGCGCCGCCGCCCGCCCCGACCGACACGGCCCCGCCCGAAGGCGCCGCCGCCCAGTTCGTCTACAACGACGTGCAGACCAAGCTCGGCGCCGACCACGACG
>NZ_QHJY01000275.1 GCF_003185805.1 Caulobacter sp. D5
CCGCCTCGGCCGCGCCGCAGGGCCAGCTCAGCGCCGACGAGCAGTTCGCGCTGCGGGCTGGAAACGACGCCCCGCCCAGCGCCCGCGCCTCCAGCCTTTCCGACCCGGCCGGCACCGTCGTGCAGGGCGCGATCATCCCGGCGGTGCTGGAGACGGCGCTGAACTCCGACCTGCCCGGCTACGCCCGCGCCATCGTCAGCCGCGACGTGCGCGGCTTCGACGGCTCGCGGGTGCTGATCCCGCGCGGCAGCCGGCTGATCGGCCAGTACAAGAGCGGCGTCGCCACCGGCCAGAGCCGGGCCTTCGTAGTCTGGACCCGCCTGATCCGCCCTGACGGCGTCTCGGTGCAGCTGGCCTCGCCGGTCACCGACGAGAGCGGCCAGGCCGGGGTCGGCGGCAAGGTCGACCGCCACTTCGCCCAGCGGTTCGGCGCGGCCATCCTGCTGTCGGTCGTTTCCGGCGCGGCCTCGTCGCTGGGGAACGGCTCGTCGAGCACGGTGGTCATCGGCTCCAGCGGCGACGCCTCCAGCGCCGCCAGCCAGGCCCTGCAGACCGACGGCAAGATCTCGCCGACCATCCGCGTCGCCCAGGGCACGCCGGTGCAGGTGTTCGTCGCCCGCGACCTGGAGTTCGGCCGGTGAACGCCCCGGCGGCCGCCCTTCCCCCGCAGGACGTCTATCTGCGCACCTACCTGGCGCCGTTCGCGCCGTGGCTGGAGCGCGCCGACGTCTCGGAGATCCTGGTCAACCGGCCGGGCGAGGTGTGGATCGAGACCGCCGGCGCACGGAGCATGCAGCGCGTGCTCGTGCCCGCCATCGACGACCGGCTGCTGGAGCGGCTGGCGACGCAAGTGGCGCGCTGGACCTTCCAGGGCGTCAACCGGCAGAGCCCCCTGCTGGCCGCCACCCTGCCCGGCGGCGAGCGGTTGCAGATGGTCGGACCGCCGGCCACCCGCTCAGGGTGGGCCCTGGCCATCCGCCGCCACCGCCTGGCCGATCTCGACCTGGAGGCCTTCCGCAAGGGTCCGCTGCCGCCGCCCGCCGCGCCCGCCTCGTCCGAAGCCCTCGACGCCGCCGCGCGCCAGGAGCCGATCGAGTTCCTGCGCGCGGCCGTCGCCGCGCGGAAGACGATCCTGATCTCGGGCGGCACCTCGTCGGGCAAGACGACGTTCCTGAACGCCCTGCTGCGCACCGCGCCGGCCGAGGACCGCATCGTGCTGGTCGAGGACGCCCCGGAACTGGCCCTCTCCCAGCCCAACGCCCTTGGCCTGGTGGCCGTGAAGGGCGACGAGGGCGAGGCGCGGGTCGATGTCGACGACCTGCTGCAGGCCGCCCTGCGGCTGCGTCCCGACCGGATCATCCTGGGCGAGATGCGCGGCCGCGAGGCGGCGACGTTCCTGCGGGCGATCAACACCGGCCATCCGGGATCGCTGAGCACGGTGCACGCCAGCACGCCGCGCGGCGCCCTGGAGCAGATCGCCCTCATGACGATGCAGGCGGGCCTGGCGCTCTCGCGGCGCGAGACCATCGACTACGTCGGGGCCATGGTCGACGTCGTCGTGCAGTTGGGCCGAATCGGCGGCGAACGACGGATTCTCGACATCCTCACGCTCAACTGCGGAGCGGAACGATGATCGGGTTTCCCGCCTCGGTCGCAAATACCACCCCCGCGCGACGTCGTGACGCGCATAGAGGCCCGCTTGCAGCCCCTCCCCCTATGACTCGGAGCCTTTTGGTGTGTCATAGTCCAGACGCGATGACCCCCGACGCCTCGATCACCGAGACCGCGACCGTCCTCCTGGTGGAAGACGACGACGTCCTCCGCCGCGAGATGGCCGGCTACCTCGGCGCCCAGGGCTACGCCGTGCGCCAGGCCTCGACGGTCGGCGCGGCGCGCGAGGTGCTGGACGCCCGCGCCGTCGACGTGGTCGTGCTCGACGTCAACCTGCCCGGCGAGGACGGCCTGTCGCTGTGCCGCCAGCTGGCGCGGGGCGACGGCCCGGCCATCCTGATGCTCAGCGCCATGGGCGAGCCGGTCGACCGGATCCTGGGCCTGGAGCTCGGCGCCGACGACTACGTGGTCAAGCCGATCCCGCCGCGCGAACTGCTGGCCCGGGTCAAGGCCCTGCTGCGCCGTCGCAGCGCCGCCGGCCCGCCCGGCAAGAACCCAAAGCGCAACACCTACGCCTTCGCCGGCTTCCGCCTGGACCTGGCCGCCCGCCAGCTGACCGCGCCGGGCGGCACGCTGCTGCTGCTGACGCGGGGCGAGCTGGCCATCCTGTCGCTGCTGCTCGACAACGCCCGCTCGGTGGTGTCGCGCGAGGACCTGCTGACCGTCATCCGCGGCGAGGCCGCCGAGACCGTCGGCCGCGGCGTGGACCTGCACATCAGCCGCCTGCGCCGCAAGATCGAGGCCCAGTGCGACCAGGAACTGATCAAGACCTATCGCGGCGTCGGCTATGTGCTGGACGCCAAGGTGGTGGTCGAATGAAGACCCTGGCCGCCCGTCTGCGCCGTCCCAGCGCCCCGATCGCCCTGCAGATCGTCGCCCTGCTGCTGGCCAGCCTGGTCGTGGCGCAGCTGGCGACCCTGGCGCTCACCTTGCTTCTGCCGCCCAAGCCGCCGGCCCAGCACAGCCTGGCCGACATCGCCGCCGGCCTGAAGGGCGGACCGATCGACGCCAGTGAGACCCGTCCGCTGGTGCGCACGGTCGAGAAGGAGCCGCCGTCGCTGTCGAGCCCCGGCTGGGTGGCCTCGGAGAAGTCGAGCGCCGATCTCGCCCGTCTGCTGAACGCCGATCCCGACGACGTGCGCCTGCTGTTCTACGCGCCGCCGCCCTTCGCCGGCGCGGGCGCGGCCAGCCGCCGGGCCGACGCCGCCGCCCTGCCCTTCACCGCTGGGCTCGGCTCCAGCGCCTACGCCCAGGGTCCCGCCCCCGGCGGCCGGGCCATGGGTCCCGCCGGCGGCGGTATGATGGCCCAGCCGTCGGTCGGTCCGGGCTCGGTCGGCTTCCCGGTCAGCGCCGCCCAGAACAATCCCGCCATGTGGCGCGCCGCCCGCGCGGCCCTGACCGGCAGCAACGGGGGCGCCCGCTCCGACTACCGCCCCGGCGGGACGCCTTCGCGCTATGGCCAGCAGCGCTTCCCCGGGACCAGCGCCGGCGGCGTTCC
>NZ_QHJY01000276.1 GCF_003185805.1 Caulobacter sp. D5
GGTCACCGGCACGCTCTCGCCGATGACGATCGGCTTGGAGGTCTTCCACGGCCAGCCGATCATCACCGCCGCCACGACCAGGCCGTGGAGGACGACGGAGCCGATCAGCGCCGGCGACAGGTTGTTGCGTTCCTCGCGCATCAGCCTTGAATGGTCCTCACTGGGCCGGACGCAGGTCGTCGCCGCCGGTGGGCTGCGCGTCCCGCGGCGCGGCGCCCGAGTCGGGTCCGCCGGTGTCGGTGAGCAGGTTGATCTTGGTGAAGCCGGCCTTCGACAGGGCGGCCATCACCTGGGCGACCACCTCGTAGGGCGCCTTGCCGTCGGCGCGGACATAGATCGGCTTGTCGGTGGCGTCGCCGGCCTTGGCCGTGACCACGCTGGCGAAGTCGGCGAACGGGGCCTGGTCCTCGCCGATGAACACCGCGCCGTCGTGGCGGACCGACACGGTGATCGGCTCCTGCTCGTTCTTCAGCGCGCCGGCCTCGGTCTTGGGCAGTTCGAGCTCGACGCCCGAGGTCAGCAGCGGGGCGCTGATCATGAAGATGATCAGCAGCACCAGCATCACGTCGACCAGCGGGGTGACGTTGATTTCGGACAGTGCGCCCTTGCCGCGCCGGCGGCGGCGACGGCCCCGGCCGCCGCCCGAGGTGGCGAAGGCGTCGTTCGAAGACATCGCCATCGGATCAGACCCGCTCGCTCAGGCGACGCTGGATGGCCGTGGACAGGTCGTCGGCGAAGTTCTCCAGGCGGCCGGCGTACTTGCCCGCGTCGGTCGAGAACTTGTTGTAGGCGATGTAGGCCGGGATGGCGGCGATCAGGCCGATGGCGGTGGCGAACAGGGCCTCGGCGATCGACGGGGCGACCACGGTCAGCGAGGTGTTCTTGGCCGCGGCGATGCTCTGGAAGGCGTGCATGATGCCCCAGACCGTGCCGAACAGGCCGACGAACGGCGAGGCGGTGGCGACGATGGCCAGGCTGCCCAGGCCCTCTTCGGCCTTGGCGCTCTCGCGGGCGATCTGGGTGTCGAGCACGCGGTCGATGCGCTGGCTCAGCAGGGCCACCTGGCCCTCGCTCTGCACGCCCTTGGCTTTCGCTTCGCTCCATTCCTTCAGCGCCGCCTGCAGCATGCGCGGCAGGGCGTGGCGCGGGTTCGACCCGGCTTCGCCCGCGACGTCCTCCAGCGAGCGGCCCGAACCGACCTGCTCCTCGAAGCGGTCGGCGGCGCGGTTGAGGGCGGAGAAGCGGAACAGCTTGTCGAGAATGACGGCCCACGAACCCAGCGAGGCCAGGATCAGCCCGATCATCACCAGCTTGACCACCCAGTCGGCGTTCATGAACAGCGTGATGAAGGAGAAGCTTTGCGCGCTGGCGGCGGCGTCCATGCGGTATCCTGCGTCAGTCTAGAAGTGATTGGTCAGCGCCTTACTGCATGAAGCGGCGCAATGTTGAAACTATGACGTCGCTACGGACGGCCCATTTTTCGACGATCGGCGATCTGCATTTGCGCGATGGGCGCCGTCAGCCTTCTTCCGGCACGAGCCAGGGGGTCACCTTGGCGGTCATCTCGGCCGAGGGCTTGCGGGGGCGGCCGTCCAGCGTGATGCAGACGGCCTCGACATTGGCGGCGCAGACCAGGTCCTCCCCCCGCGTGATCCATTGCCGAGCCAGAAGGCGCACGCCCTTGATCCGGTTCCACACCGTGTGCACCACCAGGGCGTCGTCGACCCTTGCGGCGCGCTTGAAGTCGATCTCCATGCGGGTGATGGCGAAGGCCGTGTCGATGGCCGCCAGCTCGGTGTGCGACACCCCGATCATCCGGAAGAAGTCGCTGCGCCCGCGCTCGAAGTAGCGCAGGTAGTTGGCGTGATAGACGATCCCCGAGAAGTCGGTGTCCTCGTAGTAGATCCGGACGGGCAGCTGGTGCTCGGTCCCGACGAAGACGCCGGCGGTGGGTTCGGGAAGATTGGTCATTGCGCGCCTCCAACCCCCTCTCCCAGAGGGAGAGGGAGGGGCCCATGCGGAGCATGGGAGGGTGAGGGGGTAAGGCGGTCGAGGGCGAAACCCCTCATCCTCCCACGCCCTGCGGGCGCGGGCCCCTCCTTCTCCCTCAGGGAGAAGGACTTCAAGCGTCATCCCCGAACAGCCCGCCCTGCGTCGATGACGGCGGGGCGGCGGGCGGGGTGAGGCCCAGGTGCAGATAGGCCTTGCCGCAGGCCATGCGGCCGCGCGGGGTGCGCTGGATGAAGCCCTGCTGCATCAGGTAGGGCTCGATCACGTCTTCCACCGCGTCGCGGGCCTCGGCGATGGCGTAGGCGATGGTCTCCACGCCGACCGGCCCGCCGCCGTAGTGCTCGATCATGGCCCGCAGATAGCGGCGGTCGAGGCTGTCGAGGCCGCTCTCGTCGACCTCCAACCTCGCCAGGGCCATTCCCGCGGCCTTGCGGTCGATGACCTCGGCGCCGTCGGCGGTGGCGAAGTCGCGCACCCGGCGCAGCAGGCGGCCGGCGACGCGCGGCGTGCCGCGGGCGCGCTTGGCGATCTCGTCGGCCCCGTCTTCGGACAGCGGCGCGCTCATCTTGCGGGCGGCGTGCAGCAGCACGTGGCGCAGCTCGCGCGGGGTGTAGAACTCCAGCCGCACCGGAATGCCGAAGCGGTCGCGCAGAGGGGTGGCCAGCATGCCGGCCCGGGTCGTGGCCGCCACCAGGGTGAAGGGGGCGAGATCGATGCGGATCGAGCGGGCCGACGGCCCCTCGCCGATCACCAGGTCGAGCACGTGGTCCTCCATCGCCGGATAGAGGATCTCCTCGACATTGGACGACAGCCGGTGGATCTCGTCGATGAACAGGACGTCGTTGGGCTCGAGATTGGTCAGGATGGCCGCCAGGTCGCCGGGCTTGTTCAGCACCGGGCCGGAGGTGGCGCGGAAGTTCACGCCCAGCTCGCGGGCGACGATCTGGGCCAGGGTGGTCTTGCCCAGGCCCGGCGGGCCGAACAGCAGCACGTGGTCCAGGGACTCGCCCCGCCCCTTGGCCGCCTCGATGAAGATCCGCAGATTGGCCTTGGCCTGCTCCTGGCCGACGAACTCGGCCAGGGTCTGGGGCCGCATGGCGCGGTCGGTCGCGCCGGGGATCTGCTCGCCGTGCTGGGCTTCGCCGGAGATGATGCGGGTCATGCTGCGCAGGCCCCCTCAGTCGCTCCGCGACAGCTCCCCCAGGGGGGGAGGTGGCCCGGAGGGCCGGAGGGGGTAGCGCAGGCCCTCATCGCCCCAGCTCCTGCAAGCCCGCCTTGATCAGCGCCTGCACGGACGCCTCTTCGCCCAGCTTCGCCGCGGCGGCCTCGACCACGCGGCGGGCGTTCACTTCGGCGACGCCCAGGCCCATCAGGGCGGCGACGGCGTCGCCGGTGGCGGCGGGCTTGGCGGGGGCGGACGGGGCCGAGGCGGCGGAGGGCGCGGCCATCAGCACCGGCCCGTCGGTGATCGGCTTGCCCTTCAGCTCGGTGACGATGCGCAGGGCGAGCTTGGGACCCACGCCGTTGGCGCGGCCGACGGCGGCCTTGTCTTCACGGGCGACCGCCGAGGCCAGCTCGCCCGGCGACAGCACGTCGAGCACGGCCATGGCGGCCTTGGGCCCGACGCCCTGGATCGCCTGCAGCAGCACGAAGGCGCGGCGGTCGTCGCGGGTGAGGAAGCCGTAGAGCCGCAGGCCCTGGCTTTCGCTCCACTGGCTTTCGATGTGGAGCAGCGTCTCCTCGCCCAGGGCCGGCAGGCGCTGGAGGGCGCGCTGGCCGCAGCGGACGAGATAGCCGACGCCCATGACGTCGATCAGGGCCTCTTCCTCGCCGACCTCAGCGACGGCGCCGCGCAGGCGACCAATCATGCGACTCTCCTCGCCGTTCGGGCGTGGGCGTGGGCGATGGCGACGGCGAGGGCGTCGGCGGCGTCGGCCGTGGGCGAGCCGGCGGTCGGCAGCAGGCGGGCGATCATGAAGGCGACCTGGGCCTTGTCGGCCGCGCCGGTGCCCACCACCGCCTTCTTGACCACGGGGGCGGAATATTCGGCGACCAGCAGCCCGGCGCGGGCCGGGGCGATCATCGAGGCGGCACGGGCGTGGCCCAGCTTCAGCGTCGACTGGGCGTTGGTGTTGACGAAGGTCTCTTCCACCGCCGCCTCGTCGGGGGCGTGCTGGTCGATCACCGCGCAGACGCCCTCGAACAGGGTCAGCAGCCGGTCGGAGAAGGCGGCCTTCTCGTCGGGAACGATGACGCCGTGGGCGATGTGGGTGATGCGCGAGCCGGCCACGCCGATCACGCCCCAGCCGGTTCGGCGGAGGCCCGGATCGAGGCCGAGGATGCGCAAGGGGCGATTCGCGTTCATCATGTGTTCTCGCAGTGTCGCCGGTTCCTGTCGCCAGGAAAAGCCGCGTCATCCTTAAGCACGGGTTAACGCCAGGCCCCGGTTTTCGCGCATGTGGCTTGCGCCCGGACGCGAAGCCCGCTCCTGTTCCGGCCACGTTTTACGACACTTGAAGGTCGGACCATGCGCCTGAAGGCCCTTTTCGCCACCACCGCGGCCCTCGCCGCCCTTCCCGTCCTGGCCCACGCCCAGCCGACGCCGGGCCCTCAGGTCACGCCGCGCCCCGACCAGAGCGCCTTCCGGGCGCTCTACAAGGAGCTGGTCGAGATCGACACCACCCTCTCCAAGGGCAGCTGCACGGCGGCCGCCGAGGCGATGGGCGCGCGCCTGAAGGCGGCCGGCTACGCCGACGCCGACGTGCAGGTTGTGGTCGAGCCCAAGCATCCGCGCGAGGGCAGCCTGGTCGCCGTGCTGCGCGGGAGCGATCCGAAGTCCAAGCCGATCCTGCTGCTGGCCCACATCGACGTGGTCGAGGCCAAGCGCGAGGACTGGACGCGCGATCCGTTCACCCTGGTCGAGGAGAACGGCTACTTCTACGGACGCGGCACGTCGGACGACAAGGCCCAGGCCGCCATCTGGGCCGACACCCTGGTCCGCCTGAAGCAGAGCGGCTTCAAGCCCAAGCGCGACATCAAGATGGCCCTGACCTGCGGCGAGGAGAGCGAGGGCTACAACGGCATCGAGGACCTGGTGAAGAACCACCGTCCGCTGGTCGACGCCGAGTTCGCGCTGAACGAAGGCGCCGACGGCATGCTGGACGAGACCGGCAAGGCCGTGGTGCTCGAGGTCCAGGCCGGCGAGAAGGTCTATCAGGACTTCACCCTGACCGTGACCAACCCCGGCGGTCACTCCAGCCGCCCCGGGCCGGCCAACGCCATCTACCAGCTGTCGGCGGCGCTGGACCGCATCGGCGCGTATCACTTCCCGACCCGCTTCAACGACGCCACGCGCGGCTACTTCACCCAGATGCAGGGGCGCGTGCCGGCCGAGCAGGCCGCGGCGATGAAGGCCCTGGTCGCCGATGTCGCCGATCCCGAGGCGCTGAAGGTGATCACCAAGGACGCCGGCTGGAACTCGATGCTGCGCACCACGTGTGTCGCCACCATGGTCAGCGCCGGCCACGCGCCCAACGCCCTGCCCCAGCGCGCCACCGCCAACGTCAACTGCCGCATCCTGCCGGGCACGCCGGTCGATGAGGTGAAGGCCAAGCTGACCGAGCTGGCCGCCGATCCGGCCGTCGCCGTGACCCTGGCCCACGAGGCCAAGCCCGCCTCGCCGCCCCCGGCCCTGACGCCCGCCATCATGGGCCCGATCCAGAAGGAAGCCGCCAAGCTGTGGCCCGGCGTGCCGATCGTGCCGATTCTGCTGACCGGCGCCACCGACGGCGTGCACACCAACGCCGCTGGCATCCCGACCTATGGCGTCAGCGGGCTGTTCGGAAACTCAGACGGCGACGGCGTGCACGGCCTCAACGAGCGCATGCGCGTGAAGTCGCTCTATGACGGGCGGGACTTCCTCTACGCGCTGGTCAAGGACTACGCGGGCGGGAAGTAACGCCTTCCCACATCCGTAAAACCCCCGCGAAAGCGGGGGCCCAGGTGTTTTATCGTTGAGCGCCCCGCGTTTCAGAAAAGCCTGGGTCCCCCGCTTTCGCGGGGATTTTACGGGGGAGAGGCGGCGCGGCCCTCTAGTGCATGGGCGCGGCCTTGAAGGCCTCGATCCCCTCGGCCCGCGCCGCCAGGGCGGCCAGCTTCGGACAGGCGGCCGGGTCGGCGGCGTCGGGCAGGATGTCACGCGCGAAGCCCCAGGCCACGGCGGCCGTGACGTCGGCCTGCATCGGCCGCGCGCCCAGCAGCCAGCCGTCCGCGACCATTTCGTCCTCCAGCAGGCGCCAGGCGTGGGCCAGCTGGCCGCGCACCCGGTCGATCCACGGCGCGTGCTGCTTTTCCGCCGGACGCAGATTGAACTCGTAGACCAGCTGCACGGTCTTCTCGCAGGCGGCCAGGGCCAGGCCGACGATGCGCAGCGACCGCACCTGCTCGGCCAGGGCCCGCGGCTCCAGGCTCCGCTCCGCCGGCGCCAGCCGCTCCAGGTGTTGCAGGATCAGGGTGGAGTCCATCAGCACCGCCCCCTCGTCCGTGACCAGGGTCGGCGCCTTGACCACCGGATTGACGGCCGCGAAGGCGTCGTAGTGGCGGAACACCGACACAGGCTCATGCGCATAGGGCAGGCCCAGCAGCTCCAGCGACACGGCTGTCCGCCGCACATAGGGCGAATCCAGCATTCCGATCAGGCGCATCCGGCGGCCTCCAAGGACGATCGGCGCAGATTGCCGTCGGCAGGTCCAAAAGGGCATGGCAAGTCATCGGCCAAAGCGCGATCCTGCCGATGACTTCAAGGCGAAGGAGCGATTTTCCCATGAGCGCAGCGCTGGACGCCAAGGACCTGGCCATCCTCAAGGCCCTGCAGGCCGACGGCCGCGCCTCGCTGTCCGACCTCGGACGCCGGATCGGCCTGTCGCAGCCGGCCATGTCCGAACGGGTCCGGCGGCTGGAGGAGCGCGGCGTCATCACCGGCTATGGCGCGCGCATCGACCCGCAGGCCCTGGGCCTGGTGATGAGCGCCTTCATCCGGCTGAAGACCACGCACGAGCACATCCGCGCCTGCCTGGAGCAGTTCGCCCGCCTTCCGCAGATCGTCGAGGTCCACCGCGTCACCGGCGACGACTGCTTCGTGCTGAAGGCGCTGGTCGCCGCGCCGGGCGACCTGGCCGTGATCGTCGACTCCATCGGCCGCTTCGGGCCGGTGACGACCTCGGTGGTGCTGAAGAGCGAAACGCCGCGACCTCTGGACAGGGCGCTGATCGCCAGCGCCAGGCCCTAGGCCCCCGCCATCTCCACCCAGCCGAACAGGGCCTTGAGGATCAGGGCCCGCACCGCCGGGGCGTCCACCGAGACGCAGACCTCGGCGTTGGGTTCGCCGTCGACGCGTTCGATGCGGCCCTGGCGGTCGCCGTCCAGCACCACCCGCAGGCGGGCCGGCTCGAAGGCGAAGGCTTCGGGGGAAACCAGGCTTGCGGCGGCGACGGCGTCGTGGGGGTGGCAGCCCTCCGCGCCCCAGGCCTTCTGGTGGAAGGCGATGTAGGGGCCGGCCGCGCGGGTCAGGCGCGCCGACAGCGGACTGCCGCAGCAGCGGGCGCCGCTGTCGAGCTCGGCGGCGGTGATGGTCACCAGGCTGGTGACGTCCAGCGGCACGAGGCGCGGCTTGACGCCGGCCTCCAGGATCCGGGCCAGGGCCTCGGGATCGCTCCAGCTGTTGAAGTCGGCGCCGCCGGCGGCCTTGCCCTGCACGGAAAAGGCTCCGGCCATGATCGTCGGCGACCAGTTGCGGAAGGCGGCCGGATCGTCGAGCAGGCCCAGGGCCAGGTTGGTCAGCGGTCCCAGGAACAGGCCCTTCACCCGCCGGCGCGCCAGGAAGGCCAGCAGGCTGACCCCATGGCCGCGATCCAGCTCCGGCAGTTTCCAGCGCTGAGAGAAGCCGGCGCCGTTGAGGCCGTCGGGGCCGTGGGCCGGGCGCATCCGCTCGACCCGCCGCCGGGCCAGGCCCGCGCCGGCGCCGATATAGACCTCGGCCGGACAGCCCGCGAGGCGCAGCACCCCGCGCGCATTGGCGGCGGCCTGGTCGACATAGGTGTTGCCGAACACGGCCGAGACGGTGCCCACCTCGACGACGTCGCGGGCCCGCGCCAGCAGCGCCAGGGCCAGGGCGTCGTCCACGCCGCAGTCGGTGTCGATGTGCAGACGAAGCGCCATGCCGGGATCATAGCGCATGCACGTGACGCGGGAAGTCGTCGGCGAGCGCGGTTCAGTCCTTTCTGGGCAGAATGTCGAACTCGACGACGCGCTCGTCGCCCTCCAGGTGGCGGGCCAGTTCGCCCAGCCTCAACGCGCCCTTGCCGGAGAACGGACCGGACAGCTCGAACAGCGTTCCGCCCTCGATCAGGCGCTGGTTGATGCGGCCGCCTTCCAGCTCGTAGCCGGCCAGCAGGCCGCGCAGCTCGCCCTCGTCGACCAGGGCGTCGCGGCGGAAGCGCACGGCGATCTCGGCGTAGTTCTTCTGCGGCATGCGGCGATCGAGCCAGCGGGCGGCGCTGAGCACCACGACGCTGAGCACGGTCCCGGCGATGGCCAGGTCGTACAGCGCCATGCCGAACAGCATGCCCAGCGCCGCGGTGATCCACAGCGAGGCGGCCGTGGTCAGGCCGTGCACCGACACCCCCTGC
Source organism: Caulobacter sp. D5 (assembly GCF_003185805.1). Lineage (GTDB taxonomy): Bacteria > Pseudomonadota > Alphaproteobacteria > Caulobacterales > Caulobacteraceae > Caulobacter. Next base: position 8,697 of record NZ_QHJY01000276.1, read on the forward strand.
TGGAAGATCACCCCGCCGCAGAGAAAGCCGACCCCGGTCAGCACGCCGTGGGCCATGCGGACGGGGTCGATGCGCACCGTCTCCAGCGGCGTGTCCCCCATCCACTTCAGCTGGTGCACGGCCGCCAGCATCAGCAGGGCCGAGGCCAGCGAGACCAGCATGTGGGTGCGCAGGCCCGCCGGCCGCGAGCGGTACTCGCGCTCGAACCCCACCGCGCCGCCGGCGGCCAGGGCGCCCAGAACGGGCAGGATGTAGTGCAGGGAGACGGCGTCCATGGAGGCTGAACGGTCAAGCCGGGCGGCTGGTTCGCCCCGCCCTCAAGGCTCCCGCCAAGGCCCTTCCGCCTCCAACGGGGGGAAGAGGCGGAAGGAACCCCGGCTCGCCCGCCTCCTGGCGGGGGACGGATCCGGCGGGCGCGCGGCTGGACGGCCCGGAGGACGGACCGTCGCCATGCGCTTAGTTACGGAGGCGATCGCGGGCCGGATGCGCGTCGCGATGAAAACCTAGCCCAGCCCATTGACCATCGCGCGCAGGCGGCGGGCGACGTCCTGGGGGCGGTCGGCGATCTGGTCGAACAGGGCCTGGACCTCGGCCTCCTCGAAGCCGGCGGCGCGCAGGGTGCGCCAGGCGCCGAGCAGCACGCTCAAGGCCACTTCCTGGCGGTCGGGAATGGTGACGGCGGCGGACATGGCGGAGGCCTCCTGGACAGCGGGGACGGCCACAATGTTCATTTTTTGTTCTCAATGACAAGCCCCGGCGCCGAGGGACGGCGCCGGGGCTACGTCATGCCCTAGCGGCAGACGGTGCGTTCGTAGACCGAGCCGCTGCGACGGTCGTACTCGCGGGTGGTCCAGCAGTCGTCGCGGCGATAGCGCGGACCGTCGTCATAGCCGTAGCCGTAGTAGCGCGGCGGCGGGGGCGGCAGATAATCGTAGCCATAGCCGTAGGCCGGGCGGCGATAGCGCGGGCGGTCGTTGTTGATCGACGAGCCGATCGCCAGGCCGACGATGCCGCCGATCACGGCGGCGGCGGCCACGTCGCCGCTATCGCGGCCGTGGTTGCGGTGGCGGCGCCAGTCGTCGGCCGAGGCCTGGGTGCTGGCGGCGATCATGGTCAGGGCGGCGAGGCCGGCGGCCACGCCGCCGACGGTCTTGAGCGGTTTGAAAGCCATGTCGGCCTCCTTCGAAAAAGCTTGTCCCAAGCCTGGGCCCGCGCGCCTGAACCTCACCTGAACGCGGCTGTCAGACAGACGGAGCCGCACGAGGTGGGCCATTTCGTCGCAGGCCCGCCGCGCGGTCAGCGCGGCCGAAACGCCTTTTTTGTTCACCTTTCCGCGCGATCATGGCTTCCGAACGCGGCCAGAAGGCCGTCGACGCGACGAAGGCGGACGAAAGCGATGTCGAACAACAACACGGCCTACACCCCCGGCGAAGCCCTGCAGGTTCTGTCGTTCGAAGTGGGCGCCCAGACCTACTGCGTGCCGGTCGGCACGGTTCGCGAGATCCGCGGCGTCACGCCCCCCACCCCGCTGCCCGACGCCCCGCCGCACGTGCGCGGCGTCATCAACCTGCGCGGCCAGGTGATGCCGGTCATCGACCTGTCGGCCCGCCTCGGCAAGGGTCCGGCCCAGGACGGCCCGCGCCAGGTGATCATCGTCGTCGAGAACGGCCGCGACGTCGCCGGCCTGCTGGTCGACGCGGTGTGCGACAGCTTCATCGTCGAAGCCAGCCAGATCAGCCCGCCGCCGTCGGTCGGCGACGAGGCCTCGGCCCTGGTCTCGGCCGTGATCACCACCGACACCACCATGGTGGTGCTGCTGACCGTCGACGCCATCCTGCCCGAGCGCCCGATCGCCATCGCGGCGTAGGCGACACTTCAAACAAATGTTTCGATAGCCTCTTCCGCTCGCCCCTCCGCCGGGGCTAGGGTCTCCGCAACCATAAGGCGGGAGACGAGCGGATGAAGGCGGCGGTGCTGCGCGAGGTGGGCAAGCCCCTCGTCATCGAGGACGTGGCCATCGGCAAGCCGGGCCCGCGCGAGGTCCTGATCCGCACCAAGGCCGCGGGCGTCTGCCACTCCGACCTGCACTTCGTCGAAGGCTCCTACCCCCATCCCCTGCCCGCCGTGCTGGGCCACGAGAGCGCCGGGATCGTCGAGGCGGTCGGCGACGAGGTGCGCACGGTCAAGGTCGGCGACCACGTCATCACCTGCCTGTCGGTCTATTGCGGCCATTGCGAGGTCTGCCTCACCGGCCACATGAGCCTGTGCACCAGCTCGGAGACCAAGCGGCCCAAGGGCGGCGAGCCGCGCCTCTTCAAGGAAGACCTGAACGGGGGCCGAGGGCCGATGGCCCAGTTCCTGAACCTGTCGTCCTTCGCCGAGCTGATGCTGGTGCACGAGCATGCGTGCGTCGCCATCCGCAAGGACATGCCGTTCGACCGCGCCGCCCTGATCGGCTGCTCGGTGACCACCGGCATCGGGGCGGTGATCCATACGTCCAAGGTCCAGCCGGGCGAGACCGTGGCCGTGATCGGCTGCGGCGGGGTGGGCCTGGCCACGATCAACGGCGCGGCCATCGCCGGCGCCGGCCGCATCATCGCCATCGACCGCCAGCCCTCGAAGCTGGCCCTGGCCCGCACCTTCGGGGCCACGGACGTGATCGACGCCAACGACGGCGACGTGGTCAAGCAGGTGCAGGAACTGACCGGCGGCGGCGTGCACCACAGCTTCGAGGCCATCGGCCTGAAGGTCACCGCCGAGCAGTCGTTCAAGATGCTGCGCCGGGGCGGCACGGCCAACATCATCGGCATGATCCCGGTCGGCACCATGATCGAGCTGCACGGCCCCGACTTCCTCGGCGAGAAGAAGATCCAGGGCAGCTACATGGGCTCCAACCGCTTCCCGGTCGACATGCCGCGCTTCGTCGACTTCTACATGAACGGCAAGCTGAAGCTGGACGAACTGATCGCCCGCCGGATCAGGCTGGAAGACGTCAACGACGCCTTCGAGGAGCTCAAGCGCGGCGAACTGGCGCGATCGGTGATCGTGTTCGATTGAGGCGGCTGACCCCTCTCCCATCGGGAGAGGGAGACCGCTACGCCCGCCGCCCCTTGCGCGTCACCAGCCAGATCCCCCCGCAGACCAGGGCCAGGGCGGCGGCGTTCTTCCAGGCCAGCACGGGCTCGTGCAGGAACAGCGCCGACAGCAGCACCCCGAACACCGGGATCAGGAAGTTGAACACCGCCAGCATGCCTACCGGGTTGTGCTTGAGCAGCAGGCTCCACAGGGCGAAGGCGGCCGCCGACAGGCCGGCCATGTAGGCCAGCAGGGCCAGGGAGCGGATGTCGAAGCCTTCCAGCCGGCCGCCGAACGCAAAACCGATGGCCAGCAGCACCGCCCCGCCGACGCCCAGCTGCCAGCCGGTCATGACCATGGCGTCCATCTTCTGCGAGATCGACTTGCCCCAGATCGAGGCGGCCGCCAGCACGAAGGCGGCGATGACCACGAAGCCCTCGCCCAGCAGGGTGAACTCGAAATCGAAGCCCTTTCCGCCCAGGTTCACCGCCAGCACGCCCATGAAGCCCAGCAGGCAGCCCAGCGCCTTGCGCGGGGTCAGGCGGTCGTTGCGGAACAGGAAGTGGGCCAGGATCACGCCGAAGAAGGCGCCGGTGGAATTCATGATCGACGACTTCACGCCGGTCGCGTGGGCCAGGCCGATATAGAAGAACACGTACTGCAGGGTGGTCTGGCCGACGCCGAGCATGGCGACCCTGGCGATCTGGTCCCGCGGCGGGATCAGCGCCTTGCGCGACAGGGCCGCCAGCACCAGCAGGATCGTCCCCGCCGCCACGAACCGCCAGCCGGCGAACAGCATCTGGGTCGCCGTGTCGGTCTTGGCCACGTGCAGCAGGGCGTAGCCGGCCTTCACCGCCGGAAAGGCGCTGCCCCACAGCAGGCAGCACAGCACCGCCATGCCGATGACGAAACGCTTGTCGCTGTAGAGGTCGGTGCGAGGGGACGTCACGGAACGGGCCTTGTCGAAAAAAGCATCGCCGCCCCACGGGAAGCGGGACGGCGATCGGATGCTGTGGCGCGCTTCTAGGCTTCTCATCCCCCCGCTTCAACCGCTCGCTGGTTGTCACGAGACCGCCAAGCGGCGCGTGCTATCGGCGGTGTTCCGCCCACGGGAGAGCCGCCTTGTCCGTCATTGATCGTCGCGGCCTGCTGATGGGCGCGGCCGCCCTGCCCGCGGCCCTCGCCTCGTCGCTGGCCCGCGCCGCCGCCATCGACGCCGACGTCCGCAAGGGCACGATCGAGGACGTCCAGCACGTGGTGATCCTGATGCAGGAGAACCGCAGCTTCGATCACTACTTCGGGACGATGGGCGGGGTGCGCGGCTTTGGCGACCCCTTTCCGGTTCCGGTGCGCGACGCCAAGGGCCGCAAGGACGGCTCGGTCTTCCTGCAGGTCTATGGCCAAGGCGGCGGCCCCGACGTCATCGCGCCCTTTGCGCTGAACACCACCCAGACCTTCGCCCACATGCGGGTGGAGGGCACGCCGCACAGCTGGGCCGACGCCCAGGACGCCTGGGACGAGGGCCGCATGGACCGCTGGCCGGTCGCCAAGCATCCGCACTCCATGGGCTTCTACACGCGGGCCGACATCCCCTTCCAGCATGCGCTGGCCAGCGCCTTCACCCTCTGCGACGCCTATCACTGCTCGACCCAGACGGGCACCAACACCAACCGCCTGTTCCTGTGGACCGGAACCAACGACGGCCTCGCCAAGGCCGGCGGGCCGTCGATCTCCAACTCGCACGACGACTTCGCCGACAAGGGCGGGGCGGCCGAATCCTATGGCTGGACCACCTATCCCGAGCGCCTGCTCGAGGCGGGGGTCAGCTGGCGCATCTACCAGGACATGGCCGACAACTTCACCGACAACCCGCTGGCCGGGTTCAAGGCCTATCGCGACGCCCGGGCCGGGACGCCGGGGTCGGACGCACGGCTGAAGGACCTGGCCCTGACCACCTGGCATCTCGACGGCCTGCGCAAGGACGTCCTGACCCGCCAGCTGCCTTCGGTGTCGTGGATCATCGCCCCGGCCGCCGATTCCGAACACCCCGGGCCGTCCAGCCCGGCCCAGGGCGCGCACTACCTCGCCCGGGTGATCGACACCCTGACCATCGACCCGGAGGCCTGGGCCAGGACGGTGCTGCTGGTGATGTTCGACGAGAACGACGGCTTCTTCGACCACGTCCCGCCGCCGGCCCCGCCCTCCAAGACCGCGAACGGCGCCCTGCTGGGCGGCTCGACGGTCGATACGGCCGGGGAATACCACCTGGTGCGCAACCCGACCGAGGCCAAGGCCGAGCGCGACCACCTGATGGGCCGGCCCTACGGTCTTGGGCCGCGCGTGCCGATGTACGTGATCTCGCCCTGGAGCCGGGGCGGCTTCGTCAACAGCCAGGTCTTCGACCACGGCTCGGTGATCCGCTTCCTGGAGGCGCGGTTCGGTGTGGCCGAGCCCAACATCTCGCCCTGGCGGCGGGCGGTGTGCGGCGACCTGACCTCGTGCTTCGACTTCAAGACCCCCAACACGCGGCCGCAGCCGCCGCTGCCGGAGACGGCGCGGACGGCCCGGCTGGCCGCCACCCTGAAGAAGACCACCATCCCGCCGACGCCGGCGACGCCCTTGGCGCCGATCCAGGAGCCGGGCTTCCGGCCCTCGCGCGCCCTGCCCTACCGGCTGGAGGTCGAGATCGCGATCCGCGACGGCGCCGCCGGCCTGGTGCTGAGCAATCCCGGCGCGGCCGGGGCGGTGCTGCACGTCTATGACCGCCTGCGCCTCGACCAGCCTCCGCGCCGCTACACCCTGGGCGCCGGCGGACGGCTGGAGGACGCCTGGCCGGCGGGTCCCTACGATCTGTGGCTGCTGGGTCCGAACGGCTTCCATCGCGGCTTCGCCGGCGATCCCGGTGACGGGCTGGAGCTGCGGATCACGCCCGCGGCCCACGGCCGCTCGGTCGCGGCGACCCTGATCAACGCAGGCCGCGAACCCCGCACCGTGACCATCGAGGCGGCCAGCATCGCCCCGACCAAGCCCTGGCGCGTCACGCTGGCGGCGGGCGAGACCCAGACCCGCGACTGGCGCACCGATTCCGACTGGTACGACCTGTCGGCCCGCTGCGAGGAAGCGCCGTCGTGGTTCCGGCGCACGGCCGGACGGGCGGAGACGGGCCGGGACTCGATCAGCGATCCGCTGATGGGCCGGGCGGGGCGGCTCTGAATGACCCCTCTTCCATAGGAGAGGGAGGGCCCCGCCGCGCAGCGGTGGGAGGGTGAGAGGTTTCACCCTTCAACCTGCCTCCCTAGGCCCTGTGCCTAGGGTCCAGAGGTCCGCCGCCAAGACCGTAGGCCAGCGCGTGACCACGCTGGCGGCGTTCGTCCGAAAGACGCCGAGCCTGGCTTGACCATGGATCCTCGCCACAAGGGCGAGGAAGGCGGGAATTTATGGACTAGGGCTACTGCCAAAAGGGGCGGCCGCGCTTGCGATCGCGCCTCTTCCGGTGAGTTTGTTACCTCTCACCCTCCCACGCCTTTGGCGTGGGCCCCTCCCTCTCTCAAAGAGA
>NZ_QHJY01000277.1 GCF_003185805.1 Caulobacter sp. D5
CTGTAACCCCTCACCCTCCCATGCTGCGCATGGGCCCCTCCCTCTCCCTATGGGAGAGGTGAACCGAGGCGGGAGAAGGAACTCACGGGAGCCGACAATCCCCATAATGAGGACTACCTACGGTCGCGGTTAGCGATTGCTTAGGTCGGCAAGGCTACAACCCTCGTGTCACCAAGGGGGTCGCCTGATCTTGTCCGCGCGTCGAAAGCTCTCTCCGGTCCGCAAGCCGGACCGATTGACGCGCAGCCTGCGCGCCCTGGAGCGCACGGCCTCGACCAGCCGGGTGCTGAACCTGCTGGCCATCGCCGCCGACAGCCACAAGCGGCCGGAATATTCGCAGCACCCGCTGTTCCGCAACCGGGTCCTCAACAACAGTCTGATCGTCAAGCACCGCCTGCGGGCCGACGACCTGTTCCTGTTCGACGAAGCCCGCCCCACGGCGACCAAGATCATCATCCCGTTCGAGCGCAGCGACCTCTCCTTGGGCGGCCAGTCGTTCTTCGTGGGCCAGCGCGGCTGGATCGACCTGCTGCGCGAGGCCTGCAACGATCCCACCGACATGACGCGGGACCTGGCCACGCTGCGCATGATCGACATGCTGCCGTCGCTGGACCCGTTCCTGCTGCGCGAGCACCTGCGCCGCCACGGCATGATCGTGGCCCCCTGCTACTTCGCCCTGTCGCCCGGCGACCTGGAGCAGATGCAGGGCTTCGTCACCGTCGAGATCTCGCGGCTGATCGACCTGGCCTATCGCGACAGCGGCCGGGTCAATGGCGCGGCCGCCGCCCGCCTGGTCGAGGCCCTGCTGTCGACCGACGTCGACGAGCGGCTGGAGCCCCTGCGCGAGACCCTGGTCCTGGAGGGCGAGAGCTTCCGGGAGGGCGTCTTCAGCTGGAAGGGCTTCCTCTATTACAAGTGGATGCTGACGCGGCTGTGGCCGCAGCTGACCGCCACGGCCGGCGAGATCGGCCAGATGATCATCACCGGCGCCCGCGAGGCCGAGACGGCCCGCTATGTCGACGACGCCCGCAAGCGGCTGCAGCACGGCGTGGTGGTCGAGCGCGCCTCGATCCTGCGCACGCTGAAGGTCTATGACGACGCCTTCGAGGACCTGATCGACAACGGCAAGCCCCAGGCCTTCCGCGAGTTCCTGCTGCGCGCGCCCGAGATGTTCCTGTCCCTGGGCGAGAAGGTCGGGGTGATCTCGCACATCGCCAGCTTCTGGCGCTACCGCTTCCCCGAGGGCCAGCCGGCCATCGTCGACGTGGAAGAGGCCGTCGACATCCTGCAGGACTTCGACTCCGGGTTGTCGGCGTCGCTTTCGATCTGAGATCGCCCACCTGAGGTAGGCGATCTGACGCAGGGAGCCCGCCTGGTCATCAAGCGGATTTTTACCCTCGCGCCCTATGAGTCGAGGTCCGATCTTCCCGGCTAGCGAGGAGGCCCCGCCCCGTGTTCGACGACAACCCCCGCACCCTGCAGCGCATCGCCGCCAAGATGCAGCGCGTGTTGGTCGTCGATCCGAGCAACGCGGCCGTCCGCCTGCTGGGCGACCAGCTGCGCCACGTGGGCAATGTGCAGGTCTTCGCCGCCCCGACCATCGAGCAGGGCTGGGGCATGGTGCGCACCGTCGATCCGCAGATGATCTTCGTCGAGCACGCCAGCTCGGGCGCCGACGGCCTGGCCCTGGCCCGCAAGATCCGCCGCAGCGACCTGGCCTGCCGCCAGAACCCGATCATCATGTGCACGGCCGAAGCCACCGCCGAAGCCATCTTCGGGGCCCGCGACGCCGGCATCCACGAGTTCATGCGCAAGCCGTTCACGATCAAGGATCTGGAACGCCGCCTCGAGGCCGTGACCCTGAAACCGCGCGACTGGGTGGAGGCCGTGCAGTACGTCGGCCCCGACCGCCGCCGCTTCAACTCGGCCGAATACAAGGGTCCGCGCAAGCGCAAGGCCGACGCCGCCGGCACGCCCGCCGCGCGCCTGTCGCAGGCCCTGCGCATCGTCAAGTCCGCCGCCCAGTCGCTGGACAGCGATCCGGCCCAGGCCCGCAGGGCTCTCGCCGCCCAGGCGGCCGAACTGAACGCCGTCGGCGTGGCGGTGAAGGATCCGCGCCTGGTCGAGGCCGCCGCGGCCCTGGCCGGCTGCACCACGGCCGACTTCTCGGTCGGCGGCGGCCGCGCCGAACTGGTCAGGCGCATCGACGCCCTGATGGGCTTCATGACCGACGAAGGCAACGGCCGGGCGGCTTAGCCAATCCCCTCCCCCTGAAGGGGGAGGTGTCGGCGAAGCCGACGGAGGGGGATGCGAGCCGGCGCCCCCCTCGACGACAGCAGAACTTCCCCCTTCGGCCCTCCGGGCCACCTCCCCCTTCAGGGGGAGGGTCCAGAAACGGAAAACGCCGCGACAGCTGATCGGCTGTCGCGGCGTCTTGCTTTTGAGAGACCCCTATCCTTCTCCCGCAAGGGGAGAAGGATAGGGCTCCGATCAGAACGCCATGCGGGCGATCAGCTGGAAGGCCGGGCCGGCTTCTTCCGATTCCAGTTCGTACTCGGCGTAGTTGCGCGCCTTCTGGTCGGCCAGGCTGTCGAACTTGTCGAAGGCTTCCTTCTTCTTGCCGTTCAGCAGGTTCGAGCCGGTCAGGCGGATGGTGGTGCGCTCGCCGATGCGCTTTTCGACGAAGATCTCCAGCTCGCCGCCGTAGGTGGTGTGAACCTCCTCGCCGATCATGCGGTCGAAGGCCTCGCCTTGCTTGCGGTAGGTGGCGCCGAAGGCCGCGCCCAGCTTCGGCAGGTCCTGGATGAAGCCGACATTGGCCACGTACTTGGCCTGGCCGTTGAAGCGGCGCTTGCCCAGCACGTCCGAGATCTCGCTGTCGAGCCAGGAGTAGTTGAAGAACACGCCGGTGTTCTCCAGGCCCACCACGGTCAGCGGGGTGGAGAGGTCGAACTCCAGACCCCAGACCTTGCCGTCGCCGACGTTGCGCGACTGCAGCACGCTGGCCGTGCCGCCGGCCGAGCCCTCGACGCCGGTGTCGGCCAGCTCGATCAGGTCGGTGACGTCGCGGTAGAAGAAGTTGACGCCCGCCACGCCCTGGCGGCCGAGGCGACGCTCATAGCCGACGTCCAGGCCCCAGGCGGTTTCCGGCTTCAGGTTCGGATTGCCGATGAAGTCGTTGTCGCCGTACTCCTCCTCGAGAACCGCCGGCGAGATCTGGTCGAAGCCGGGGCGGCGCACGGTGCGGGCCACCGAGGCGGTGACGCGGTCGTCGTCGGTCAGGCTCCAGCGCAGGTGGGCCGAGGGCAGCAGGATGGCGTAGTCGAGGCTGGTGTCGCGCAGGGCGGCCTCGGCCGTCTCGTCGGTGATCGAGACGTCGGTGGTCTCGTAGCGCAGGCCCGCTTCCCACTTCACGTCGCCGGCCTTGCCAGACAGCTGGACGTAGGGATCGACGCGCTTTTCCTCGATCTGGTTCACGCCGCCGGCGACGGCGTCATAGGACTCGTTGGTCGGGGTCGCGCCGATGTTGTAGCGGTCGCGCTTGGTCTGGATGTCGGTGTCGCGGCTCTTGTCCTGCAGGTCGACGCCGAACTCCAGCTTGGCCGCGCCCAGGTCACGCTCGTGCTTCAGCTTCAGCGTGGTCTCGGTGTCCTCGATGTCGGTCGTGGTCCGGTCGAAGGTGTAGCGCGGCTTGGAGCGGTTGTAGTCGGTGTCGTCCTCGCGGTCGAAATCGGTCTCGGTGAAGCGGGCGTAGGTGACCCGCGCCGAGCCGACGCCGCCGAACATCTCGTGCTTGTACTTGGCCGACAGGGTCAGGGTTTCCTGGTCGGTGTCGACGATCTGGTGGTTGATGGTCAGCAGGTTGCCGCCGGTGGTCTTGCCGAACACGATCGGCGCGGTCGAGCCGCCGGTGCGGGTGTTGTACTCGAGCGAGTATTCGTCCTGCTTGCGGTCGGTCTTGACGTAGAAGGCCGACAGGTCGAGGTCGCCGCCGGCCAGGGGCGTCTGGTAGCTGGCGTTGAACGAGTAGTCGGTGCCGTTGCGCAGGTCGGTCTGGTCTTCGCGGTTGACGAAGGCGCCGTTCGGGCTGGCGTAGCGCAGGCTGGTCTTTTCCTTGGGGTTGCGGCGGCCCTGGATGTTGGCGCCCAGCAGCAGGCGGCCGGGGCCGACCTGGCCGCCCCAGACGCCGCCCAGGGTCTCGCGGATGCGGCCGTCGTTGAAGCCCAGGGCCCCGACGCGGAAGAAGCCGCCGTCCAGCGAATAGGCGTCGCGCAGCACGATGTTGACGGCGCCGGCCAGGGCGTCGCCGCTACGGTTGGCGCTGGCGCTGCGGACGATCTCGACGCGCTCGATCAGTTCGGCGGGGATGCGGTCGACGAAGAACGAGCGGTCGACGCCCGAGCCGGGCACCTTCTCACCGTTGATCAGCACCTGGGTGTAGCCCGGATCCAGGCCGCGCATGCGCACGCCGTCCGATTCCAGCACGTCCGACAGGAAGGCGACCGAGGGCACGCGCTTCAGCGCGTCGCCGGCGGTCAGGGGCTCGAAGCGCTGGAAGTAGTCGAGGCCGTATTCGAGGACCGGAGCGGTCTCCTCGCTGCGGTTGCGGTAGGCGATCTGGGCCTGGACGACGACTTCCGAGGCCGTGACCGGCTCTTCGGCGGTGGCGATCGGGGCATCGGCGAGATCGGCGGCGGCGGCCTGGGCCGCCATGGCCAGAGGCGCAAGCGCGCACAGCGCCAACAGAGCGGTCTTCTTCATCGAAACATCCCCCACTTCGCGGCCGGGCATGACACCGGGTGACGCGCGTGTTTTTGTCGGGGCAGGGCATAGTTTCGCCACAACCTGGGGGCCAGAGAAGTTTCGGCGACAGTTTTATTGCGAATTTATGTAGCGGCGCGGATGATCCGTGCTCGGAACAAAAAAGAGGAAGCGCTACGCGCTCCCCCCTCAGTCGCTCCGCGACAGCTCCCCCAGAGGGGGAGCATCCGTTCCGCTAGATCCTCCCCCTCTGGGGGAGGTGGCCCGGAGGGCCGGAGGGGGTTACCCCAGACACGTCCGCGAGATCTCCGCCCGCAGCTCGGGCAGGCCCAGGCCCTTTTCCGACGAGGTGGCCAGCACCCGCGGGAAGGCGGCCGGGCGCTTGGCGACGGCCTTGGTGGTTTCCTCGACGACCTTCTCGACTTCCGCCGGCTTGATCTTGTCGGCCTTGGTCAGGACGATCTGGTAGGAGACCGCCGAGATGTCGAGGGCGTCGAGCGCCTCGGCGTCGACCTTCTTGAGGCCGTGGCGGGCGTCGATCAGCAGGTAGACCCGCTTGAGGTTGGGCCGGCCGCGCAGGAACTGGCGGCCCAGGTCCTGGAACTTGCTGGCCGTCGAGCGCGAGACGCGGGCGAAGCCGTAGCCCGGAAGGTCGACCAGACGCAGCTTCTCGGCCAGCAGGAAGAAGTTCAGCTCCCGCGTGCGGCCCGGCTCGTTGGAGGCGCGGGCCAGGTACTTCTGGCCGACGAGCCCGTTGATCAGGCTCGACTTGCCGACGTTGGAGCGGCCGGCGAAGGCCACTTCCGGCAGGTCGGAGGGCGGCAGGCCGTCCATGCGGACGGCCCCCATCATGAACGAGACCGGCTGGGCGAAGAGCACCCGGGCCGCCTCGATCTCGTCTTCGGTGAAGATGGGATCGATCGGATCGGTCATCAGGTCGCCGTCGCGGTCTGCTTGCCGGTCAGGCGAGCCACGATCTTGTCGATCGGGTTGTCGACCTTGTAGCGGCGCATGATGATGTACTGCTGGATGATGGTCAGCACGTTGCTCCAGCACCAGTAGATCACCAGGCCCACCGCGAACTGCGACAGGGTGAACATGAAGATCAGCGGGAAGAACTGGAAGATCTTCTGCTGCATCGGATCGCCGGCCGGCGGGTTCATCGCCGTGGTCAGCCACATGGTGAAGCCGTACAGCAGCGGCCAGACGCCGATGTGCAGGGGGCCGCCCAGGAACGTGCCGATCAGCGGGGCCGTCGCCGGATCCCACGGGATCAGGCCAAACAGGTTCATGAACGTCGTCGGGTCACGCGCGGACAGATCCTGGATCCAGCCGAAGAACGGCGCGTGGCGCATTTCGATCGTGACCGTCAGCACCTTGTACAGCGAGTAGAACACCGGGATCTGGATCAGCATGGGCACGCAGCCCATGAACGGGTTGATCTTCTCCTTGGCGTACAGCGCCATGGTTTCCTGCTGCAGCTTGGCCGGATCGTCCTTGTTCTTGGCCTTCAGCTTTTCGACCTCGGGGGCGATCTTCTTCATCTTGGCCATGGACTCGTAGCTCTTGTCCGCCAGCGGATAGAGCAGGAGCTTCAGGGTCACGGTCAGCAGCATGATGGCGATGCCGAAGTTGCCGACCAGCTTGTAGAAGATCTCCAGCACGTTGAAGATCGGACGGGTGATCAGGGCGAACATGCCCCAGTCCACGGCGTCGTCGAAGCGCGGGATGTCGGCCTTGCGCTTGTCCCAGAAGGCCCAGCCGCTGGGGGCGTTGCCCGCGTATTCGTACTGGCGCAGCAGCGGCACGGTCTTGGCGCCGGCGAACAGGCGGGTGGTCTCGGTCAGGGTCTGGCCGGGGGCCAGGGCGCGCGGGGCGGCGGTGTAGTTGGCCTCGTAGACGTCGACGCCGGAAACGGGCGTGACCTTGTAGCGGGCCGTGATGGCCTCGTCCTGGCTCGGGATCAGGGCCGCCAGCCAGTACTTGTCGGTGATGCCGGTCCAGCCGCCCTTGGAGGAGAACTCCTGCAGCGGCTTCTTCTTTTTCCAGTCCTGGTACTTGGCCTGCTTCAGCTCGTAGCCGTCCTGGCCCAGGATGCCGATGCCGCCCTCGTGGACGATGTGGTTCTTGCCCAGATCGGTGGGGATGCCCCAGCGCTGGACCGAGGCGTAGGGCGCCAGGGTGAGGGTCTGGCCGCCCTGGTTCCTGACGCTGTCGGACACCGTGAACATGGCGTCGGCGTCGACCGACAGCGTGCGGGTGAAGACCAGGCCCTGGCCGTTGTCATGCGTCAGCACGACCGGCGAGCCGGGGCGCAAGGTCGCGCCGGCCGGGGCGGTCCAGACGGTGTTGGCGTCCGGCAGGCCCGACAGGTTGGCGCCGGCCCAGCCGAACTCGGCGAAGAAGGCGTTCTCGGCGCCGGTCGGGCGCAGCAGCTCGACGGGCGGGGCGTTCTTCTTGGTGGTCTGGCCGTAGCGCTTGAGCCACAGGTCGTCGATCCGCGCGCCCTTCAGGGCGATCGAGCCGGCCAGGGCCGGGGTGTCGACGGCGATCCGCGGGCTGGCGGCCTTGGCGACGTCGCGCGACAGCTTGATCGGCTGGGGCGAGCCGTCCGGACCGACGGTCATGCCGGGAGGCGCGACGGCGGCCTGGGCCTCGGCGGCCTTCTTGGCGCGGGCGGCGGCCTCCATCTTCTTCTGGTTCGGACCCAGCACGAAGAATTGGTAGCCGAGAAGGATCGCGAACGCGCTGACGATGAAGACCAGCGTGTTCTTGTTGTCGTTCTGCATGGATGACTTAACCGGGATCGGAGGGTTCGGACGCTGGCGCGTGCGAAGAGGGTGAGGCGGGCGCGGTGGGGGGTCGCTTCCCCCCGCGATCTATTTCGGCCGCGAGGCTTATCAGCGCGGCTTTTACATCGTCAAGCAAACGCCCCCAGGGCCGCGAGCGCGTACCGCCGCGGGCGATGAACACATAGTCGCAACCGGGCCGTCCATGAAGGGGCAGAAGGAGCCTTGCGGCCTCGCGCAGGCGTCTTTTCGCACGATTGCGCTCGACCGAGCCGCCGACCTTCTTGGAGGCGGTGAAGCCGACGCGGATCAGGGCGTCGTCGTCGCCCCGCGGGCGCAGCTGCATGAAGACGGCGCCGCGCGACAGCGAGGGGGCCTTGGCGGCCTTCAGGAAGTCGGCGCGCACCTTGATGCGCTCGATCTTCGGGCCCTTGGGGCCAGGCGCGAGAGGTTCGGCCAGGGGAGCGGCGGAAACCTGGGAATCGGTCATGAAAAAAGCCGCCCTTTCCGGCGCAGGCTGGAGGCCTGGTTCTGGGAAGGGGCGGCTTTTGTCATGTCGTACGATCCTGCCGGGGCAGGAAAGAAGAGCGGGAGACCCGCTCTTAGGCCGTCAGGCGCTTGCGGCCCTTGGCGCGACGACGCGCGACGATCTTTTGGCCGTTCTTGGTGGCCATACGCGTGCGGTAGCCGTGACGGCGGGCTCGCACGAGCTTCGACGGCTGGAATGTCCGCTTCACGACGTGGCTCCGAATTACAATAGCGTTGACGCGGACAACCTTGCGGCCGCCGCGAGTGAGGGGCGGTGGATAAGCGAGGCGGCCGGGGATGTCAACCGCGCAAAGCGCCGGAAGCTGAGTCAGGGCAAGGGGTTGCCCCCCTACCCTCTGGCCGCGCCCAGCAGCACCAGCGCGAAGATCGACCAGTCCAGGGTAATGTGGGCGATCAGCGAGGACCAGACGCTGCGGGTCAGCAGATAGGGAATCGTCAGCGCCAGCCGCGAGACGCCGATGACCAGCAGCACCTGGGCCAGGTTCCAGCCGTAGGTCGACAGGTGCAGCAGGCCGAAGATCGCGGCCGACAGGATCCAGGCGGCCAGAACCGAAGGCCGCAGGGCCAGGCCGAACCGGCGATGGAACAGCGCCAGCAAGGCCAGGAACGGCAGGATGGTGATCAGCTCCTCGCCCAGCAGCTGCGGCGCGGTGCCGGCGATGAAGACGACGCGCTCCCAGCCGTCCAGCCGCGCCAGCAGGCCCGCGACCGGATTGACGGCGGCGATCCCGGCTCTGGTGAAGACCAGGGCGACCGCGCTCGACAGCAGCAGGGCGATGGGAACGGTCAGCAGGCCGGCCAGCACGTCGGTGAAGGTCAGGTGCGGGAACAGCGCCGTCCAGCCGCGTCCGGCGGCCGCCCTCAGCGCCAGCAGCGGCATGACGGCGAACAGCACCGGCCCGACCAGCGCCATCGGACCGCCCGGCGCCCGCGCCAGCAGCATTAGCGCCGCGAAACCGGCGACGCAGCTTCCCAGCACCATGACCCACCACCCGGCCGACAGGCCTTCGGGCGCGGCGCGGATGTAGGGAAAGTCTCGCGGGGCCGGCCCTGCCATGATCGAAGCTCCACTGCGCGGGCGACTATGGCGACGCTTCGCCATGGCTGTACAGCGCTCGCCGCTCGCCTTGCGATGGACAGGCAGAAATCGCGGCCCGCTGCTGCTATCACCGACCGGTCGGCGCAACGGGAGCCTGCTTCGTGGACCTGCTGAAGATCCTGAGGAGCTTCGAGGAACTGCTCTTCGAAGCCATGACCTGGCTCTACTTCTACCCGCGCACCATGCTGCGGATCGTCAGCCGGCCGATGACGGCCATGGCCTATTCCGACCGCGAGGAAGGCCAGCCCGAGGACCTGCGCTACGACGACGCGCTGAGCCCGCCGGTGCTGCTGATCATCACCCTGGTGATCGCCAACGCCATCGGCTGGGCGGCGCACGTTCCCCAGCCGGCCAACGCCCCGCCGCTGGCCAAGGCGCTCTACGACTCCCAGCAGAACCTGCTGATGTTCCGGTGCCTGCTGTTTGGCCTCACGCCGCTGGTCGTGACCCTGACCCGGCTGCGCAAGCAGGGCGTGGCGATTTCGCGCCAGACCCTGCGGCGACCGTTCTACGCCCAGTGCTACCTGGCCTCGCCGGTGGCGCTTTGCGTGTCGCTGGGTCTGATGGCCGTGCAGCGCGGGACCCCGGCCCTGGTCGGGGCCGGCGCGGCGGTGATCCTGGCCTCGACCGTCTGGCTGATCGTGGCCCAGACCCGCTGGCTGTCGCGACACCTGTCGATCCCGCCAGCCCGCGCGGCCGTGACCGCCGTGGCGGCCCTGGCGCGCGCCCTCTTCTACATGCTGCTGATCCTGATCCCGCTGGCCCTGGCCTGAAGGTCAGCCTCTGGGGTGGATCGACATTCAGGCTCGGTGCGTGGTCCTCGTCGAAGGACGAGGTTTTCGTCTCAAACGCCGAGTGTCGATCCGCCCTAAGGGTCAGTACGGCTCGATCGAGCGGACCTGGCCGTCGGACGAGGCGAAGCAGCGCGAGCGATAGGGGCCGGTGGCCATGGTCAGCTCCCAGTCGCCGCGCCCCAGGTCGCGGACGCTGATCGGCACGCTTGAGCCGGCGGGACGGTTCTGGAACGCGTCGGCCCGGCGCGAACAGGCGTCCTGGGCCGCGCGCGGCGCCTGACGGACATAGCGGGTGTTGGCGTAGCGGCGGTTGTCGCGCTCGGACTGCCCGGCCAGGAAGCCCTCGTGATAGCCCTCGGTCTCGTGCCGGTCGTCGTAGTCGGAGCCGTAGAGGGCCGCCTGGTAACCGCGCTCGTACTCGTCGTCGTGGGCCCGGTCGGCGTCGCCGTGCTTCTGCTTGTGAGCCGCCAGGGCGGCGGCCAGGCCGACGATGGCCACCCCCGCCACGACGGCGGCGGCCTTGGAGTCA
The DNA here is from genome assembly GCF_003185805.1 of Caulobacter sp. D5. Classification (GTDB taxonomy): domain Bacteria; phylum Pseudomonadota; class Alphaproteobacteria; order Caulobacterales; family Caulobacteraceae; genus Caulobacter. The sequence continues at coordinate 10,522 of NZ_QHJY01000277.1, forward strand.
GAACTCTTCTTGCGGCACAGGTTGCGAGCCTCGACAATGGTCAGGTAGCGGCCGTCGCGGGTGGTGACCTGGACGCAGTCGTCGCCGCGCCGCCAGTAGCTCCACTTGGCGCTGCCGCCCTCGTCCACATGGTCGAATTCGTAGCCGCGCCGCTGTAGCTCGCTTTCCCCGCCGGCCGCCCGGGCGCCGATCAGGTCGCGCAGGTCGCCGGGGATCTGGGCCCAGGCGGGCGGAACCGCGCTTGCGGAGGCGAGCGCGGCGAGCGCGACGGCGACGGCGATCCGACGGCGAACGGACATGGCGTTTCCCTGGGGCTGTGGCGACCACTTCGGGTTGAAACATGGCGCATGGCGCTCGCAAAGGTCATTCACGCCCAGAGGCCGACAAAAGGTCGCGGCGCCGAACCGAAGATTTCCGGCGCCCCGTTAAACGGCGGTCAAACATGCTCGAGCTAAGGTCGCGCTTCTTCCCTTCGCGGCCCGCACAGGCCTCCAGGAGCGCCTCGTGCCGCAGCGTCCCGATCCTCGTTCAGCCCCTCGGACACCGGTGTCGTCGCCGGCGTCCAACGAGAACGGCGGCGGCTGGCGGCGCTACCGGCATCTCAAGGTCGAGGCGGCGCTGTTCCTGCTGATCGCGGTGACCTTCGCCGCGGTGCTGGGCAAGGGCGCCCTCACCCGCCAGAGCCTGGCCCTGACGCCGCAGTCGGACCAGGTGATCGCCTACGCCTTTTCCGACGCCGAAAGCGGCGGCCGCTCCAGCGTCACCCCCGATCCGCACCGGCAGATGGCCTGGCGCTGCGACATCCGGACGGGCGTCACCTATCCCTATTGCGGCTACGGCCTGCAGCTGACCACCGGCGGCGCGAGCAAGGGGCTCGACTTCACCCGCTATCAGAGCATCACCCTGCGCCTGACCTACACCGGCGGCGGCGACCGGCTGAAGCTGCAGGTCAAGACCGCCCCGCCGGCGGCCTTGCGTGGCAAGGTCGGCGACCAGGACGTGCCGCTGGTCCTGGAATTCCCGGTCGACCCGGGCGCCAACGAGATCCGCCTGCCGCTCGACCGCCTGGCCGCCGAGGGTTGGTGGGTCAGCAGCCACGGCGTATCGCCTCGTGACGCCGCCCCGAACCTGGCCGACGTGCGGGCGATCGCCATCACCACCGACGGCGCCGCGCCCGGCCCGCTGGCCGTGTCGCTCGACGAGATCGACTTCGAGGGCGTCTCGCTGTCGGACGGCCAGTGGTACCTGATCATCCTGGGCGTCTGGCTGGTGGTGACCGGCGGCTTTCTGGTCGGGCGCCTGCTGGGCATGCGCCGCGAGTTCGAGACCCGCCAGCGCCGCCAACTCGAGGAAGCCCGGGTGATGGGCGAGGCCCGCGCCGCCGCCGAGGCCGCCAACGCCGCCAAGTCGCAGTTCCTCGGCCACATGAGCCACGAGCTGCGCACGCCGCTGAACGCGGTGATCGGCTACAGCTACTGGCTCAGCCGCGGCGCGCTGGACGACAGGCAGCGCACGGCCGTCGACGCCATCCGCTCCAGCGGCGAGCACCTGCTGGCGATGATCAGCGACATCCTCGATATCGCCAAGATCGAGGCCGGGCGGCTGGACCTCCAGCCCGCCGCCTTCGACCTGCGCGCCTGCCTGGACGAGATCGACCAGATGTTCCGCCTGCGGGCCGAGGAGAAGGGCCTGGCCTTCGCCGTCGAGCTGGCCGCCGACGCCCCGCGCACGATCGTCGCCGACCCCAAGCGCCTGCGCCAGGTGCTGATCAACCTGCTGGGCAATGCGGTGAAGTTCACCGACCAGGGCCGCGTGTCGCTGAGCGTCGAAAGCGTCGAGCCCCAAGCCGGCGGCGAGGTCCGCCTGCGCTTCACGGTCGAGGACACCGGCGTCGGCGTCGCCCCCGACCAGCTGGACGCCGTCTTCCGCCCCTTCGAACAGGTCGGCGACCCCGCCCGCCACGTCGGCGGCACCGGCCTTGGCCTCAGCATCACCCGCCAGGTCGTCGAGACCATGGGCGGCGAGATCCACCTGGACAGCACGCCGGGCCTGGGCAGCCGGTTCGTGGTCGAGGCGCCGGTGGGGGTGGAGGCGGTGGGGACCGAGGCGCCGAAGGCCGCGTTCAGCGCCTGAGGCCCCGCGTCAGCGCGCTGTCTGCACGCCCGGCGACGGCGGCTCGAGCGCCTGCTCCATCTCGCGAACCACATTCAGCCCGATGATCACGTGCGCCTGGGCGGTCGGGTGAAAGATGCCCGCGCTGGCGAAGAACGATCGGTTGCCCAGGTTCACCACCATCTTCACGAACGGCTCGCTCGACCCGATCTGCGTCAGGACCACGTCGTTGGAGGTTCGGAAGAGGCGGGTACGCGGGGCGTAGGGATTCCAGTCTTGTGGATCGAACGGCGACCACTGCCGCTTTCCGCTCGCGGTTACCGCCTGCGAGAGCGCTGGAAAGGCGAAGGTAGCGCGCTCGGCCTCGGTGCCGGCGCACCAGCCGCGCCGCGAGAACGCCTCGCCATAGCGCACCACCCGCCACCCCTTGTTGGAAGCGTTCTGCGCGACCGCCTGGTTCAGGGGCGTGAACAGCGACTCGAAGACCTCGCGCCCCTCGGCCTCGTCGATCCCGATCCGCCAACGGTTCTCCGGCCTGACGCCCTGATCGGGGAACATGCCGTTCATCGACGCGAACAGCTGGTTGTCGAGGAAGCCGTGGCAGAAACGGGCGCCGTCCCCTTCGCCCAGGAGAGGGTTCGGATAGGTCGACTGGATGATCGGCACGCCATCGGGCGCCAGGCCCGCCGCCAGGGCCTGGCGCATGACGGGATAGACCCTGGGCAGGTCGAACATGATCTTGCGGTGGGCCAGATAGGTCGGCGTCACGCCCACCGACGACCGCACGCGCGCCAGGACGAACTGACCGATCGGATCCGAGGCCTGGGTGGGCAGCAGGGCGTTCTTGACGGCGCCGGCGAAACCGATGTCGTTGCCGCCGATGGACATCAGCAGGACGTCCACCTTCCGGGGCCGGACACCAGCCCCGGCGCACTTGGCTTCGGTGCGCGTCGCCGTGGTCACATAGGCCTTCTGCTGCTTGGGAGGCAGCCGGAGCTCGGCGGCTAGGAGAGCGATCTCCGTCGCGGCCCACCGCGCGTCCCCGCTCAAGCCGCGGCCGTCGCAGAGCAGTTCCAGCGCCTGCTCGATCTGGGGCTTCAGCACGAAGGGACGACGCCCGTCCGGGCCGCCGAAATCCGACAGGCCCGGGGGCTTGGCCTGGCTGGCGATGACGCCGTCCAGCACCTCGGCGCCGCTGCACGCGAAGGACGCGAAGGTGACCGCCTCCTTGGGGTGCTCGGCCGCATAGATGAAGGCCGCGGCCGCCTGCTGCGAATAGAGCGACCGATGGCAGATCGGATCCCACCAGCGCGCCGGCTGGATCTCGCGCAAGACCGCGCCGACCCGCCACCAGCGGTCGTAGGGATCGGAACTGTCCTTCCAGTAGCGGTCGATGCGGGTCTGGAAGTTCTGCGGAAACGCCTGCGGCTGATCGGGATTTCCCTCGCCCGAAGCGTAGGAGTCGCCCAGGCCGATCACCAGGCGGTCGCGAACCTCGATCGGGACTTCGCCCTCTGCGGTCTTGGCGCCGTCGCGGCTGACCGTCACCGTCACCCGCACGCCCCGCCCGCCGGTGTGGTCGTCGCGCGCCGGGATCGGTATCCGAACCGCCTGGTCACAGGCCACGGGTCCGAGCGCCTCGACCCCGTCGACGCGCCATGCGCAGCTGTCGGCCGCCGCGCCGCCGACGACCCAGACACGCACCGCATAGGCCGACGGATAGAGATAGCCCGGCTCGTAGCCCCGGTCCGCGGCGGGCGGTTTCAGGGCCAGCGTCCCGTCGCGCACGCCGGGACCCGCGCCGCGCCACCGCGTCGCCTCGAACGGCCGGACCGCGGGGCCGCCGTCATAGGGTCGCTTGGTGGCGAGGAAATCGGCGATCAGGTCGTACGAGGCGCTTTCCGGGAAGAGCGCCCCAGGCGTCGCGCGTGCAGCCCCCAGGCGATCCAGGAAGACATCGACGGTTCCGGGGCCGGAATCGCCCAGCGGCCGGCTCGGCGGCGGCGGGGATTTGAAGAGTCTGAAGCGATCGACGACGCTCCAGTCCAGGGTCACGGGATCGGCGTGCGCCCCGCTCGCCCCGACCACCATCGCACAGACAAAGGCGAGAACGATCGCACGCATACCCGCACCCCCCGGCAGCAAGATCTACCGGTCCAGGATACGGACGCGCATTCAAATATCAACGTTCGATCGAGTAAAACGCCAGGCTCATTTTCTGATTGCGCAGACGAGCGCCACGGAGCCCCAGCCTCAGCTCCCCGCCTTCACCGCTTCCCACGTGCGGGTGCCGCCGCCCTGCCCCAGCGCGGCGCGGAGCCAGGCCAGGTTGTTGTCGACGACCTGGGGCGGGAGGTCCTGGCGGGCCAGCTTCTCGGCTTCGTCGACGCGGCCCTGCAGGCCGACGACGAGGGCCAGGTTCTGGCGGATCTGGATGGTCGAGGACGGCAGGGTCGCGGCCTTGCGCAGCAGGGCCTCGGCGCCGGGCAGGTCGCCGTGGCCGGCCAGGTACATGGCGAGATTGGCGGCCGGAACGGCCTCGTTGGGAGCCAGGGCGACGGCCTGGCGGTGGGCGGCGAGCGCCTCGTCGTCGCGCTTGGACTGCTCGTAGGCCACGCCCAGCAGGGTCAGCGGACGCCAGTCGCGCGGGGCGGCGGCGGCGGCGGCCTTGGCCGGCTCGATGGCGAAAAAGCCCTCGCCGCGGGCCACCTGCACGCGGGCGGATTCCAGCAGGGCTTCCTGGTCGCTGGGCGCGGCGATCAGCACGCGGCCGACGGC
>NZ_QHJY01000278.1 GCF_003185805.1 Caulobacter sp. D5
CCCGCCTGCGGGAACAGCGGCCTGGCGCCGGCCGCGACGCCGTTGCGGCCCGGGCTTGCGCCGCCGCGCCCGAAGGCCCGGTCGTTGGACTGCAGGACGTTCTTGAACACCTGGGTGTTGAACTGCGGGGTGACCATGTCGAGCTGGGCGAAGGCGGGGCCCTGAAGGCCCAGGCCGGCGGCGGCGACGATGGCGGCGAAAGTGCGAACTCGCATGCTGCGCTTCCTTTTTACCCCTGAAACGTGAAGTCGCGGGCGCCGGTGACCGGCGCCCGCGTAGCTCCACAACGCTTGGTCGTATTATTGTTTCCGGGCGATACCCGCGATGGCTTCGCCGATGGTCTTCAGCGAGGTGTTGAGGGCGTTGCTCATGATGTTCGCCTCCTGACCGTAGGCCGTCATCTTGGCGCTCATCTCGGTGACCTTCGACTCGTCCTTGTTGGACTTGGCGTTGTCGATCTCCTTGGCGATGTCGAGCATGTCGTTCATCTTGTTGTCGACCGCCGTGCCGAGCGCGATGGCCAGCTTCACCAGGAAGCTCTCGCCGCCGCCGGCCGCCGCCAGGGCGCTGGCGCCCTTGCCGCGCTTGGAGCCTTCGGCGTCCGAACCGGCCTGCAGCTCTTCCTGGGCGTTCTTCACGATCCAGTCCACCGCGTCGAAGGTGTCGCGCTGGGCCTGGCCGGCCTGGAAGTTGTCGAGGCCCGCGGCGTCGCTGAAGCCCTGGACGGCTTCGCCGACGTTCTGCACCGCGCCGCCCGGATCGCCGGCGGCGCTATGGAAGGCCGCCTGGGCCAGGTCGATGGCGCCTTGCGGCAGGCCCAGCTGTTGGCCCAGCTGCTGCAGGACCTGGTCGCCCACCGCCGTCAGCACGCTCTTCAGAGCCGTGGTGACCAGCAGGGAGGCCCCGCCGGTGGCGACGCCCAGGGCGCCTTGCAGCGCGATGTTGGCGATGCTGCTGAACAGGTTGCCGCCGCCGCCGATACCCAGGAAAGACATGTGATGCTCCTTCGATTTCCGTCTGCTCGGAGGGCCTTGGGAGCGTCGCTCCGTCGCCCGGCAAATCGAGACAACCACCTCGCCGCGGCGGTCAGTAGTCGGGTCGTTCCCTAGCTAGGGTTTTCCCTATCAGCTGGCGCACCGCCGCCGCCGGACGGGCCGCGCGCATGCGGGCCTCCTCGCCGGCGCGGGCCTCGGCGGCGATCTCCTCGGGCGTGCGGGCGCGGCGATCCAGCACGGTGATCTGGCCGGCCGTCACCCCCAGCAGGAACACCTCGTCGCGATAGGCCACCAGGGTCAGCCGCTCGCGCTGGCCCACGGGCAGGGCGCGCAGATAGCGGATCTGGTCGTCGGTCGCCGGCCCCGCCTGCACCTGCTTGAGCAGCTTCAGCGAGAAGAAGGCCAGGCCCAGCACGATGGCCAGGGCCAGGGCGACGGTCAGCAGGTCGAGTACGGCGCTCACGGTTGCTCCAGGCTAGGGCAGGGGTGGGAAGGTCGGGCCCGAGGGCGTGTCGGGCGGCGGGTTCTCGGCGGCCTGGGCCTGCTCGTCCTTCAGCCGGCGGGCCCAGAGGATCACCTCGGCGACGGCGGCGAACAGGTCCTGCGGGATGATGTCGTCGACGGCGGCCTTGTCGCGCAGGGCGCGGGCCAACTCGACGTTGCGGATGATCGGCACGCCTTCGGTTTCGGCCGCCTCGCGCATGGCCTGGGCGATCAGGCCCTCGCCCTTGCCCAGCAGCACCGGCACGGCGTGCTCGGCCGGGTCGTAGGCCAGGGCGCAGGCGATGTGGGTCGGGTTGACCACCAGCACCGAGGCGTCGCGGGCGGCCTGCACCGCGTTCTGCTGCGCCCACTCCTGGTGCAGCTGCCGGCGGTGGGCCTTCACGTGTGGATCGCCTTCGGAATCCTTGGCTTCCTGCCGGATGTCGCGCCGGCTCATGCGCATCTTCTTGGTGAAGGAAAAGCGCTGGTAGGCCAGGTCCAGCAGCGACACGAAGACGAACAGCACCGCCGTGCCGGCCAGCAGCTGGAAGGTCAGGCCGCCATAGGCCGACAGAGCCCCGTCGGCCTCGCTGGCGGGCAGGGCCAGCAGCTTGTCGAACGCCAGGGCCACGACGATCCAGGTGAACACGCCCAGCAGCAGGGTCTTGGCCAGCGACTTGGCCACCTCGAACAGGTTGTCGACGCTGAACATCCGCTTGAGCCCCTCGCCGGGGTTCATGTGCGACATCTTCGGGCTCATCTTCTCGAAGGTGAAGACCGGGCCGACCTGGCCGAACTCGGCCAGCATGCCCAGGATCGCCACGGGGATGAAGGTGACGGCCGTCAGGGCCACGAACACCTTGCCGCTGGCGGCCGCCGCGATCGGCCAGGCCTCGGCGAACGGCCGGTCCATCACCGCGAACACCTCGTCGAACAGGCCCCCCAGCCGGTCGAAGGCCCAGCCCGCGGTCATCGCCCCCAGCAGCACCCAGGCGCCGAGCACGATGGTCGAGGTCAGGTCCTTGCTCTTGGGAACGTCGCCCTTCTTGCGGGCGTCGGTCAGGCGCTTGGGTGTCGGTTTCTCTGTCTTGTCCCCGCCGCCGTTCTTTTCAGCCATAGCGTGTGTCTGTCGACGATCGTGACGAAACCAACCGGCGCCGAAGGACCGGCAAAGCCGACAAGCGCGCCAAAAATGGCCAAAAAGAGGCGAGCTTAGCCATAGTAGTTCTTAAGCTGAACCATAGAATATGATGCCTGTAAGGCAGTATACTGAGTATGAAAATTGTTTTAATTCCGTGGTTGACAGGATTGATACACGAAAGCTAGCTTTTGAACGGGTAGTATGCACAGGCGGGGCGCTGCATAGAGGGACAGATTTATGCGCAAGTTCCGCGTAGTGGCGTCGAGCGTGTGTTTAGTCTTATTTTGTTCAAGTCCAGTGTTCGCATATGAATGCGTGACCGCTGACGGCTTGAAATTCAGCAGCGCCCTTCCGATCAACGAAAAGTTTTCCCTGGCGCGCATAGATTGCGTCGCTGAAACACAACCGACAGGGGTGTCGGAACAGCTCCGGCTCTATGACGGACCCCAACTGGCCAGCGCCGTGATCTCGGCTGGACGCATCGCGCCGGCGCCGGTCGTGCTGGTCCGGGGCGCCTCCGGGTCCACCCTCTACGCGCCGCTGGTGGCCGCCGCCGGCCGTGACTTCGACATCGCTCCCGACCTGCTGCGCGCCGTGATGCACGTGGAGTCCCGCGCCAATCCGGGGGCGATCTCGCCCAAGGGCGCCCGGGGGCTGATGCAGATCATGCCGGCCACGGCCAGGCGCTTCGGGGTGCGCGACCCGGCCGTCGAGCTGGGCGATCCGATGGTCAACATCCGCACCGGCGCGGCCTATCTGAAGACCCTGCAGGGTCAGTTCGGCAACGACCTGGAGCTGGTGCTGGCGGCCTACAACGCCGGCGAGGGCGCGGTCATGAAGTACGGCCGCAAGATCCCGCCCTATCGCGAGACGCAGGGCTACGTCTCCAGCGTTCTCGACCGCTATCGCGGCCTGGTTTCGGCGCGCGGCGGCTTCTGAGGACAGCCCGATGAGCGTCGAAACCTATCTCAAGCGCCTTCAGGGGCGGCCGCGCCAGGGCGTCGTCGCACGGTTCAGCGACCTGTTCCTGGTGGCCGGCGTCGTCGCCATCGTCGCCCTGATGATCCTGCCGATGCCGGCCCTGGCGCTCGACGCCCTGGTGGCGGTCAACATCTGCTTCGGCGTCATGCTGCTGCTGGTGGCGATCTACATCTCGACCATCGTCGAGTTCTCGGTGTTCCCCAGCCTGCTGCTGATCACCACGCTCTACCGCCTGGCCCTGTCGATCGCCACGACCCGGATGATCCTGATCGAGGGCCATGCCGGGCACATCATCGACACCTTCGGCAACATGGTCGCCGGCGGCAATCTGGTGGTCGGGCTGGTGGTGTTCCTGATCATCACCGTCGTGCAGTTCATCGTCATCGCCAAGGGCGCCGAGCGGGTGGCCGAGGTCGCCGCACGCTTCAGCCTCGACGCCATGCCGGGCAAGCAGCTGTCGATCGACAGCGACCTGCGCTCGGGCATGATCGACAAGGACGAGGCCAAGCGCCGCCGGCGCGTGCTGGAGATGGAGAGCAAGCTCCACGGCAGCCTCGACGGCGCGATGAAGTTCGTCAAAGGCGACGCCATTGCCAGCATCATCATCGTCGTCATCAACCTCCTGGGCGGCCTGGCCATCGGCATGCTGCAGCAGGGCCTCGACTTCGGCTCGGCGATCCACAAGTACTCGATCCTGACCATCGGCGACGGCATGGTCACTCAGATCCCGGCCCTGCTGGGGGCCATGGCCGCCGGCCTGATCGTCACCCGCACCACCGACGAGGACAGCGAGACCCACCTGGGCGACGCCATGCGCCGGCAGTTCGCGGCCAAGCCCCGGGTGTTCCTGGTGGCCGGCGGCATCTGCTGGCTGATGGCCTTGGTGCCCGGTTTCCCGGCTGTGATCTTCCTGCTGCTGGGCGGGGCGGCGATGATCACCGGCGCCCTGGTCGACGTCGACATGCGCGCCCGCCTGACCCGCAAGCTCGCGCCCGCCCGCGCCGCCGCCGACGAGGCCAAGGCCTCGCCCGCCGCCGCCCGCACCAAGATCCAGGAAGCCCAGCCGGTCGTGCCGCTGCTGCTCGAACTCGACGGCGCCGATGTCCGCCGCCACGAGAGCGCGGTCCTGACCCGGGGGCTGGAGGAGGTGCTGGAGGAGTTCGAACTGCGCCTGGGCGTGGCCCTGCCGCGCGCCTCGTTCCACTACGGCGAAGGTCCCGGCGCCCCCCGCTGGCGGCTGCTGGCCTTCGAGGCCCCGATCGGCGCCGGCGATCTGGCTCATCCGGCCGACCTTTCCGAGCTGCAGGACGCCGTGCGCCAGGCCCTGCGCCGCAACGCGGGCCTGTTCGTCGGCATCCAGGAGGCCAGCAACCTGCTGACCCGCGCCGGCGCCGACTATCCCGAGGTGGTCAAGGAAGCCGCCCGCGCCCTGCCTCTGGCCCGCATCGCCGAGGTGATGCGGCGCCTGGCCGAGGAGGAGGTGCCGCTGCGCAACCAGCGCGACATCCTCGAGGCCCTGGCCGACGCCGGCCAGCGCGAGAAGGATCCGTTCGCCCTCACCGAGTTCGCCCGCGTCGCCCTGCGCCGCCAGATCAGCCACCGCTACGCCCCCGACGGCGCCCTCAGCGCCGTGGTGCTGGAGCCGCCGCTGGAGCAGCACCTGCGCGAGGCCATCCGCACCGGGGCCGGCGCCCAGCAGCTGGCCCTCGATCCCGACATGGCCCGCCGAGTCACCGACGCGATCCTGGCCAAGGTCGACGAGAGCGGCGCGGCCGTCGTCCTGGCCGCCATCGACCTGCGCCGTCACGTGCGCAAGCTGGTCGAAGCCCGCCGCTTCGACCTCGGCGTCCTGTCGTTCCACGAACTCCTGCCCACCCTGAAGCTCGACGTGGCCGGCCGCGTGGCCTTCCCGCGCGAGCCCCTGACCGTCGTGCCCAACGATCCCGAACCGCCGCCGCCGCCCGCTTCCGCGGCCGCCTGAACCCGGAGACAGAATGTCCCTTCAGAAGGATAGACCCAGCGTTCGCCGCGCCGCCCGGATGGGCGTTGTCGCGGCGGTCGCCGCCGCCCTGGCCGCCACCGCGCCGCAGGTTCGCGCCGGCGAGGTTCCGCTGGGCGGCCGCACCATCGACCTGACCGCCCGCGAACAGCCGATCGCCCAGTTCCTCCAGAACTTCTACAATCAGGTCGGCGTGCCGGTGATCGTCTCCTCCCAGGTGGCCGGCACGATCAACGGCGTTTTCCGCGGCCCGGCCGCCAAGATCGACGCCGACATCTCCAAGGCCTTCGACCTCGTCACCTATTACGACGGCGGCGCGGCCTATGTTTACACCGCCGCCCAGCTCTCCAGCCGCAGCTTCCCGATCTCCGGCTCGGCTTCGCGCCGGGTCGATCGCGCCGCCCGGCAGCTTGGCCTGCTCGACGGTCGCAACACCCTGCGCGCCACCGGCGACATGCTGGTGGCCACCGGCTCGCCGCGCTTCCTCCAACAGGTGGACGAACTGGCCCGGGGCGGGGTGCAGGCCGAGGCCGCGTCGCCGACCCTGCAGTACCGGGTCTTCTACCTGCGCTACGGCTGGGCCGACGACGTGAACCTGACGGTGGGCGCCAAGCAGGTGACCATCCCGGGCGTGGCCTCGATCATCCGCTCGCTGGTCAGCTCCGAGACCAACGAGCGCTCCGGCGCGGCGGCCCGCAGCGAGACGGCGCTGCCCGCCGCCGTCCAGGGCCTGCGCGGCCAGGGCCTGGCCACGCTCGGCACGCCCAATGGGGGCGGTTCGTTCTACGGCGCCGAAGGGCAGGGGACCCTGGGCCAGCCGCTAGCCAACGAGCAGACCGGCGTCTACGCCCCGCCCAACCCCGTGCGGGTGCAGGCCGACAGCCGCCTCAACGCCATCATCGTCCGCGACGTCGCCGAGCGGATGTCGGCCTACGAGGAGCTGGTCCGCGCCCTCGACGTCGAGCCGCAACTGCTCGAGGTCGAGGCGGCGATCATCGACATCGACACCACCAAGGCCCGGGATCTCGGGATCAACTGGCGGTTCGACGACGGCAGCGGCGGCATTCAGTTCGGCCGCGGCCCCAATGCGCCGGCGGGCCTGGAGGACACCAACCTCACCCGTGGAAACACCTCGCCCAAGCCCTACCAGGGCCTGATCGCCTCGACGATCATCGGCAACGGCGACTATTTCGCCGCCCGCCTCAACGCTCTGGAGACCGAGGGCGTCGCCCGCGTGGTCTCGCGGCCGCAGATCGTCACCCTGTCGAACGTCGAGGCGGTGTTCGAGAACAGCCGCGACTTCTACGTCCGCCTGGCCGGCGAGCGCGACGTCGACCTCTTCAACGTCACCGCCGGCACCACCCTGCGCGTCACCCCGCACGTCACCCGCGACGCCGGCCAGACCCGCATCCGCATGCTGGTGACCATCGAGGACGGTTCGCTGACCAACGCCAGCGTCGACAACATTCCCGTCGTCCGCCGCGCGGCGCTCAACACCCAGGCCCTGATCGTCGAGGGGCAGAGCCTGCTGCTGGGCGGCATGACCGTGCAGTCCGACACCACCGGCTCGTCGAAGATCCCGGTGCTGGGCTCGATCCCGGTGCTGGGCAACCTCTTCAAGGTGCAGCAGCGCAGCAGCGGCCGCATCGAGCGGATGTTCCTGATCACCCCGCGCCTGGCCTCGATCGGCTCGCGATCGCCGTCGCCGGCGGGGGTGCGCTACGACGCGCCGGCCTCGGGCTTCGAGAACGCCCCGCTGCCCGCCGCGCCGGCCCTGCCGACCGACCGCAAGCCCGCCAAGGGGCCG
>NZ_QHJY01000279.1 GCF_003185805.1 Caulobacter sp. D5
CCTGGGGTTAATTGGCCTGGGGTTAATTGGCCTGGGGTTAATTGGCCTGGGGTTAATTGGAACGCCGTTCTGCGTCATGGCGCCGCCCCAGCTTGAGCCTCGGGCGGGCTTGATATACTTCGGCTGTGGAAAAAATTCAGGGAGAGGCTCCTCGATGGGCAACCAAGCGTCCGACTACCACCGCGGTGAAATGGACATCCACGAACAGGCCGCGACCTATGCGGCGTTCGGCAAGATGACCAAGTGGGGCTCGCTGGCGATCGCTGTCGCCCTGACCTTCTTTACCCTGCTCTTCTGCACCCCCGCGGGCTTCATCGGCGCGGCCGGAACGGCCGTCGTGCTGGCCGTTGTCGGAATCCTGGCCCTTCGCGAAAAAGCCACCCCGGCTCACTGACACCGGTGGACATCGGCAATTTTTTGCGCCCGCCACGCGGGTATTTCTCGACAAGAGGCAAGAACCTCCCCTAAAGAGCGGCTCAAGCTGCTGGAGCGGTGTTAGGCGAAAACGTCATCGGTTTCGCCACCGAACGCCGCTCCAACTTTAGGATCCCGTGCCTGCGAGACCTCGCGGGCTCGGGGAGCGAACAACGCTCACGGGGGAGGTATGCCGATGGCCGTCATCGCCGTCACGAAAGAGACCCGCGCCAATGAGACGCGGGTCGCCGCGACGCCCGAGACCGTCAAGAAACTGACCGCCGCCGGCTTCTCGGTGGTGGTCGAGGCCGGAGCCGGAACAGCCGCCTCCTATCTCGACGCCGACTACGAAGCGGCCGGCGCCAAGCTGGCCAAGACCGCCAAGGACGCGATCAAGGACGCCGACGTCCTGTTCAAGGTCCGCGCGCCCGAGGCCGCCGAGATCGCGGTCCTGAAGAGCGGCGCGATCGTCGCAGCCGCCCTCAATCCCTACCAGGACAAGGACACGCTGAACGCCCTGGCCAAGGCGGGCGCCAGCGCCATCGCCATGGAGTTCATCCCGCGCATCACGCGGGCCCAGGTGATGGACATGCTGTCCAGCCAAGCCAACCTCGCCGGCTATCGCGCCGTGATCGAGGGGGCCGAAGCCTACGGCAAGGCCCTGCCGATGATGATGACCGCCGCCGGCACCGTCGCCGCGGCCAAGGTGTTCATCATGGGCGTGGGCGTCGCGGGCCTGCAGGCCATCGCCACGGCCCGCCGCCTGGGCGCCGTGGTCACCGCCACCGACGTCCGCCCCGCCACCAAGGAGCAGGTCGAAAGCCTGGGCGCCAAGTTCCTCGCCGTCGAGGACGAGGAGTTCAAGAACGCCCAGACCGCCGGCGGCTACGCCAAGGAGATGTCGGCCGAGTACCAGGCCAAGCAGGCCGAGCTGGTCTCCAGCCACATCGCCAAGCAGGACATCGTCATCACCACCGCCCTGATCCCGGGCCGTCCGGCGCCGAAGCTGGTCAGCGCCGCCCAGGTGGCGTCGATGAAGGCCGGCTCGATCCTGGTCGACCTGGCTATCGAGCAGGGCGGCAATGTCGAGGGCGCCAAGCTGGACGAGACCGTGGTCACCGCCAACGGCGCCAAGATCCTCGGCCACGCCAACCTGCCCGGCCGCATCGCCGCCGACGCCTCGGCGCTCTATTCGCGCAACCTGTTCGCCCTGTCGGCCCTGTTCCTGACCAAGGAAGGCGCCTTCGCGCCCGACTTCGAGGACGAGATCCTCAAGGCGGCCGTGGTCACCCGCGGCGGCGAGATCGTCCACCCGAACCTGAAGACCGCCTAACCGGCATAGAAAGGGAGGCTCCCATGGAAGCTGTCGACCCCACCGTGTTCCGCCTGGCGATCTTCGTGCTCGCCATCTTCGTCGGCTACTACGTCGTCTGGAGCGTGACGCCCGCCCTGCACACCCCGCTGATGGCCGTGACCAACGCCATCTCGTCGGTGATCATCGTCGGCGCCTTGCTCGCCGCGGCCGCGCATGGCGCGTCGGGTGCGCCGGACGCCGGTTCGGTGTGGATCTCCAAGGGGGCCGGCGCGCTCGCCGCGGCCTTCGCGGCGGTCAACATCTTCGGCGGCTTCCTGGTCACCCAGCGAATGCTGGCCATGTACAAGAAGAAAGAAAAGAAGTGAGCGGCGAGAGCCACTTGGGGGAAATGACATCATGAACGCCAATCTCGCCGCCATCCTCTACATCGTCTCGGGCGTGCTCTTCATCCTGGCGCTGCGCGGGCTGTCCAGCCCGGTGACCAGCCAGACCGGCAACCGCAACGGCATGATCGGCATGGCCATCGCCGTGGCGACCACCCTGGCCACCCTGTGGACCCAGGGCGCGCTCGACATCGTGACCCTGGGCCTGATCCTCGGCGGCGTCGCCGTCGGCGGCGCGGTGGGCGCGATCATCGCCCGCAAGGTCGCCATGACCTCGATGCCGCAGCTGGTCGCCGCCTTCCACTCTCTGGTCGGCATGGCCGCCTGCCTGGTGGCCGTGGCCGCCATCTACACCCCGGCCGCCTACGGCATCGTCGGCGAGGACGGGGCCATCCACCTCAACAGCCTGATCGAGCTGTCGCTGGGCCTGGCTATCGGCGCCATCACCTTCACCGGCTCGGTCATTGCCTTCGCCAAGCTGAACGGCAACATGGGCGGCGCGCCGATCCTGCTGCCGGCCCGCCACCTGCTGAACATCGTGATCGCGGCCGCCATCGTCGCCTTGGTGGTGGTGCTGGTGATCAGCGGCGGCCAGGCCAAGTGGGCCTTCTGGGGCATCTTCGCCCTCTCCCTGCTGATCGGCGTCACCCTGATTATCCCGATCGGCGGGGCCGACATGCCGGTCGTGGTGTCGATGCTGAACAGCTATTCGGGCTGGGCGGCGGCGGCGCTGGGCTTCACGCTGGAAAACACCACCCTGATCATCACCGGCGCCCTCGTTGGCAGCTCGGGCGCGATCCTGTCCTACATCATGTGCAAGGGCATGAACCGCTCGTTCGTCTCGGTGATCCTGGGCGGCTTCGGGGCCGACGCCGCGGCCGCCGGCCCTGGCGGCAAGGTCGAGACCCGTCCGGTCAAGCAGGGCTCGGCCGACGACGCGGCCTTCATCATGAAGAACGCCAGCAAGGTGATCATCGTCCCGGGCTACGGCATGGCCGTCTCCCAGGCCCAGCACGCCCTGCGCGAAATGGCCGACAAGCTGAAGGAAGAGGGCGTGGAGGTGAAATACGCCATCCACCCCGTCGCCGGCCGCATGCCGGGCCACATGAACGTGCTGCTGGCCGAAGCGAACGTCCCCTATGACGAGGTCTTCGAGCTGGAGGACATCAACTCGGAATTCTCGACGGCCGACGTGGCCTTCGTCATCGGCGCCAACGACGTGACCAACCCCGCCGCCAAGACCGACCCGACCAGCGCCATCTTCGGCATGCCGATCCTGGACGTCGAGAAGGCCCGCACCGTCCTCTTCGTGAAGCGCGGCATGTCGTCGGGCTACGCCGGGGTCGAGAACGAGCTGTTCTTCAAGGACAACACCATGATGCTGTTCGCCGACGCCAAGAAGATGGTCGAAGGCATCGTGAAGGGGCTCTGAAGCCTTCTTCTCCCGCCAGAAACGCGAAAGCCCCGGTCGAAGGACCGGGGCTTTTTCGTTTGGTCTTCCCCTTGGAGGAGGGGTCCTCCAGCAAAGGCCCCGGTTCTACCGGGGCCTCCGCGGCGGATGGCTTTGCATGCGGGGCTCAGCGAGCGGCCACCGCCACCGGGGTCGCGCGGGCGACCGAGGCCAGGGCCTGACGCTGCTTGTCCGAGAGCTTGTCGTTGATCTCGTCGCGGACGTCGATCATGCAGGCGCGGCGCGACATCAGGTCGAGACGCTCGTGGTTGGCGCGGGCGCGGCAGAAACGCTTGGTGGCGTCGGCGGCGCGGGTCTCGAACTCGGCGGCGTCGGCCGGGTTGGCCAGGTTCAGGTCGCCGACGCGAACGGTGACCGGCGCGGCGTGGGCCGCCTGGGTCAGGCCGATCAGCGGCACGGCCGCCAGGGTCAGGGTCGCGATCGAGGTGAGGCTGATCATGAACTTGCGCATTGGAATTTTCCCTCTGTTCCCGGGCGCGTCCGCCGCGCCTCCATGGACAAAGGTGTACTGAACGATACTTGAAGAGTCCCGTTAAGTGTCGTTCATGACTCCGTATTCATAGTATTGACTGGATTTAATATTCTAAAATTCATGTAATGTTTGACGATTTCGCGACAGCACCCAGCCAAGCTCTGACGAACACCACGGCATAGCTGCCGCCTTTCCGCCCGATCAGAGGGGCAAAGAGCCGCGTTCACGATCGCGAAAGGCCAAGCCCTTAGAACCGCCCGGCCCGCGATCCTCGCACATGACCGATCCACGAGGTTCCGTTCTTGGCGCCAGACACCCAGGCCCCGCCCGCCCGCAATCTCGCCCTGCCGCTGACGCTGGGCTTCGCCGTCGTCGTGGCCGCCGCCTCCGTGCCGGCCGCCCGCGCCCTGGCCGATCTGCTGACGCCCGCCCCCATCACCGCGCCCGTGATCCAGGCGGCCGCCGAACCCGCGCCGCCGGCCCCGCCGCCGCCGGCCTACGCCTTCGACGCGCCCCTGCCCGGCCGCGACATCGCCTCGCCCTTCGGCCTGCGCCAACTGCCCTGGGAAGAAGGCGGTCGCCTGCATGAGGGCGTCGACATCGCCGCCCCCTCCGGCACGGCTGTGAAGGTGGCCGCCGACGGCGTCGTCCTGCGCACCGGCGTCGACGCCGGCTACGGCCGCTTCGTCGAGGTCAGGCACAAGGACGGCTTCACGACGCTCTATGCGCACCTGGGCCGCAATCTCGGCATGAAGAAGGGCGTCTTCGTGCGCCGCGGCACGCCGATCGCCCTGGTCGGCGACAGCGGCCGCTCGACCGGCTCGCACCTGCATTTCGAGATCAGCCGCAAGGGTCGGCCGCTGAACCCGGCCCTGTTCATGGACAAGACCTTCGCCCAGGCCGACGACCTGCCGCTGAAGGCCGCCGCCCGCGTGCCGCGCAAGGTGCGCCTGGCCCAGGTGTCGCGCTGGCCCGAGGGCATGAAGGAAAGGGTCGCCGCCCGCCGGGCCGCGGGCAAGGGCGGCGTCGGCGTCGCCACGCGCGGCGAAGACGGCCGTGTGCGCGTCCGGATCCAGGTCGCCGCCGGCTAGGGCTTCAGGCTCACTCCCGCTCGGCGCCTTCGCCCAGCAGCAGGTGGCCCAGCCAGCTGACCACGCCGATCACGATCGCGCCGAAGACGCCGGCCCAGAAGCCGTGCACGGCCAGCCCCTGCAGCAGCATCGCCACCAGGCCCAGCATGGCGGCGTTGACCACCAGCAGGAACAGACCCAGCGTCACCAGGGTGATCGGCAGGGTCAGCAGCACCACGATCGGCCGCACCACCGCGTTGACGATCCCCAGCAGCACCGCGGCGATGGCGATCGTCTGCCAGCCCGAGGCGCTGATCCCCGGCACGATCCGCGACGCCAGCCAGAGCCCCAGCCCCGCGAACAGCGCGCGCAGAAGAAAACCGGTCATGCGGAGGCGTCTCCCAAAAAGGAGCGTGACCGTGACGCTCTCGAAAGATGCAGACAAGCCCCGTTCGCGTTGTCGTGGGCCAAATGTCGACAAGACGACGGTCAGCCTGTTGAATGCGACGTACTGTCAAGCACCGGCCTAGGCCGTCTGGAGCCGCCGCCGTGACCGCAGCATTTTCGTCGCACGCCCCCATGCTGGACAGGCTTTACGCATGACGGCGGCGCCGACGCCCGAGCAGATCCAGGCCTGCGATCGCGAGCCGATCCACATCCCTGGCGCCATCCAGCCGCACGGCGTGCTGCTGGCGCTGGACCGCGAGGGCCTGACCGTGCGCGCCGCGGCCGGCGACGTGGCCGGCCTGCTGGGCGTCGAGACGTGGCTGGACCAGGCGGTCGGCGCGGTGATCGGCGACGACCTGGCCGGCCAGGTGGCCGCCATCTCCAATTCCCGCCCGGCCGGCGGCTTCGTCGGCGTGCTGCACCGGAACGGCCGCAATCTCGACCTCAGCGCCACGGTGCAGGGCGAGCTCGTGCTGCTGGAGATCGAGCCCGGCCTCGAGCGGCCGATGGCCGGCTCCCAGATCCTGACCCACCTGGAAGCGGCCGCGGCCGCCTTCGAGCGCTGCCCGGGCCTGAAGACGCTCTATGACCGCGCCGCCCTGGAGTTCCGCCGCCTGACCGGCTTCGACCGGGTGATGATCTATCGCTTCGGGGTCGAGGACGACGCCGGCGAGGTGGTCGGCGAGGACCGCGCCCAGCACCTGAAGAGCTTCCTCAACCACCGCTTCCCCGGCTCGGACATCCCCAGGCAGGCCCGCGCCCTCTATGTGCGCAACCTGGTGCGGGTGATCCCGGACTCGGCCTACACGCCCGCCCCGCTGGAGCCGGCGCCGGAAGGTCAGCTCGACATGAGCGATCTGGCCCTGCGCAGCGTCTCGCCGGTGCACCTGCAGTACCTGCGCAACATGGGCGTGGTCGCCTCGGCCTCGGTGTCGATCGTCAAGGACGGCCGCCTGTGGGGCCTGGTGGCCTGCCACCACAACAGCCCGCGCCTGCTGCCCTACGAGATCCGCGCCGCCTGCCGCGCCCTGGCCGGAGGCCTCGCCCGCCAGATCAAGGCCAAGGAAGAGGCCGAGACCTGGCGCGAGAAGCTGCGCCTGCGCGCCCTGGGCGACGACCTGGCCTCGGTGCTGTCGCAGTCCGACATCGGCGACCTGGCGCTCGAGGAGCACGTTCCCGACCTGGTCGCCCTGGGCGAGGCCGACGGCGTGGCCCTGTTCCGCGACGACCGCATCGAGACGGCCGGCAAGACCCCGCCGCACACGGCTCTCGCCATGCTCCGCGACTGGCTGCTGGAGGTCGACGCCGGCGGGGTGATCGCCACCGACCGCAGCGCGACCGTGTTCCCCGGCGCCAGCGCCTTCAAGAGCTGGGCCTCGGGCCTGATGGGCGTGGTGGTCGAGCGCTCGCCGCTGCTGGCCGTGCTGTGGACCCGCGCCGAGGAGGTCGAGGTCGTGCACTGGGCCGGCGACCCCTACCGCACCGCCAAGGCGGCCGGCGGCGACGGGGCGCTTACGCCGCGCGCCTCGTTCGACGCCTGGAGCGAGACCGTCCGCGGCCGCTCGCGCCCGTGGAGCCCCTCGCAGACCGAGGCCGCCCTGCGCCTGCGCCAGGACCTGCTGGACCTGCGCCGCGCCCGCCGCACGGCCGAGCTGAACAGCCAGCTGCGCGCCACGCTGGACGACAAGGACGACCTGCTGCGCCAGAAGGACTTTCTGCTGCGCGAGGTGAATCATAGGGTCCAGAACAGCCTGGCCCTGGCCGCCGGCTTCCTGACCATCCAGATGAAGGCCATCGAGGATCCGGCCGCCCGCGCGCCGCTGGAAGAGGCCAGCCGCCGCCTGACCGCCGTGGGCCTGGTCCACCGCCGGCTCTATCGCGGCGACCAGCTGGAGACGGTGTCGCTCGACCGCTATCTGGTCGAGCTGGCCGAGGAACTGGTGGAATCCCTGGGCCAGGAGTGGTCGCGGATGCTGCGCGTCGACGCCGCCCCGGCCACGGTCTCGACCGACAAGGCCGTGACCATCGGCCTGGTGGTCACCGAGCTGGTGATCAATGCGGTGAAGTACGCCTATGGCGGCCGGCCCGGCCGCATCGACATCGGCCTGGTCGAGCACGGCGGCCGCGTGCGCCTCTCGGTCGCCGACCAGGGCGGCGGCAAGCAGGGCCCCCGCGTCGGCTTCGGCAGCAAGATGATGGACGCCATGGTCCGCCAGCTGGCCGGAACCCTGGCCTATCACGACAACAGCCCGGGCGTGCGGGCCGAGCTGGACGCGCCGGCGGGGTAGGTGATCCTTCTCCCCCTGCGGGAGAAGGTGTCGGCGAAGCCGACGGATGAGGGGTCTCTCA
>NZ_QHJY01000280.1 GCF_003185805.1 Caulobacter sp. D5
GGCCTGGTCCTCGGCCGAGCCGGCGTCGGCGGCCGTCACTTCGCTGGCGCCGGCGGCGGCGGCCGCGGCGGCCTTCTCGTCGGCGGCGGGAGCCTCGTCCTTCTTGCCGCAGGCGGCCAGCGACAGGGCGGTCATGGCCGCGCCGGCGATGAGGATCTTGCGGAGGACTTGGGTGGTCATCGGGGCATCCCTTGCGACGTCTAAATGGAAACGCCCGGCGTGGGAGCCGGGCGCCATGGTGGCAAGGAACCGCTTTTCACGTCCCGTTGCAAGACAAAGATCACGGGCGCGTGATCTGGCCGTACACGGACGGAAGGATCGGGCTCAGCCCTCGGCCGGGATCTGCGACAGGGCCTCTTCCAGCTCGACGAAGCTGGGCTGGCAGACGCTGGGCACGTTGCCGCGGCCGATCTCGACGCTGATCTGGGCGGCGTTGCCGTGCAGGTGGGCGACGAGCACCGCCTGGATGATCTTGTAGAAGGCGCCGTCCTCGTTGACGACGGCCTGGAGGCGGGCGGCCATCGGGCCGACCAGGCCGTAGGCCATGAACACGCCGAGGAAGGTGCCGACCAGGGCGCCGCCGATCATGCCGCCGAGCACGGCGGGCGGTTCGGTGATCGAACCCATGGTCTTGATGACGCCCAGCACGGCGGCGACGATGCCCAGGGCGGGCAGGGCGTCGGCCATGGATTGCAGGGCGTGGGCCGGCTCGAGCGCCTCGTGGTGGTGCTTTTCGAGCTGCTTTTCCATCGCGTCCTCGACCTGGTGGGGATCCTCCAGGTTCATGGTCATCATCCGCAGGGTGTCGCAGATGAAGTCGACGGCGAAGTGGTCCTTCGAGATCTTCGGGTAGCGCGAGAAGATCGAGCTGTCGTGCGGCTTTTCGATGTGGCTTTCCAGGGCGATGACGCCCTTGGACTTCATCGTCTTGGTCAGCAGGAACAGCAGGGCCAGCAGGTCGCGATAGTCGCCGGCCTTCCACTTGGGGCCGGCGAAGATCTTGCCGAAGCCGCCGGCGGTGGCCTTGATGACGGTCATCGAGTTCGAAATCAGGAACGCGGCGATGCCCGCGCCGAGGATGGCCATCAGTTCGTGAGGGGCCGCCTCGATGATGACGTCCATCTTGCCGCCACCCATCAGGTAGCTGCCGAACACGAGGCCGAAGAGCAGCACGATGCCGATGATCTGGAACATGACGTCAGGAGGCCCCGAAGAATTCAGCCGGCATCATGGCTGTTAATGATTAATCCAAGGTATCGGCGGTTTGCAGGCCCGTGCGGCGGCTGGGCGCAGGCCGCCCCGTCACGTCACGTCCCGTCACGCCGCGCGCGCCGGCTTGCGGGCCTGGGCCGTCCCGCCGACCCGGAAGCGGCCGATCAGGTGGGCCAGGGTGGCGGCCTCGGTCTTGAGGCTGTGGCTGGCGGCGGTGGACTGCTCGACCATGGCGGCGTTCTGCTGGACGGTCTGGTCCATCAGGTTGATGGCGCCGTTGACCTCCGACAGGCCGGCCGACTGCTCGGCGGCCGAGGCGGCGATCTCGCCCACCAGTCCGTCGATCTCGCCCACCTTGTCGGCGATGGCCTGAAGGGCCTGGCCGGTTTCGCCGACCATCGACACGCCCTGCTCGACCTCGCGGGCGGCGGTGGCGATCAGCACCTTGATCTCGCGGGCCGCTTCCGCCGAGCGCTGGGCCAGGGCCCGCACCTCCATGGCGACGACGGCGAAGCCCTTGCCGGTGTCGCCGGCCCGGGCGGCCTCGACCCCGGCGTTGAGGGCCAGAAGATTGGTCTGGAAGGCGATCTCGTCGATCACCCCGACGATGCGGCCGATCTCGCGCGAGGAGGCCTCGATGCGGGTCATGGCCCCGACGGCGTCGCCGACCACGACGCGCGAGCGCTGGGCGTCGCTGCGGGCCGCCCCGACCACGATGGCCGCGCTCTTGGCCCCGGCCGAGCTGCGGCGGACGGTGGCGGTGATCTCGTCGAGGGCCGCGGCGGTCTCCTCCAGGCTGGCGGCCTGGCGCTCGCTGCGGCGGGAGAGGTCGTCGGCGGCGCAGGCGATCTCGTCGCTGCCGGCCTCGATGCCGCCGGCCGAGCGGACGATGACCTTCAGGGCGTCCTCCATCTGGGCGATGGCGGCGTTGAAGTCGGCGCGCAGGCGCTCGTATTCGGCGGGGAAGGCGATGTCGACGCGGCGGGTCAGGTCGCCTTCTGCCAGGGCGCGCAGGCCGCCGGCCAAGCTGTCGACCACGGCCTCCAGCTGCACGCGGGCGGCCTCGCGTTCGGCCTCGGCGGCCTGGCGCGCGGCTTCGGCCGCCTGGCGCTCGATCTCGACCTGGCGCTCGACGGCGATCTTCTCGATGGCGGCGTCCTTGAAGCGCAACACGGCCTTGGCCATGGCGCCGATCTCGTCGCGGCGGTCGACGTCGGGCACCTCGACGCCGTTGTCGCCGCCGGCCAGGCGGGTCATGACCCCGGTCAGGGCGGTGACCGGCCGGCCCAGCACGCGGGTCAGCAGCCAGGCCAGGCCCAGCGACGCCGCCAGGCCCAAGATCCCGCCCACCATGATGCCGAGGAAGGCGCGGCCGAAGGCCCGCTCGCGGCTGGCCGAGCGCACCGCCTCGTCGCGATGCTCCTGGGCCTCGACCTCGGCCAGAACCTTGCGCAGGTCGGCCAGGCGGTCGTTGGCGCCTGTTTGCGTCGCGGCCTGGGCGCGGCCCTCGGGCGTGGCGGCCATCGCGATCAGGGCCTGGGCCTCGGCCTTGTACTGCTTGCGGGCGTCCGAGAGCTTGGCGGCGGCGGTCGCGTAGTCGCCAGCGGCGTCGGCGTTGCGCAGGGCGTCGAGGTCGGCCTCCAGGGCCTTTTCGGCCGCGTCGAAGCGACGGATGTGCTCGCTGGCGCCCGATGCGACATAGCCGAGGATGGCGTTCTGCTGCTCCAGGGCCGCGGCCTGCATGCGGGCGCTGGCCATGGTCAGGGCCATGGAGTCGTCGGTCATCTCGGTCGCCTTGCGCAGCGACCACAGGTCCAGGGCGACCACGGCGCTGGCCGCGCCGCAGATCGTGATCATGGCCGCGAAGGCCAGCAGCAGTTTGTGGGGGACGGAGATGTGACGCAGCATGGCCCCACTACGCGCCCGCGCCATGAGCGGACCCTTAATTCGGGGCGTCCCAGGGTTGCGGCAAAGCGTCCCGGTATCGCTTGGGATTTCCTTGGGCTTCCCCTCGGAGCGAACCCACTCTAACGTTTGTTCGATGTCTGCCGCCGCTCAAGATCAACAGGTCAACCGGCGGGCCTTCGCCATCCTTTTCGGGGTGTCGGCGGCCACGGCGCTGGGCAATACGGGCATGCTGTCGGTGCTGCCCGCCATCGGCCGGCAGATCGGCATTCCCGACGCCATGGTGGCGGCGATCTTCTCGCTGTCGGCCCTGCTGTGGGCGCTGTCCTCGCCGTTCTGGGCCAAGCGCTCGGACGTGCGGGGGCGCAAGCCCCTGATCCTGCTGGGCCTGGGCGGCTTCTGCGTGTCGATGACCCTGTGCGCCTTCGTGGTCAGCGCCGGGCTGCACCATCTCTTTCCGCCGATGCTGGTCTTCGTGCTGTTCCTGCTGGCGCGGGCGCTGTTTGGCCTGTTCGGCTCGGCCGCCAATCCGGCCACCCAGGCCTATCTGGCCGAGCGCACCAAGCGCGAGGAGCGCACCCAGGCCATGGCCACCCTGGCCGGGGCGTTCGGCCTGGGCACGGTGGTCGGGCCGCTGCTGGCGCCGCTGTTCGTGCTGCCGGTGGTGGGCTTGGCCGGGCCGATGTTCGCCTTCGCCGGGCTGGCGGCGGTGATGATGTGGATCGTCCACCACGGACTGGAGGAGGCGCGCCGGCCGGCCAGCGCGGGCGAGGTCCAGCCCCGCGCGCGCCTGGCCTTCCCGTCGCTGCGGCGGGGCGACAGCCTGTGGCGCGACCCGCGTCTCATGCCGTTCCTGATCTTCGGCTTCCTGGTGGCCACCTGCCAGACGGCCCAGACCCAGACCCTGGGCTTTCTGATCATCGACAAGCTGGGCGTCGCGCCGGTCAAGGCCCAGGGCTTCATCACCCTGGCCATGGCGGCCGGGGCGGTGGCGGGGCTGCTGGCCCAGTGGGGCCTGATCCGGATGTTCGCCATGGGCCCGCGCGAGCTGATGCGCTGGGGCGTGGGCGTGGCGGCCCTGGGCAATGTTGTCGTGGCCTTCGCGCCGGACTATGCGGCGGTGGCCATCGGCTATGCGGTCTCATCGCTGGGCTACGGCTTCGCTCGGCCGGGGTTCACGGCCGGGGCGTCGCTGTCGGTCGAGGCCAAGGACCAGGCCGGCGCGGCCGGCGCCATCGCCGCCATCAACGGCCTCAACGTGGTGGTCGCGCCGCTGTTCGTGCTGCTCTACGAGGCCGTGCGCTGGGCCCCGTTCGTGCTCAACGCCCTGATCCTGGCGGCGATGCTGGCCTACGCCCTGCGCCAGGCCGTGCTGCGCAAGGTCAGCGACGAGGAGACGCCCGGCGAGGCGACCCTGGCCGGCCTCGAACGCGGCGACGAGGGCGGGGTGTAGGCGGTCGTGGAATTTTGGGATATACTATCTGTATATCCAAAGTGGGGATCTTTCATGGTCAAGACCACCTTGTTCCAATCGAACCGCTCTCAGGCCGTTCGACTTTCCAAGGAAGTGGCTTTTCCCGAAGGCGTTCGCTCGGTGACCGTGCTGCGTGAAGGAAACCGGCGGGTCATCGTACCGTCCGACGCGCTTTGGGATGATTTCTTCGACGAACCCGGTATCGATCTCGGCGAGCGCGATCAGCCCGTGGCCCAGGATCGCGAAAGCTTCTGATGCTGCGCTATATGCTGGACACCAACCTGTGCATCCGTGTGCTCAGGGATCGCCCGCCCAGCTTACGCGAACGATTCAACAGCAATGCCGATGCGCTTTGCATCTCGACGATCGTGCTGACTGAACTCCTGCACGGTGCGGCCAAGTCGGCCCGGCCCGAGCATCATCGCGACTTGGTGGAGCGGTTCGCCGCCAAACTAGAAGTGTTGCCCTTCGACGCCTATGCGGCCGATCACGCTGCGGACATTCGAGCCCGCCTTGAACGCGCCGGGCGTCCGATCGGCGGATACGACCTGCTTATAGCCGGCCACGCTCGTTCGCGTGGCCTTGCCGTCATCACCGGCAACCTTGTCGAGTTCGGTAGGGTCGAAGGATTGCGCTGTGAGGATTGGACCGCCAGCGACATCGGCTGACGGTCCTCAGAGCCTTCACCCCTTGCGGATGATCCGTGCGGCGGCGGCGTGGAAGGCCGCGTCGGTTTCGGCCAGGGCGGCCACCGCGCCGTGGCGGTCGGCGGCGACGCTCATGCCGGTGGTGGTGTAGGACTGCGACACCCGGCGGGCTTCCTCGCCGCGCAGGGCGGCGTTGGCGGCGGCGGTCTCGTGCCACTGCGCCAGTTCGCCGGCGGTCAGCGGGTGATCCTCGGCGGCGCTCGGGTGGTGCACCACGTCGCCGAAGCCGATGGCCACGAAGCCGTGAATGACGCCGTAGTCTTCTTCCGACAGCAGGAAGGTGATCTGACGCTCTTCGATCTGGCCGGTATAGACGTCCTGGTCGGGATCGAACTCGCGCAGCACCAGCACGTCGCCGACCTTGAATTCGCGGTCGTTGCGGCGGATCTCGAAGCGCTTCTTGCCCGAGCGCACGGCGGCGAAATACTGCGGCCAGGTCTTCAGTTCGTGACGGGTCATGGAAAGTCTTTGAATTGGCGCCCGAAAGCGCCGGAAAAATCGAAGGCGACGCTCTTAGAGCGCGTCGGCGGCGAGGAAAAGGCGGTTTGTGACCGGGCCGTGACGCGCAGGCGAGGAAACCGCCGCCACCATAGCAGCAAGTCGCGCCAACCCCAGGCGGCGATTGACGATGCGCGGGCGTCGCGGTCAAGTTCGCGCTCAACTTTCGGGGGAGATGGGCGTGCGGCGGATCGGGGCGATGCTGGCGGTCGTCGGGCTTGCGGCGTCAATGACGGCCTCGATGGTCCAGGCCGCGTCACCGCCTGGCGCGCCGCGCCATGTCGCGCCCGTCGAGGAGCGCTTCTGCCTGCAGGCCGCCGACGCCGGAGTGCCGGGTGACGGCGTGGCCGTGCTGGCCTGGCGGACGCCGTCGAACAGCCCCGGAAAAGCGTTCGTGTCCTTCGACTCCCGCCTGAAGCCGGGCGGCGAGGTGCTGAGTTTCTCGCCTGAATTCCTGACCCTGGCGGCGGACGGCTCCGCGACGGTGCGGTTCGTGGACAACTGGGGCGCGCCGGCGCGGGCGCGTGTCCGCCGGTCCGGAGACGAGGTCGAGATCGACCTGGCGCGGCGGGGCGAGGCGCTGGCGCCGTCGCCGGCCAAGGCCGTCAACTACGGTCGCTTCACGCTCAGCAAGGCCGCCTGCCGCGCCGCGGATCTGGACGAGCCGCCCTGGGCGGTCGCCGCCGACGCCTACGATCTCTGGCGCTACACGCCCGCACGCAACGGTCGCGGCGCGGCCGCCGAGTTCATCGCGGGCCCCGGCAGCATTCCCTTCCGCGCGACCTGCGAGCAGACGACGCTGCGGCTGGAGTTCTTCACCGACGAGGGCGATCCGCGCACCTGGGACAAGGATCTACGGGACCTGCTGCTGATCCTCAGGGACCCGGCGACGGAGCACGAGCAGAACCTGGTCCTGAAGGGCGAGCCGAAGGCCCGCAGCATCGTCGGGCGCCTGGCGCTGACGCCGGCCCTGGCCCGCGCCGTGGCGACGGCGCCGGTGATCTCGCTCTACGGCGAGAACGGTCCGTCGAACGAGTATCCGGGCGGCCGCTCCGAGGGCTTCCGGCGGCTGGTGCGGGAGTGCGCGCCCAAGGCCTGATCCAGGTCCGGGCCGCGCATGAAAAAGGCCGCCGCGGGGGAGCGCGGCGGCCTTCTTGCCAGGCGAAGGGGGGAGCCTTACGCCTCGACCATGTTCTTGGCGAGGGCCGCCTCGCGCATGGACTTCTGCAGCTTTTCGAAGGCCCGGACCTCGATCTGGCGGACCCGCTCGCGGCTGACGCCGTACTGGGCGGCCAGGTCTTCCAGGGTGGTCGGGTCGTCCTTCAGGCGACGCTCGGTCAGGATGTGGCGCTCGCGGTCGGTCAGCTCGACCATGGCCTCTTCCAGGAGGCTCATCCGCATGGACTTCTCCTGGCTCTCGGCGACCACGGTCTCTTGCGACACCTGGTCGTCGTCGGCCAGCCAGTCCTGCCACTCGCTTTCGCCGTCGGCGCGCAGGGGCGCGTTCAGCGAGGCGTCGGGACCGCCCAGGCGGCGGTTCATCGAGATGACCTCGCTGTCCAGCACGCCCAGCTTGGTGGCGATGTAGCTGACCTGGTCGGGGCGCAGGTCGCCGTCCTGGAAGGCGGCGATCTGGCTCTTGGCCTTGCGCAGGTTGAAGAACAGCTTCTTCTGCGCGGCGGTCGTGCCCATCTTCACCAGCGACCACGAACGCAGGATGTATTCCTGGATCGAGGCGCGGATCCACCACATGGCGTAGGTGGCCAGGCGGAAGCCCTTCTCGGGCTCGAACTTCTTGACCGCCTGCATCAGGCCGACATTGCCTTCGGAGATCACTTCCCCTATCGGCAGGCCGTAGCCGCGATAGCCCATGGCGATCTTGGCCACGAGGCGCAGGTGGCTGGTGACCATCTTGTGCGCGGCGTCGCTGTCCTGATGCTCTTTCCAGCGCTGGGCGAGCATGAACTCCTCGTCCTTGGCCAGCATCGGGAACTTGCGGATTTCGGTGAGGTAGCGCGACAGGCCGCCGTCCGGCGACATCACCGACAAGGAATTCACTGCCATGAGTTCAACATCCCCTGGGCCCGGAGCCAACGCGGCTCCCGAGACCCACTTTCGAATGGGTGAGATAGGTACGGGTTGCGGCGAAGGTAAGGGCGATAACGCAATTGTAATGTCCGACACCGTGGCTCAGGTATTGGACATTTTGGTGGCGGAATGAACGTTCATTCTCAAAAAAATGAACGATCATTCTCAAAATTGCAAGGGGCTTGGATGCGTCCCTCTCCCCATGCGGGAGAGGGTGGCCTCCCGTAGGGAGGTCGGGTGAGGGGTCTCTCAAATCTCAAAGCTGCAGTGGCGGTCAGGCTGGGGCGGGCGTCTGAGGTCTGAGAGACCCCTCATCCGTCGGCTTCGCCGACACCTTCTCCCGCAGGGGGAGAAGGATCA
>NZ_QHJY01000031.1 GCF_003185805.1 Caulobacter sp. D5
GTGTTCGACTTCCGCGACGGCCTCAACAGCTTCGTGCAGAAGTCGCCGGGCGCCCAGATCGCCGCCGGCGGCGACGGCCGCATCTGGATCCTGACCCGGCGCAACGTGCTGGTCGTCGATCCGGCCCGCCTGGCGCTCAACACCGTGGCGCCGCCGGTGGCGATCCGCGCGGTGGTGGCGGGCGAGCGGCGCTTCGCCGATCCGTCGGCCGTGCGCCTGGCGGCCGGCACGACCAGCCTGCGCATCCAGTACACGGCCCTCAGCTTCGCCGTGCCCGGCCGCGTGCGCTTCCAGTACCGGCTGGAGGGCGTCGACCGCGACTGGGTGGACGCCGGCGGCCGGCGCGAGGTGCTCTACAACAACCTTCGCCCCGGGACCTTCCGCTTCCGGGTCAAGGCGGCCAATAACGACGGCGTCTGGAACGAGCAGGGCGCGCAGGTGGTCGTCACCATTCCGCCGACCCTGGCCGAGACCTGGTGGTTCCGCCTGCTGTGCATGGCCGCCGTGGGTCTGGCGCTGTGGGGCGTCTACGCCCTGCGGCTGCGGCGGGTGTCGGCCCAGATCAAGGACCGGCTGGAAGAGCGCGCCGCCGAGCGCGAGCGCATCGCCCGCGAGCTGCACGACACCCTGCTGCAAAGCGTCCAGGGCCTGATCATGCGCTTCCAGTCGGTGGCCTATCAGATCCCCGACGACCTGCCGGCCAAGGACGTCATCAACCAGGCCCTGGACCGCGCCGACCAGATGCTGGTCGAGGGCCGCGACCGGGTGCGCGACCTGCGCGGCCGCGAGACCCGGCGGCTCGACATCCAGCTGCGCGAGCTGATGGCCGAGCAGCCGTTCGAACCGGGCGTGAAGGTCGAGTTGGTGGTCGAGGGCGTGGCCCGCGCCATCCAGCCGCTGGTGCAGGAGGAGATCGTCCGCATCGGCGGCGAGGCCCTGTTCAACGCCGCCCGCCACGCCCGCGCCGGCCAAGTGCAGGTGCGCGTCTCGTACGGCGTGCGCCAGTTGCAGGTGACCATCCGCGACGACGGCGTGGGCATCGGCGCCAACCGCATGGCCTGGGCCAGCCGCGAGGGCCATTATGGCCTGATCGGCATGCACGAACGCGCCAGCAAGATGGGCGCCCAGCTGGCTATCGAAAGCGCCGCCGGCAAGGGCACCACCATCACCCTCAGCGTCGCCGGCGCCATCGCCTATCCGACCCAGCCCTGGCTGGCGCGGCTGGGCCGGAAGAGGGGCGGGTAGCGGACATGGCCTGCGTCCCCTAGCTCTTCAGCCACACCGCCACGGCCGACAGGGTCAGGCAGGCGGCCACCGTGGTCAGGGCGACGACCCGCGCGCCGCCGCGGGCGAAGACGTTGTAGGCGCGGGTCTGGATGAAGACGTTGACGGCCGTTGGGGTCGCCGCCAGCAGGGTGGCGGCCAGGCGGAAGGCGGCGGGGGCGGGCGTCAGGCCGACCACGGTCCAGACCAGCAGCGGCAGGACCAGCAGCTTGGCGAGGGCGGCGGC
>NZ_QHJY01000281.1 GCF_003185805.1 Caulobacter sp. D5
CGACGTCACGGTGCGCCAGGTCATGCGGCTGAACGCCGGCGGCGACGCGCTGCGCCTACGGCTGTCCAACGAACTCAACGAGCGGCCGCTGGCGGTGGGGGCGATCACGGTCGCCCCGGCCGACGCCGACGGCAAGATCCTGGGCGCGCCGGTCGCGGTGACGGTGGGCGGCAAGAGCGAGTTCACGATCGCGCCGGGCGCGCCGCTGCTGACAGACCCGGTCGCCCTGCCGGTCAAGGCCATGGACCGGGTGTCGGTGGCGATCTTCTATGTCGGGACCCAGGCCCCGGCCGGCCACCGCGTGCGCCTGTTCGTGGCCCCGCCCGGCAACCACGTCGCCAAGAGCCTGATCCCGGGCGAGGAGACCCTGCGCGGTCCGGGCCTAGTCAGCGGCGTGGAGGTGAGGGGCGCCGGCGAGGCCCCGGTGCTGGTGGCGATCGGCGACTCTATCACCGAGGGCTCCGGCTCGACCGCCAACGCCGACAAGGGCTATCCCGAGCAGTTGGCCCAGCGGCTGGCCGCGCGCGGCGAGGGCTGGAGCGTGGTCAATATGGGCGTCGGCGGCGGGCGGCTGCTGCGCGAGGTGTCGGGACCCAGCGCGCTGTCGCGCTTCGACCGCGACGTGCTGAGCGTGGCGGGGCTGAAGGCGGTGTTCCTGCTGGAAGGCATCAACGACATCGGCCGTCCGGCCCAGCCGGGCTTCGCCGCCGACGCGGTGACGCCCGAGGACCTGATCGCCGGCTACCGCCAGCTGATCGCCCGGGCCCATGCGCGCGGCGTGAAGATCTATGGCGGCGTCATCCCGCCGTTCGAGGGCGCGGCCTATTATCACGAGAAGGGCGAGGCCACGCGGCAGGCGGTCAACGCCTGGATCCGCACCAGCGGCGAGTTCGACGGGATCGTCGACTTCGACGCGGTGCTGCGCGATCCGGAGAGGCCCAGCCAGCTGCGCGTCGAGACGCATGGCGGCGACCACCTGCACCCGAACGATGCGGGTTATGCGCTGATGGCCGAGGCGATCGACAAGGCGCTGTTCTCGGCCAAGTAGC
The DNA here is from genome assembly GCF_003185805.1 of Caulobacter sp. D5. Classification (GTDB taxonomy): domain Bacteria; phylum Pseudomonadota; class Alphaproteobacteria; order Caulobacterales; family Caulobacteraceae; genus Caulobacter. The sequence goes on from NZ_QHJY01000281.1 coordinate 1,050, forward strand.
GGGGCGTGCTCGGCTTGTCGTGATGGTGGAAAGCGGGCTAGCTCGCCGCAGTACTCGTGTGGGGGCTTTTCCGATGAAGACCATCAAGTCGCTGCTGGCCGGCGCGTTCATCCTGGCGGCGCCGACCCTGGCCCATGCCGCCGACGGTGACTCGAAGAAGTCGACGGCGGTGTTCATCGCCTTGTTCGCGGTGTTCTGCGGCGTGGGCACGGTGTTCCTGGCCGTGGCCGCGAACAACAGGAAGAAGTAGTAGGCGGTCTTCCCTTTCTCCCTTCCCCCTTGATGGGGGAGGGGGTCATGGAAAAGCGTGCTCCCCATTCGTGCTGATCGACCCGGCCGTCGCTCCAAGGCGTGATTGCACCTGTCGCAATCCCCGGTAAGGTCGCCTCCAAACGACTGTTTGGGGTGATGCATGGCGATGCAAGGTTTTGGGCGGCGTTTCGGGTTGGCTACGGCCCTGGCCTTTTCTCTGGCGATGGGCGCATCGCCCGTCCTGGCCGCCCCGAAACCGGTCCTGCCGGCCGCCGCGCCGCAGAGCGTCGGCGTCTCGGCCGAGCGGCTGAAGAGCCTCGACGCCCTGATGAAGAGCCTGGTCGCAGAGGGGCATCTGCCGGGCGCGACGACCATGCTGCTGCGCCACGGCAAGGTGGTCAGCTTCGAGACCTACGGCGCCCAGGGCTTCGGCGGGCCGCCGATGACCAAGGACACCATCTTCCGCATCTACTCCCAGACCAAGCCGGTCACGGGCGTGGCGATGATGATCCTGTTCGAGGAGGGCAAATGGCGCCTCGACGACCCGGTGACCAAGTACATCCCCGAGTTCGCCAACCTGCGGGTCTACAAGGGCGTCAACGCCGACGGCTCGTTCGTCACCGAGCCCGCCGACCGGCCGCCGACCATGCGCGAGATCATGAGCCACACGGCCGGCTTCGCCTATGGCCTCAACCCCGACAATCCGGTCGACAAGGCCTATGTCTCGACTGGCGTGCTGAGCTCCAAGAGCGGCCAGGAGTTCGTCGAGAAGGTCGCCAAGCTGCCGCTGTACGGTCCGCCGGGCAAGCAGTGGAAGTACAGCGTCGGCGTCGACATCCAGGGCTTCATCGTCGAGAAGCTGTCGGGCCAGAGCCTGCCGGACTTCATGCGCGAGCGCATCTTCGAGCCGCTGAAGATGAAGGACACCGGCTTCTCGCTGCCGCCGGAGAAGCTGTCCCGCTTGGCCGACATCTACATGTGGAGCGGCAAGGACAAGAAGATCGTCCCGGCCGAGGGCTTCATGGTGCTGGACGTCACCAAGCCGCCGGTCGTGGCCTCGGGCGGCGGCGGCCTCGTCTCGACCAGCACCGACTACGCCCGTTTCGCCCAGATGCTGCTGAACGGCGGCGAGCTGGACGGGGCGCGCATCCTGTCGCCGGCCACCGTCAAGCTGATGGCGTCCGACCACCTGCCCGACGCGATCCTGGATGATCCCAAGGCCGGGTTCTCGAAGGCGACCGGCAAGGGCTTCGGCCTCGACTTCATGGTCGTCACCGATCCGGCCCGGGCCGGCACGCTGGCGGGGAAGGGGACCTACAGCTGGGGCGGCGCGGCCGGCACCTGGTTCTGGATCGACCCGACCAACGACGTGATCTTCCTGGGCATGATCCACGTGCTGGCCAAGGACGGCGATCCGGCCCTGCGCAATCTCGACGAACGCACGGCGACCCTGGTCTACCAGGCGCTCACCAATCCCGAAAAATAAGGCCCGCACAGACGGGACCGGAGGAAACGCTAATGCTGGAAATGTTCTCCCTCGAGGGCCGGGTGGCGCTCGTCACCGGCGGGTCGCGCGGCATTGGCCGGATGATCGCCGAGGGCTTCCTGCGCTATGGCGCGGCGCGGGTCTACATCACCGCCCGCAAGGCCGGCGCCTGCGACGCGGCGGCAGAGGAGCTGTCGGAATTCGGCGAGTGCGTGTCGCTGCCGGGCGACATCTCGACGCTGGAAGGCGTGCAGGGCCTGGCCGCGCGGATCACCGAGCGGGAGAGCAAGCTCGACATTCTGGTCAACAACGCCGGCGCGGCCTGGGGCGCGGCCTTCGACGAGTTCCCCGAGGCCGGCTGGGACAAGACCGTCGACCTCAACATGAAGACGCCGTTCTTCCTCACCCAGGCCCTGATCGGCCCGCTGCGCGAGGCGGCCAAGAGCCGGGTGGCCAAGGTGATCAACGTCGCCTCGATCGACGGCCTGTCGGTGACCAAGGAGGAGACCTATCCCTACGGCGCCAGCAAGGCGGGCCTGATCCACATGACCAAGCGCATGGCCCTGCGCCTGGCGGCCGACAACATCGCCGTCTCGGCCATCGCGCCGGGCGCCTTCCCCAGCGACATGAACCGCGTCGCCCGCGACCACGCCGACGCCGTAGCCAAGCACATCCCCGCCGGCCGTATCGGCGAGCCCGAGGACATGGCGGGCGCGGCGATCTACCTGGCCTCGCGGGCGGGGGATTATGTGATGGGGGCCACGCTGGCAGTGGACGGCGGGGTGGCCTGGTCGCGCTAACTCGGTCCCTCTCCCCTTGCGGGAGAGGGTGGCCTCCGAAGGAGGTCGGGTGAGGGGTTGCACGAACAGAAACGCCGCGACGGCTGATCAGCTGTCGCGGCGTTTGATTTCTGAGAGCCCCCTCATCCGTCGGCGGAGTTTATCCTCGGGCCGGCCTTTGGCCGGACCCGGGGGGCGACACCTTCTCCCGCAAGGGGAGAAGGGATCTTTCAGGGCTTCCCGGCCGCCGGCAGTTCCGTCAGGGGCACGGCGTCGGACAGTTCGACCTCGCGCACGGCAGGCGCGGGGGCGGCCTTGGGCGGGCGGGCGCCGCGTTCGCGGGCCGACATCAGCGACCAGCCGCCGGGCTTGAGGATCTCCAGCGGCGAGAACTTGGCCTTGTAGGCCATCTTCTCGGAGCCCGGCACCCAGTAGCCCAGATAGACGTAGGGCAGGCCGGTCAGCCGAGCCTGGACGATGTGGTCGAGGATGATGAAGGAGCCCAGGCTCCGGCGGACCTCGGTCGGGTCGTAGAAGCTGTAGACCAGCGACAGGCCGTCGGCGAGCACGTCGACCAGCACGCAGGCCACCAGTTCGCCCGGGCCGCGGTCGACCGACGGGCGGCGGTATTCGATCAGGTGGGTGCGGACAGCGGTGTCCTCGACCATGGCGACATAGTCGGGCCAGGTCATCTCGGCCATGCCGCCGTCGGCGTGACGGGCGGTGAGGTAGCGGCGCAGCAGCTCGAACTGCTCCAGCGTGGCCTCGGCCTCGACCAGGTGGCGCACGAGGTCGCCGTTGCGGCTCAGGGCGCGGCGCTCAGAGCGCGAGAATTCGTAGTCGGCCGCGGGCGCGCGCGCCGACTGGCAGGCGCGGCAGGTCTCGCAGGCCGGGCGGTAGGCGATGTTCTGGGAGCGGCGGAAGCCGACCTGGGTGAGGCCGTCGTTGACGCCGGGGCCGTCGGACAGGGGCAGGTGCGTAAAGACCTTCCGCTCCTGGCGGCCGGCCAGGTACGGGCATGGGGTCGGCGCCGTCAGGAAGAACCGAAGCTGTCGCGTCGGAAAATGCTGCGTCACGTCGTCCCTGTCCCCTTCCTCCGGCCAGGCCCCCGCCTATGCCTCAGGAGCGATTAGGCGACATGCCGAGCCGTTGTGCAAGCAGGACAAACGCGTGACGCGTCATACGGTCACAGGTTGTCGGGCAGGACGGGCTTTTCGCGCAACAGGACGATGGAGATCCGGCGGTTGCCGGCCAGGGTGGGATCGTCAGCGTAGAGGGGCTCGGAATTGGCCTTGCCCGACACCTGGTAGATGCGGTCGTCGTCGACGCCGGCCCCGCGCAGGATCTGGCGCGAGGCGTCGGCGCGCTGGGCCGACAGGGACCAGTCGCTGTCGGCCTTGCGGCCGCGGGCGTCGGCGCTGGTGTGGCCCGAGACGGTGATGCGGTTGGGCAGCTGGTTGATGACCTTGGCCACGGCGCGCAGCAGCAGGCGGGCCCGGTCGTTGGGCTCCTTGCTGTTTTCCTTGAACATCGAGCGGCCTTCCTGGTCGATCAGCTGGATGCGCAGGCCTTCCGGGGTCTGGTCGATCATGATCTGCTTCGACAGTTCGGCCAGTTCGGGCATGTCCTGCAGCGACTGGCGCAGCGACTGGGCGGCCGAGGCGAAGCTGTCCTGCTCCTTCTTGGCCAGGGCGTCGCGCAGGGCCTGCTCGCTGGCCGAGTCGAGGCTGGCGGTGGTCGAGGACTGGCCGTCCTGGTTGGTCTGGTCGGGAGCCTCGGGGGCCATCTGCTGGACGACCGACATCTTGCCGTCGGCCTTGGCGCCGTCGTCGCCGAGCGAGGTGCCGCCGAGAATGCCGCCCGAGCCGCTGGTGCTGGACGAGATCGAGGCGGGGGCGAAGTAGTCGGCGATGCCCTGCTTCTGCTCGGGGCTCGTGGTGTTGAGCAGCCACATCAGCAGGAAGAAGGCCATCATCGCCGTCACGAAGTCGGCATAGGCGACCTTCCAGGCGCCGCCATGGTGACCATGACCGCCGCCCTTCTTGATCTTCTTGATGATGATCGGCGCTTCGCCGGTCGACGCCATCGTGCTTAAGCCTGCTTAACCCTGTCGGGGCAACCTGAAGGCAGGACGTTAAAATGGCGTTGCGATCGCCGGCCCGAGGGGCCAGAGACGGGGCCGAAACCGCAGGGTGCGGCAAGGAGTCTCGCGCATGAAGACGGCGTTCATCGGCCTTGGAGTGATGGGCTTTCCGATGGCGGGCCACCTGCAGGCCGCCGGCCACGAGGTGACCGTCTATAACCGCACCGCGCAGAAAGCCGCCCGCTGGGTGGAAAAGCACGGCGGCGGCAGCGATCCGACGATCGCCGGGGCCAGCAAGGGCGCTCAACTGGTTGCCCTGTGCGTGGGCAACGACGACGATGTCCGGGCGGTGGTGGGCGAGATCCTGCCGGCGCTGGAAGCCGGCGCGATCATCGTCGACCACACCACCACCTCGGCCAAGGTCGCCCGCGAGATGGCGGAGCTTTGCGCCGCCAAGGGCGTGGGCTTCCTCGACGCGCCGGTCTCCGGCGGCCAGGCGGGGGCCGAGAACGGCCAACTGACGATCATGGTCGGCGGCGACGAGGGATCTTACGCGGCCGCCGAGCCGGTGCTTTCCGTTTACGCCAAGGCCATGCGGCTGATGGGGCCGTCGGGCGCGGGCCAGCTGACCAAGATGTGCAACCAGATCGCCATCGCCGGCGTGGTGCAGGGCGTGGCCGAGGCGCTGCACTTCGCCAAGCGGGCCGGCCTGCCGACCGACGACGTGCTGGCGGCGATCTCCAAGGGCGCGGCCCAGTCCTGGCAGATGGAGAACCGCTGGGGGACGATGTCGCGCGGCGAGTTCGAGTTCGGCTTCGCGGTCGACTGGATGCGCAAGGACCTGGGCATCGCCCTGGACGAGGCGGCCAGCAACGGCGCGACGCTGGACATGACCCGGATGATCGACGGCTTCTACGGCGAGGTGCAGGCCATGGGCGGCAATCGCTGGGACACCTCCAGCCTCGTCGCCCGCCTGGAGAAGAAGTAAGCCATGCGCCGCCTGCTGCTGACCCTGGCCGCCTGCGCGGCCTTCGCGCCCGTCGCCGCTTTGTCCGCTCCCGCCGTCGCGCCTAAAGACGGCGAGTTCGTGGTGAAGGACTTCAAGTTCCGCTCGGGCGAGACCCTGCCGGAACTGCGGCTGCACTACACGACGCTGGGCGAGCCGAAGCGTGATGCGCAGGGGCGGGTGACCAATGCGGTGATGGTGCTGCACGGCACGGGCGGGTCGGGCAAGCAGTTCCTGTCGCCGCAGTTCGCCGACGAACTGCTGGTTCCCGGCGGCCTGCTGGATCCGGCGCAGTGGTACGTGATCCTGCCCGATGGGATCGGCCACGGGAAATCGTCCAAGCCCTCGGACGGGCTGAGGGCGAAGTTTCCGCACTATGATTACGACGACATGGTGCAGGCCCAGCACCGGCTGCTGGTCGAGGGGCTGAAGGTGGATCGCCTGCAGCTCCTGATGGGCACGTCGATGGGCTGCATGCACGCCTTCGTCTGGGGCGAGACCTATCCGGGCTTTGCTGAAAAGCTGACGCCGTTCGCCTGCCAGCCTGTCGCCATCGCCGGCCGCAACCGCATGTGGCGCAAGATGACCATGGACGCCATCAAGGCCGATCCGGCCTGGAACGGCGGCGACTACACGGAACAGCCCAAGCAGGGCCTGCGCACGGCGACCGACTTCCTGATCATCGCCGGCGCCTCGGCCCTGCCGATGCAGCTGGCCCTGCCCACCCGCGAGGCGACCGACAAGGCCCTGGAGGCCGACTTCGCCCGCCGCATCGCGGGGCTGGACGCCAACGACCTGCTCTACCAGGTGGACGCTTCGAGGAACTACGACCCCTCGGCGGGGCTGGAGAAGATCGAGGTCCCGGTGCTGTGGATCAACTCGGCCGACGACTTCATCAACCCGCCGGAGCTGGGCATCGCCGAGCGCGAGGTGAAGCGGTTGAAGCGCGGGCAGTTCGTGCTGTTGCCGGCCAGCGAGAAGACCAAGGGGCACGGCAGCCATACCTGGGCGGTGCTGTGGAAGGACCGGCTGGCGGCGTTTCTCGCGCAATAACCCTCTCCCCGAAGGGGGAGGTGTCGCCGAAGGCGACGGAAGGGGGTGTGTCTGCTGAGGTTTGAGCGGGGGGGCGGCCGAAGTCGCTTCCCCCTCCGGCCCTCCGGGCCACCTCCCCTTCAGGGGGAGGGTCTGTGTCACCCCACCAGCGCCAGCCAGGCCTCTTCGTTCAGGATCTGCAATCCCCGTTCGCGGGCCGTGCGCAGCTTGGCGCCCGCGCCGGGGCCGGCGACGACGAGGTCGGTGGTCTTGGTTACGGAGAGCACGACCCGCGCGCCCATGGCGGTGGCCAGGTCCTGGGCGTCGGGGCGGCTCATGGTGTCGAGCTGTCCGGTGAACACCACCGTGCGGCCGGCCAGCCGGCGCTCGGCGCCGGGCGGCAGGACGGGGCGGGGCGGCGGCGGGGCCTTCCTGGGGAGATGGCGACTCTGCGAGGGGGCATAGCCGCCCTGGTCCAGCCGCCCCAGCGTCAGGCCGATGCGGCTGGGCAGGGCGTGGACGGCGCCCGCGCCGGTCTCGACCGCGGCGGCCAGGGCCACCGCGCCGCAGGCATAGGCGTCGCCGGCCGCGTCGTGGTGCTTGAAGTCGATCCCGAGATGACGGCCGACCACGTTCAGCTTGTGCGACACGAGGTCGGGCCAGACGCTGCGGGCGACCTGCACGGTGCACATGTAGTCGAAGGCCGGCGGGGCCACGCCGTAGTGCTCGCAGGTGCGGCGGATGACGCTGATGTCGAAGGCGGCGTTGTGGGCCAGCACCAGGGCGCCGTCGAGGTTCTCGCGCAGCCGGTCGAGCACGGCGGGGAACTCGTCGGCGTCGCGCACGTGGTTCGGGCCGATGCCGTGGAAGGCCATGTTGAACGGCGCGAACCGCATGTCCCACGGCCGGATGTAGTGGTGGTCGACGCGGGCGACCGCGCCGTCCTCGATAAAGGCCAGGCCGATCGAGCACGGGCTCGACCGGGTCTCGTTGGCGGTCTCGAAATCGATGGCGACGACCTTCATCAGCCGGCGACCAGGGCCAGCCATTCGTCCTCGGTCATCACCTGGATGCCGAGGTCCTGGGCGGTCTTGAGCTTGGAGCCCGCGCCGGGGCCGGCGACCACGAGGTGGGTCTTCTTGGAGACCGAGGAGGCGACCTTGGCGCCGAGAGCCTCGGCCTGGGCCTTGGCCTCGTCGCGGGTCATCTTCTCCAGCGAACCGGTGAAGACCACGGTCTTGCCGGCCACGGCGGTGTCGGTCTTGGGCTTGGCCACGGCCTGGACGTCGAGCTGGGCGAGCAGGTTCTCGACCTTCTGGCGGTTGTGTTCCTCGGCGAAGAAGCGGGCCAGGGACTGGGCGGCGACCGGGCCGACGCCGTCGACGGCGGCCAGGTGCAGATAGTCCTCGCCCGGCGCGCCCTTGGCGGCTTCGGCCAGACCCTCGGCGAAGGCGTCCCAGGTTCCGTAGCGCTGGGCAAGGGCCGCGCGGGCCGGTTTGGTCAGCTTGGGCACCACCTGGCCGATCTTCAGCTCCAGGTCTTCCGACTGCGGCCAGGGATCGGCGGGCACGCCGGCGCGGCCGGCCTCGACGAGGAGATCGAGCGCCTTGGGGCCGACGCCGGCGGCGGTCGACAGCTCCAGATAGGTCGCGCCCGGCAGGCCCTTGGCGGCGGCTTCGGAGGCGGCCTGCAGGTCGGCGAACTGGTCGAAGTGGCGGGCCAGCACGGTCGAGGTGGTCTCGCCGATGTCGCGGGCGCCCAGGCCGTAGATCATCCGATCGAGGCCGATGGTGCGGCGGGCGTCGATGCCGGCGATCAGGTTCTTGACCGAGGTCTCGCCGTAGCCGTCGCGTTCGCGCAAGGCGGCAAGCTTCTCCTCGTCGCGGGCCAGGCGGAAGATGTCGGCCGGCTCGTTGATCCAGCCTTCCTCGAAAAAGGCCTGGAGCTGCTTTTCGCCCAGGCCCTCGATGTCGAAGGCGCGGCGGGAGACGAAGTGGCGCAGGTGCTCGACGCGCTGGAACGGGCAGGCGAACTCGCCGGTGCAGCGGCGCACGACCGACTCCACGCCGTTGGCGTTGATCTCCTGGGTCAGGGCCGTCTTCAGCGGGCACTCGCAGACGTGCGGGAACTCGTAGGGCGCCGCGCCATCGGGGCGAGCCTCGACGTCGACCTCGACGATCTGCGGAATCACGTCGCCGGCCCGTTGCAGGACGACGGTGTCGCCGATGCGAACGTCGAGGCGGGCGATCTCGTCGGCGTTGTGCAGGGTGGCGTTGGTCACCGAGACGCCGCCCACGGTGACGGGCTTTAGCCGCGCCACCGGCGTGTGGGCGCCGGTGCGGCCGACCTGGATGTCGATGGCTTCAAGGATCGTCTTGGCGCGCTGGGCCGGGAACTTGCGGGCGATGGCCCAGCGGGGCGAGCGCGAGACGAAGCCCAGGCGGCGCTGCCGCTCCAGGTCGTCGACCTTGTAGACGACGCCGTCGATGTCGAAGGGCAGTTGCGGGCGCAGGGTCTCGAAATGGGCGTAGACGTCGAGCAGGCCCTGCGCGCCCTCGACCTGCTGGGCCGGCGGGGCGGTGGTGACGAAGCCCCATTCCTCGAGCTTTTCCAGCGCTTCCCACTGGCCTGTGGCGAAGGGCTCCGAGGCCAGGCCCCAGGCGTAGCCGAAGAAGCGCAGCGGCCGGGTGGCGCTGATCTTCGGGTCGATCTGGCGCAGCGAGCCGGCGGCGAAGTTGCGGGGGTTGGCGTAGGTGCGCGAACCAGCTTCCTCGGCGGCCCGGTTGAAGGCGGCGAAGGCCTCCAGTTCGACATAGACCTCGCCGCGGATCTCGATGACGTCCGGCCAGCCCGAGCCCTTCAGCTTGTGGGGGATGTCGGCGATGGTCTTGAGGTTGGCGGTGACGTCCTCGCCCACGCGGCCGTCGCCGCGCGTGGCGCCCTGGACCAGCACGCCCTTCTCGTAGCGGATCGAGGCCGACAGGCCGTCGATCTTGGGCTCGGCGGTGTAGAACACCGGCTCGTCGGGCGTCAGGCGCAGGAAGCGGCGGATACGGGCGTCGAACTCGGTCGCCTCGTCGTTGGAGAAGGCGTTGTCGAGGCTGAGCATCGGCACGCCGTGCTCGACCGGCGAGAACTGGGCCGAGCGCGCGGCGCCGACCTTCAGCGACGGCGAGTTCTCGCGGATCAGGTGCGGGAAACGGGTCTCGATCTCGGCGTTGCGGCGCTTGAGCTCGTCGTACCCGGCGTCGTCGATCGTCGGGGCGTCGTCCTGATAGTAGCGCAGGTCGTGGCCGGCCATCTCGTCGGCGAGGCGCTCCAGCTCCTCGACGGCTTGGGCTTCAGTGAGGTCGGCGACGGGGATCTGAGACACGGGCAGGCGAATCCGGTTGCGGGCGGCGGGGCAACTTAGATGATCCTCCCCCTCTGGGGGAGGTGGCCCGGAGGGCCGGAGGGGGCGTTTTCAGCCGCCGTGCGATCCCTCTCCCGCAAGGGGAGAAGGATCACACGGACGCTCATCCCTCCAGCATCGCCAGCAGGGCGAAGCTGGCCAGCCAGTGCTCGCCCATGTAGTCGCCGGTGACGTGAGGCAGGGCGGTCGCCAGGTGCAGGTCGGCGGCTTCCAGGGCGACGGCCGCTACGGCCGGTGGGGCGTCCTTGGCCACGGCGCGCCAGCACCAGGCGCGGGAGAGGGACAGGCCGTCGAGGTGGGCGATCTTACCATCGGTGCGGTCGCTGACCGAGGGCGGGGAGAACAGCGTCGCCGGTCGGCGCTGGGCGAGGTCGGGCAAGAAGGCGGCGAACCAGGCCGCGAAGCTCTCCGGCTGCAGGCGGCGCATGGCCAGGGCCTCGACCAGGGCTGGAGAGAGGAAGTCGTCGCCCGACGGCTCCCAGGCCTGGCAGGCGCGGTCCTGGCCGTACCAGGCGGCGGCCTTGGCCGCGAGCAGGGCGCGGAAGTCGGCGTCGCCGGTGGCGTCGGCGTAGTCGGCCGCCAGGGCCAGCGCGAAGGCGGTGTTGGAATGCACGCCGGCCCGGATCGGATAGTCGGCGATCGGCAGGAAGGCGCGGTAGCGGGCGACGAAGGCGTCGGCCAGGGGCTGCATCGTCGTGGCCCAGGGCGCGTCGTGGGTCAGGAGTTCGGCTTGCAGCTTCAAGAGCCAGGCCCAGCCGTAGGGTCGCTCGAAGCCGCGGCTTTCGGGGCGGGCGAGATAGGCGACCTCGGCGGCGACCTTCTCAGGCGTGAAGGCGTCGTCGAACAGGGCGCGGATGGCGGGCCCCTCGGCAAGGTCCGGATTCAGGCGCAGCAGGGTGGCGAGGGTCCAGTAGCCATGGACGCAGGAGTGCCAGTCGAAGCTGCCGTAGAAGATCGGGTGCAGGGCGCGCGGGCCCAGCGCGTCGGCGTCGCCGGCCATCACGTGGTCGAGCTTGTTGGGATATTCGCGGACCACGTGGCCCAGGGCGGCCTGGGCGAAGCGGGAGGCGGTCTCAGCGGAAGGCGAGGACATACATCAGGACCATGTTGATCAGCAGCATCAGCACCGCCGTCGGCGCCTGGGCGCGGATGACGGCGTAGCGGTTCTTGAGCTGGAGGAGGGCGGCGGGAACGAGGTTGAAGTTGGCGGCCAGGGGCGTCAGCAGGGTGCCGCAGAAGCCCGACAGCATGCCGATGGCGCAGACCACGGCCGGGTCGCCGCCGAAGCGGCCGATCACCAGCGGCAGGCCGATGCCGGCGGTCATCACCGGGAAGGCGGCGAAGGCGTTGCCCATCATCACCGTGAAGATCGCCATGCCGAGACAGTAGGCGACGACCACGGCCAGGCGGCTGTCGACCGGGGTGATGGCCAGGGTGATGTCGCCGATGGTCTGGCCCACGCCCGCCAGGGCGAAGACCGCGCCCAGCGCCGCCAGCATCTGCGGCAGCAGGGCGGCCCAGCCGACCAGGTCCATCAGCCGTCGGCCCTCCTGCAAGGGCGCGCTGGCCGGCTGCCTGAACAGGCGCTGGGCCAGGATCGCGGCGACCACGGCGGCGATGGCCAGGGAGACCAGGGTGGCCTGCTTGGGATCGACGAGGTGCTGGCCCTTCCAGGTCAGGGCCTTGAAGGCGAAGGTGCCGAGGAGGACGATGACCGGGATCAGCAGGGCTGGCAGGAAGAGCTTCAGCCCGAAGCGCTGGGCGAGTTCGACGCGCTCCTCGGCCGTGGTGGTCTTGGGCTGGCCGACGCCGAGACGGCCCGTGCCCGCCAGCAGCGCCAGGGCGACGACGAGGAAGCCGTTGCCGAGGTCGCCCAGGCGGTCGCCGAACAGGAAGCTGATCGCGAACAGCCCCCAGAAGGCGGCGTTGCCCCAGCGCTTGGGATTGGCCTTGTCGCCGGCGCTCATGGCCGCGAAGGCCGTGAACATGACGCCGGCGAGCAGGTAGACGAGGGGCAGGCCGATCATGCCCCTTTCTCCTGCAAAGAGGGGCCCCGCTTCGAAAGCTTGCGGTCGAACAACAGCAGGCGCGCGCCGTGCACCAGGAAGGCGCAGATCGCCGTCGGGATGGCCCAGACCGACAGATGCAGCGGCTCGACGATCAGGCCGTTCTGGTCGAGGAAGCCGACGATCAGCAGGATCGAGCCGATGGCCATGAAGATGTCCTCGCCGAAGAAGACGCCGACATTGTCGGTGGCCGCGCTCATCGCCTTGACCTCTTCGCGGGTCGCATCGTCGAGCGGCGCCTGGCCCTCGGCGGCGGCCTCGGCCATGGGGGCGACCAGCGGGCGGACGGTCTGGGCGTGGCCGGCGATCGAGATCAGGCCCAGCGCCGCGGTCAGCTGGCGGGCCAGCAGGTAGACGACGAGGATCCGTCCCGCCGTGGCGGCCTTCATGGCCCGGATCGCCGTCCGGGCGCGCTCCTGCAGGCCCGAGCGCTCCAGCACGCCGATAGCCGGCAGGATCACCCAGACGATGCTGACATAACGGTTCTGGTTGAACGCCTTGCCGAAGGCGGCCAGCACCTCCAGCGGGCCAAGGCCGGCGGCCAGGCCCGAGGCCATGGCGGCGCAGACCACCACCAGCAACGGATTGAACCTGAGCGCGAAGCCCAGGACGATCACGCCCACGCCGATCAAGGGCAACATGCCGACGATCCCCCCTCTTCGAATCCACGAGGACGGTCCGACGGGGGAAGGGCGCTGGCAAGTACGATCCCGTCTAACGCGGGTCGCTTGACGTGGGCGCCCGTCGGCGCGACGTTCGCTACAGAACAACGATAACCTACGGGAGCAAACGTCATGGCCGACGGCGCCGGCGCGATCGCCGCATCGATCAAGGACAAGGTCAGCGAGGCCGAGTGGCAGGCCCGGGTCGACCTGGCCGCCCTCTATCGCCTGGTCGCCCTGCATGGCTGGGACGACATGATCTTCACCCACATCTCGGCCCGCATCCCGGGGCCAGAGCACCACTTCCTGATCAATCCCTACGGCATGTTCTTCGGCGAGATGACCGCCTCGTGCCTGGTGAAGGTGGACCTGGAAGGCAACGTCATCGACAAGACGCCGTACTTCATCAATCCGGCGGGCTTCACGATCCACTCGGCGATCCACGCCGCGCGGGAAGACGCCCAGTTTGTCATGCACCTGCACAGCGACCAGGGCGTGGCCGTGGCCGCCCATGCCGAGGGCCTGCTGCCGCTGAGCCAGCACGCCCTGATCGTGACGCCGCAACTGGCCTATCACGACTATGAAGGCATCGCCCTGAACCTCGACGAGCGCGAACGGCTGGTGGCCGATCTGGGCGACAAGCGGCTGATGATGCTGCGCAACCACGGCACCCTGTCGACCGGCCGTACGGCGGCCGAATGCTGGCTGGGGATGTTCTTCCTGGAGCGCGCCTGCGCCCAGCAGGTGATGGCGCTCAGCGCAGGACGCGAGCACGTGCTGCTCGCTCCGGAGGCGGCTCAGGCCGAAGTGCGAAGCCAGACCGGCATGGGCCTGGGCATGATCGCCGGCCTGGCCTGGCCTGGGTGCCTGAGGCAGCTGGATCGCGAGTCCCCGGGCTATACGGACTAGCGCGTTCAAGGCGGCGCTTTGGCGACCGACGTTACGTCAAGGCGCCGCCATGAAAGTGTTGCGGTAATGAAATAAACCGTAATTCTAGTGTCACTAGACGCGGGTCTAGGGTGAGGTCATATGTCGCCGCAACCTAGACTTTGAGGCCCGGTTCAACGGGGCCGGAGCGTACCTTAGTGATCCGCAGGCACTTCTTCCTCATGGCGGCCGGCGTCGCCCTGGTTCTGATGATCGTGGCCGGCGGCGCCAAGCTTCTGCTGGGCGGCAAGGCCGAGGGGCAGGGCGGTCCGGGCGGGCGCGCCACGGCCGTCTCGCAGGTCAAGGTCGACAGCCGTCCGTTCACCGACCGCATCGAGGTGCTGGGCGTGGCCAAGGGCCGCCAGTCGGTGACCATCACCTCGAACACCACCGAGATGATCACCGCCGTCCACTTCCGCGACGGCCAGCAGGTGGCCCGCGGCCAGGTGCTGGTGACGCTGAAGGACGACCAGGAAAACGCCGGCATCGCCGAGGCCCAGGCCAACCTGAACCAGGCCGAGCGCGCCTATCAGCGCTGGAAGACCCTGGCCGACAAGGGCATCGCCCCGCGCGCCACCGCCGAGCAGTACCAGGCCGCCTACGAGACGGCCAAGGCCAGCGTCGCCTCGGCCAAGGCCCAGCGGTTGGACCGCGTGATCCGCGCGCCGTTCGCCGGCCGGGTGGGCATTTCCGACGTCGCCCCCGGCACGCTGATCGCGCCGGGCACCGCCATCGTCAGCCTGGACGACGCCTCGGTCGTGCGCGTCGACTTCGCCGTGCCGGACCGCTATCTGGCCACCCTGCGCGAGGGCCTGCCGATCCAGGCCGCGCCCGACGCCCTGCCGGGCGAGACCTTCCAGGGCCGCATCGCCCAGATCGACACCCGCATCGACGAGGCCACCCGCGCCATCAAGGCCCGGGCCGAGTTCCCCAATCCCGGCGGCCGGCTGAAGCCGGGCATGCTGGTCAAGGTCGCCATCGACCAGGGGGTGCGCCAGGGCCTGGCCGCGCCGGAAGCGGCCGTGCAGTTCGAGGGCCAGCAGGCCTCGGTGTTCGTCGTCGCCAAGGGCGACAAGGGCCATGTCGCCCGCCGCACCAACGTGACCACCGGCCTGACCGCCGGCGGCTATGTGGAGATCCGCTCGGGCCTGAAGGCCGGCGACGTGATCGTGGCCGACGGCCTCAACCGCGTGCAGGACGGCGCGGCCGTCCGCGACGTCAACAAGCCGGCGGGCCAGCCTGGCCAAACGCACAAGGCCGGCTGATGCTTTCCGACATCTCCGTCCGCCGCCCGGTATTCGCCGCCGTCGCGGCGATCATCCTGTGCGTCATCGGCCTGGCCGCGTTCGGCTCGCTGCCGATCCGCGAACTGCCCAATGTCGACCCGCCGGTGGTGTCGATCTCGACCACCTATCGCGGCGCCTCGGCCGAGGTCATCGAGGAGCGCATCACCCAGGTGATCGAGCGCCAGGTGGCCGGCATCCAGGGCATCGACCGGGTCAACAGCTCCTCGCGCGACGGCCGCTCGCAGATCAGCATCACCTTCCGCCTGGACCGCGACCTGGACGCCGCCGCCAACGACGTGCGCGACGCCGTCAGCCGCGTCTCGGCCAACCTGCCCGACCAGGCCGACCCGCCGCAGATCGCCAAGGCCAACGCCGACAGCTCGCCGATCATCATCCTGAACCTGACCTCGACCACGCTGGATCCGCTGGAGCTGGCCGACTACGCCGACCGCTATCTCGTCGAGCGGATGTCGACCATCGACGGGGTGGCCCAGGCCAACCTGTTCGGAGCCAAGATCTACGCCATGCGCATCTGGCTGAACGCCGACGCCATGGCCGCCCGCGGCGTGACCGTCAGCGACGTCGAGGACGCGCTGAACGCCCAGAACCTGGAACTGCCGGCCGGCTCGCTGGAAAGCAGCGCCAAGGACTTCACGATCCGCGTGGCCCGCGCCTACGCCAAGCCAGAGGACTTCGCGCGCCTGCCGCTGCGGCCCGCCGACGCCAGCGGCTTCGTGCTGCGCCTGTCGGACGTGGCCCGCATCGAGGAAGGGCCGGACGAGCGCCGGCGCCTGTTCCGCGGCAACGACGTCGACCAGGTCGGCATCGGCCTGACCCGCCAGTCGCAGGCCAACGACGTGGCCATCTCCAAGGCCGTGGCCAAGGAAGTCGAGGTCATCAACCAGACCCTGCCGGCCGGCACCAAGCTGGTGGTGGCCGTGGACAACTCGGTGTTCACCGCCGAGGCCATCCACGAGGTGTGGATCACCATGGGCATGTCGGTGGCCCTGGTGGCGCTGGTCAACCTGATCTTCCTGGGCAGCTGGCGCTCGGCGCTGATCCCGTCGATCGTCGCGCCGATCTGCATCCTGTCGACCTTCATCATCCTGGCCCCGCTGGGCTTCTCGCTGAACCTGCTGACCCTGCTGGCCCTGGTGCTGGCCGTGGGCCTGGTGGTCGACGACGCCATCGTCGTGGTCGAGAACATCCAGCGCCGGGTGGACGAGGGCGAGCCGCCGCTGATCGCCGCCCAGCGCGGTTCGCGCCAGGTGTTCTTCGCGGTGGTGGCCACCACCATCGTGCTGATCTCGGTGTTCGCGCCGCTGATGTTCCTGCCGGGCTATATCGGCCGGCTGTTCGTCGAGCTGGCCGTGGCCATCGCCGCGGCCGTGGCCTTCTCGGCGCTGCTGGCGCTGAGCCTGTCGCCGATGATGGCCTCCAAGCTGCTGAAGGGCGCCCACGGCGGCGGCTGGTTCAACAAGCGCATGGACTGGGCGATGGACAAGCTGCGCGACAGCTACCGCGCCTCGCTGGAAAGCCTGCTGGGCGGACGCGCCGCCACCTTCGCCGCCGGCGGGGCGGTGATCCTGCTGGCCGGCTTCGCGGCCCTGCTGTTCGTCAGCCTGCCCAAGGAACTGGTGCCGGCCGAGGACCGCGGCCGCGTCGACATCCAGATCAGCGCCCCGGAAGGCGCCGGCTTCGACTACACCTCGGCGATCGGCTCGCGGATCGAGAAGATCATGGGCCGCTACCGCGACGACGGCGTCGCCGAGCGCACCATCCTGACCATCCCGCGTTTCGGCCAGAGCCAGTTCAACTCGGGCAACGGCGTGGTGGTGCTGAAGGGCTGGGGCGAGCGGAACAAGACCGCCGACCAGGTGGCCGCCGAACTCAACAAGGACCTGTCGAAGATCACCGGCGTGCGGGCCGTGGCCAGCGTGCGCGGCGCCTTCCAGCGCGGCGGGGGCGGCGGTGGCGGCGGCGGCACGAACGTCGACCTGATCGCCGTCGGCAACGACTACGTCCAGCTGGCGAACTGGCTGAAGCCGATCCTCGACGCGGCGCAGGCCAATCCGGGCTTCTCGCGTCCGCGCATCGACTACGAGCCGACCGCGCCGCGCCTGTCGGTGCAGATCGATCTCGACAAGGCCGCCACCCTGGGCGTCTCGGCCCAGGCCGTGGGCCGCGCGCTCGAGACCATGTTCGGCTCGCGCCAGGCGACGACCTACATCAAGAACGGCCAGGAATACGACGTCATCCTGCAGACCGAACTCGACCAGCGCCGCAGCGTCGCCGACCTCGACAAGCTGCAGGTGCGCACCAACGCCGGCGGCCTGGTGCCGCTGTCGACGGTGGTCAAGACGCAGCTGCGGGGCGACACCCCCGACCGTCCGCGCGTCGACCGCCTGCGCTCGGTGACCCTGACCACCCAGCTGTCGCCCGGCTTCACGGTCGAGGACGCGGTGAGCTTCTTCCAGGCCCAGGCCGCGGCCCATCCGACCCCCGGCGTCAGCGTCAAGTGGGGCGGCCAGGCCAAGGACTATCTGGAAGGCTCGGGCGGCATCGCCATCGCCTTCGGTCTGGCCCTGCTGCTGGTGTTCCTGGTGCTGGCCGCGCAGTTCGAAAGCTGGATCCACCCGGCGGTGATCATGCTGACCGTGCCGCTGGCGGTGCTGGGCGGCCTCTTTGGCCTGCTGATGGCCGGCTCGACCATCAACACCTACAGCCAGATCGGCCTGATCATCCTGGTCGGCATCGCCGCCAAGAACGGCATCCTGATCGTCGAGTTCGCCAACCAGCTGCGCGACGAGGGGCTGAAGGTCACCGAGGCGGTGATCGAGGCGGCGGCCCTGCGCCTGCGCCCGATCATCATGACCTCGATCGCCACCGCCATGGGCGCCTTGCCGCTGCTTCTCTGGACAGGGGCGGGGGCGGGAAGCCGCCAGACGATCGGGGCCGTGATCTTCTTCGGCGCCATCGTGGCGACCCTGCTAACCCTGTTCATCGTTCCGGTGTTCTACAACCTGCTCGCTCGCTTCACGAAATCTCCGGAGTGGACGGCGCGGCAGATCGAGGACTATGAAGCGCGCGAAAAGGCGGGCGAGGGGCATACCTCACCCGTATAAAACGGGTGAGGAAGCATGGCTGACGGGTCTCTGACGGCCAGGCGGCAGGAAATAGCGCTGCTGCGGCGTCTCGAGGAACGCATTCTCTGGCTGGCGTCGTGGACGATCCACAACGCCAACCACCTGCGTGAAAGCCGCGACGGGCTGAAGGTGGGCGGCCACCAGGCCTCCTGCGCCTCGATGACCACCCTGATGACGGCGCTCTACATGAAGGCGCTGCGGCCGCAGGACCGGGTGGCGGTCAAGCCGCACGCCAGCCCCGTGTTCCACGCCATCCAGCACCTGTTCGGCCGCCAGAGCCTGGACAAGCTGAAGGCCTTCCGCGCCCTGGGCGGCGCGCAGTCCTATCCCTCGCGCACCAAGGACGTGGACGACGTCGACTTCTCCACGGGGTCGGTGGGGCTAGGCGTGGCGGTGACGGCCTTCGCCTCTCTGGCCCAGGACTATCTGGCGGCGCGCGGCTCGGTGAAGCCCGAGAGCATGGGCCGGATGATCTCGCTGCTGGGCGACGCCGAGCTGGACGAGGGCAACATCTACGAAGCCCTGATCGAGGCCTGCAAGCACGACCTGCGCAACACCTGGTGGATCGTCGACTACAACCGCCAGAGCCTGGACGCGACGACCAAGGACCGGATGTTCACCCGCTATGGCGAGATCTTCGAGGCCGCCGGCTGGACGGTCGAGACGCTGAAGTGGTCCAAGCGCCAGCGGGAAGCTTTCGAGCGGCCGGGCGGGGCGGCGCTGAAGGCCTGGATCGAGACGGCCCCCAACGACCTCTATTCGGCCCTGACCTACCAGGGCGGGGCGGCCTGGCGCGAGCGCCTGACCGCCGACCTGGCCGGCGAGCCCGACGCCCTGGCGCTGATCGCCGGCTACAAGGACGTCGACCTCGGCGAGCTGATGACCGAGCTGGGCGGTCACTGCCTGGAGACGATCCTGGAGGCCTTCGAGCGGGCCTCGCAGGACGACGCGCCGCGGTTCTTCATCGCCTACACGGTCAAGGGCCTGCGGCTGCCGTTCCAGGGCCACAAGGACAACCACGCGGGCCTGATGAACCCCACCCAGGTCGCCGAACTGCGCGAGCGGCTGGGCGTGGTCGAGGGCGAGGAGTGGGACGCCCTGTCGGGCCTGTCCGCCGCCGAGCGCACGGCGCTGAAGGGCCTGGTGGCTCGCGCGCCCTTCGCGGCGGCCAACAACCGCCATTACGACGCGCCGACCGTGGCGACGCCGAGCGCCGACGAACTGCTGGCGGCTGTCGCGGGCGGCGGCGAGCAGTCCACCCAGGCGGCGTTCGGCAAGGTCATGTTCGACATCGCCGCCCGCAAGGATGAGTTCGCCGGCCGGGTGGTGACCACCTCGCCGGACGTAACGGTATCGACCAACCTCGGCGGCTTCGTGAACCGGCGCGGGGTGTTCCATCGCCGGGCGCACGAGGACGTCTTCAAGCGCCGCCGCATCCCCTCGGCCCAGGTGTGGTCGATGGGCGAGACCGGCCAGCACGTCGAGCTGGGCATCGCCGAGAACAACCTGTTCATCGTCCTGGCGGCCCTGGGCCTGACCGCGCCGCTGTTCGGCGAGCGATTGTTCCCGGTCGGCACCCTCTATGACCCGTTCATCGCCCGCGGCCTCGATGCGCTGAACTACGCCTGCTACCAGGACGCCCGGTTCCTGCTGGTGGCCACGCCGTCGGGCCTGACGCTTGCCCCCGAAGGCGGCGCGCACCAGTCGATCGGCTCGCCCCTCATCGGCATGAGCCAGCCGGGGCTGGACGCTTACGAGCCCGCCTTCGCCGACGAGACGGCGGTGCTGATGGCCCACGCCTTCGCGCGCATCCAGGCGACCGACGGCTGCTCGACCTATCTGCGGCTGTCGACCCGGGCCATCGCCCAGGCCGAGCGCGCGGACGACGCCTGGCGGACGGGCGTCGTCGAAGGGGCTTACTGGCTCAAGCGCCCGGCGCCCGAGACGCGGCTGGCCGTGGTCTATTGCGGGGCCCTGGCCCCTGAGGCCCTGGAGGCTCACGCGGCCCTGCTGGAGGACGAGCCAGGGGCAGGACTGCTGGCCGTCACCTCGCCCGACGTGCTGCACCGCGACTGGACGGCGGCGGGCCGCTCGCGCTGGACCGACGGCGCGGCGCGAACCTCGACGATCGAGCGGCTGCTGGCCGAGCTGCCGCGTGAGGCGGGTCTGGTGACCCTGATCGACGGGGCGCCGGCGGCGCTGTCGTGGCTGGGCTCGGTGCGCGGCCATCGCCTGCGGGCGCTTGGCCTGGAGACCTTCGGCCAGTCGGGGGATCTGCCGGATCTCTATGGGAAGTATCGGCTGGATGCGGAGGCGGTGCTGGACGCCTGCGCGGATCTGCTGGCTTAGGGGAGGACCCCCTCCGGCCCTCCGGGCCACCTCCCCCAGAGGGGGAGGATCTGGCTGGTGCGGCGCTCTTCAAGATGCTCCCCCTCTGGGGGAGCTGTCGCGGAGCGACTGAGGGGGACGCCGAAGGCGTCTCTACCGCGTCCCTGGATCCGGCTGCGGGTCGATGCCCACGATCAGGCCGTCGCGCAGCAGATAGGCGATCACGGCGCTGTTCTGCGACCACAGGCGGCCGTCGGGGCGGCGCAGGGTGATCTCGACGTCGGCGTGCACCCAGCCGTCGGCCTGGGGCCGCACGCGCATCAGGCCGATGTCGACGCCGGCCATGGCGAACTGGCGCTGGAAATAGCCGCGCGCGGCATCAATCCCCACGACGTCGCCGCCTTCGAGGATGTTGGCGAAGGCGATGTCGGGGTGCAGTTGCGCGACGACGGCCTCGAGGTCGCGGCGGCGCGTCGCGTCGAAGTGCCGGGTCAGCAACACTTCAGCCTTTGCCATGCCTTACGCCTCGTCACGCTCTTCGGCGACATCCATGCGCGCCACCCGGCTCGCATGGAAGGTGTAGATATGTCGCACGAGGATGTCGGACCAGAGACGGCCCTGCAGATTGGTGACGATCTGCTTGGCGGCGACCGCCACCCGGTCGTCGTCCAGCGGGATGAAATCGATCGGATTGGCCTCTACCCGCACCATCGCGTCGCGACGGGACCAGAAGTCGCGCATCGCCTCCAGACCCTGCACGCGACCGCCGCCGATCTGGTCGGGCCAGTCGATCGCCGGATCGAGCTCGGCGCAGAAGGCCTCGAAGTCCCCGCGGTTGAAGGCCGCGTAGAGCCGGGTCAGGAGGGCGACGCGGTCGTTCATTGGGCGGGAGCGGCCGGGGGCGTCGGTTTGTAGCCTGTCTCGACCTTCAGATAGGCGATCAGGTCGATCCGGTCCTTGGGGGTGGCGAGCCCTGCGAAGGTCATCTTGGTGCCGGGCAGGGCGGTGCGCGGATTGGCCAGCCAGTGGTCAAGGTGCTCGGCGTCCCAGGTGAAGCCGGCGGCCTTCACGGCGTCGGAATAGGCGTAGCCCGGATGCGCGCCGGCCTTGCGGCCGAAGACGCCGTAGAGGTTGGGGCCGGTCATGTTGGGGCCGCCCTGCGTGATGGTGTGGCACGAGCGGCAGAGGGCGAACTTGCTCTGGCCGTTCAGCAGGTCGCCGGTGTTGTAGGGGGCGGGGAGGGCGGCCACGGCGGCGGCCTTCTCGGCGTCTGTCGGCGGCGGGGTCGCGGGCGCGGCGGGGGTGGCGGCGGTTTCGCCGGAAGTCTCCCCCTTGGGCGAGCAGGCGGCCAGAGAGACGCAGAGCATGGCTGCGGCCACGACGGTGAGGGTACGCATCACAATCCCCGATAGGCGTTATGTCGCAAGGCTTGCGACGCCGCGCCGCATTCAAATCCAAGCCGGTTTCTGACCCGTGAATTCATCGTGGAACGACGTTATTCGGTCAAGGTCTTGCCGCAGTCTTTCGGGCCTCCCTGCGACAACGCACGCTATCTAGCGAGATTCGCAGGAGAAATGTGATTTCGAGAACCGTGGGTATGCACGGAAGAATTTGACCACCGTTAACCATGATTCTACCCAAGAGAGGCGGGGAGCTGATCCCGCGCCAAAACAAGCGGAAAGCGTCATGGACTGGAACGAGGAACGTACCGCCACGCTCAGGAAGCTGTGGCTCGAAGGATTGAGCGCAAGCCAGGTGGCCCGGCAGCTCGGCGGCGTCAGCCGCAGCGCGGTCATCGGCAAGATCCACCGCCTGGGCATCACCGCCCGCGAGACCCCGGTCAGGCCGCGCACCGTCGCCGTCCGCGTCTCCCGCCAGGCCCCGCGTGCTCGCGCCGCGGCTCCGGCCCAGGCCCGTCCGGCGCTCCGCCCGCAGGCCGCGGTGATGGAAGACCTGACCCCCACCGCCGGCATTCTCGACCTGTCGATGCACTCGTGCCGCTGGCCGATCGGCAATCCGGACGCCGGCGACTTCGGCTTCTGCGGCCGCGAGACCGCCAGCAAGCGCGCCTCCTACTGCCCGGATCACACCCAGGGGGCCTTCCGTCGCTTCCAGTCGCCGTCCGACATCGACGCCTGGACCCGCCAGAGCCTGCCGCAGGAACGCCGCGTCCTCTGACGCGCCTCGACAGCTTCTCACAAACCCTCCCAATTCAGGGACATCCCATGATCCTCATCGAGAACGCCGCCGGCAGCAGCCAGGTGATCACGATCATCGAAGAGTTCGCCGGTCACTCGATCTCGCGCGACCTGCAGCCGGGCGACGCCGCCCGTATCCCGGTCGGCCAGTTCAAGTCGATCGTCGTCCGCGAAACCTATCCGGACGATTGGATGAGCCGCGTGCGCAGCCGCCAGGCCGCTGCTTAGTGAGATAGCGTAACGACCGGATCTTCGCGGAACAGCGCGCTCGCCCGTAGGGAGGCTTGAGCAGGCGCTGAGGATCGCGACCCCGGCCGAAGTATCCGTATCAGTACGAGCCCCGCGAGCCGCTCTGGCTCGCGGGGCTTGTTCGTTTTGGGGTGAGCTCAGCAGCCGCCTTCGGCGATTGCGGCCAGGCGCGCCTCGCCCAGCACCGCGGTTGCGCCGTCGCCGTCGCCCGACACAGCTTCGAGGGTCAGGCGCAGGCGGGCCCTGCCGGCGTCCAGGCCCTGGCGGTCGACGCGGAAGCCGAAGCTCTGGGCCGGATCGCCCTTGCCGGTCGAGAAGGCGGTCTGCGGAAAGACGGCCGTGCGGCCCAGGGTCTGCACGCCTTGAGCGGTGACCAGGGCGAAAACGAGGTCCACCTGGCCCGAGCGGGGCGGGGTGTAGCCATCGACGCGAGCCACCAGCTGCAGGCCGGGGCAGCGTTCGGCCGCGGCGTCGCGGGCCAGGGCCGCCTCGGCCGGGCGGCCGACGACGGCCGTGGCGTTGGCGCTCGCCGAGCAGGCGAAGAAACCGAGTGAGACGGCAAGGGTGGGGGCGAGGGCGAGGAAGCGCGACATGATCCTGTCTCCTGCCTCAGCTTCGCCCCCGCCTGTGGTCAAACGATGACGATTTCGACCTTGGCGTTGGCGACGGTCTCGGGGGCCGGCGCGCCCGACTTGGAGTCGATCGCGATCAGCCGCACGCGGATGTCGTCGCCGACCGTGACGCCCGCGGCGGTCAGGGCCTGCAGGGACGGGGTGAGGTCGGCCGAGGCCGAGATCCCTTCGCCGCCGCCGCCGTGGCCGGCATGGCCCTCGGAGCCGAAGAAGCCGATGGTCGTGACATAGCCGGGATCGCCCTCGCGCGATCCGCCGCCGCTGCCCGGGCCGTCGATATAGACCTTCACCTCGACATTGTCGGACGACGGGGTCAGGCCGCTGATCAGGGCCAGGACGCGCGAGCCGAGCAGGGCCTGGGGCGTGCCCCCGGTCTGCGGCTTGGTCGCGCCCAGAAACGCCTGGCGGTCGCCGCCGGCCTGGGCGCTGGCCAGGAACTGGGCGCCGTTCTCGGTCGAGCGCTTGCGGGCGGCCAGGGAGCGCACGCCAAGATCGGAGGCCGCCGTCGCCGAGCCGCGGGCGAAGATCTGGGTGACGCGCTTGTCCGAGATCTGGCTCGCCCCGGCCACGCCGAGGCGGGTGGGCGTCGCGCCGTAGGTGTAGCCCAGGGCCGTGACCTGCTGCACCTGGTTGGGGGTGGTCGACCACCACGAGCCGTTCGGAGCCAGGTAGTTGTTCTGGAAGACCATGTTCTGCCAGAGGCCTTCCTGGGTGTTCTGGCGGCCAAGGCCGTTCCAGCGCCACCAGATGCGGTCGATGTTGCCGTGGTGCATCTGGAAGATCGGATCCATCGGCGAGCGCGTCGTCGGCATCCAGCCGCCCAGCCGCACGTGCACGAGGTTGTGCGGCGTGGATTCGAGCACGCCCTGAGTACCGGTGCGGGTGGTGATCCAGCTGGGGTCGAGGTTGTTCTGGCCGCGCGGGCGCGAGGTGCCGAACAGCTCGTAGTTGGTTTCGTTGTAGATCCGGTCCATCACCCCCTGGCCGACGATGTCGTCGGTCAGGACCACGCCGTTGTTGCGCGTCGGCTCGTACAGCGAATTGGTCTGGCCGTTGTAGGTGGGGTCGGAGAAGGCCTGGGGCACCTTGCGGTTGGCCGTCCAGTCCCAGTAGGGCATGGCGAAGCCGAGATAGCCGGTGACCGAGCGGATCATCCGCTCGTACATGGTCACGTAGGCGCGGTGCCAGGGCAGGAAGTACCAGTTGCCGTGCGGGCACTTGTTGAAGCCGCGGTCGGTGCCGTGGATGTTGGCCATGTCGGTCCAGGTCGGACCCTGGCCGGCGGTGCGGGCCTTCAGGATCCGCACCCCGTCGCGCAGGGCCACGACCGTCGGGTCGTTCAGCTTCAGCGAATTGATTTCCTTGCGCACCGGCAGCGGCGCGGCGAGGGCCGACAGGCCCGGCGCGGTTCCGGCGAAGACGGCGCCGCCGCCGAAGCCGACAAGTTTGAGCATGTTGCGGCGCGTGGCCATGGCCGATCCCCCCGGTTTTGCGGTCGTTGGGTTCGACTATGCCGCAATGTCTCGGAAATGCAATCTATGCGGGATTGTCGCGCGGCTGCGCGCCGGAGTGTCCGGCCGTGGCGCGGATCAGCTCCGACAGCAGGGCGCGGCCGCGCGGCCAGGCGCCGTGGCCGGACTCGACGTTGATGTGGCCCGCCCGGCCCAGATCGACGAAGCGCGAGCCCCAGCCGCGGGCGAAGGCCTCGGCGCGGTCGATGGCGACGTAGGGGTCGTCCCGGCTGGCCACCACCAGGCTGGGGAAGGGCAGGCGGCTGCGGGGAATGGGTGAGAAGCCGATCAGCAGCCGGCCGGCAGGACCCTCGCGGTTGACGTCGGCCGGCGCCACGAGCAGGGCGCCCCGCACGCCGCGACCGCCGGTGACCTGGGCCAGGTGGCCGACCAGGGCGCAGCCCAGGCTGTGGGCCACCAGGATCGCGCCGGGACGGCTGCGCACGGCCTCGGCCAGGCTGATGGTCCAGTCGCCGAGGGTGGGGCGCTCCCAGTCGGTCTGGTCCACGCGCTCGGCGTTGGGCAGGGCGCGCTCCCAGTGGCTCTGCCAGTGGTCGGGACCGGAATTGTAGAGGCCCGGCACGATCAGGATCGGCGGTTCGTCCGGGGTCGATGGCGACGGCGTGTCGCCGGGGCGGGGCGAGTGAGGAAAGGGCGGCGAGGCGAAGGACATCGCTAAACTCTTCAAGACGGGGCGCCGCCGAAGCGGATTTTGTCCGCTTGTCGCTCCCGCAGACCGCGTGGAGCAATCCAGATCAATTCAATAGGAATTGAGAACTGCTGATGACACCATGCTGGCAGCAGGTCGCATTGCCCTCGTCCCGCGGAACGCCCAAGCTCCGGGTTCGTTGTGATCACCTGTCCGCGCGCGCGGACCGTCCTCACCAGGAGCGTGCATGAGTCCCGACGACACCCTGGTCCTGTCCGCCGTCGCCGCGGTCGCCGACACGCCCCTGGCCCGTTTCCGCGCCGTGCGCGAACGGACCGAGGCCCTGGCCGCCCCGCTGTCGCCCGAGGACCAGGCGGCGCAGTCGATGCCGGACGCCAGCCCGGTCAAATGGCACCGGGGCCATACGACCTGGTTCTTCGAGACCTTCCTGCTGGCGCCGTTCCAGCCGGGCTACCAGCCGTACGACCCGGCCTTCGGCTACATCTTCAACTCCTATTACGAGGCCCTGGGGCCCCGTCAGCCGAGACCGCAGCGCGGCCTGATCACCCGGCCGTCCTGCGTCGAGGTCGGGGCCTATCGCCGCCATGTCGACGCGGCCATGGCCCGCCTGCTGTCGGGTCCGCTGTCGCCGGAGATGCTGGAGCGGCTGGAGCTGGGCCTGGCCCACGAGGAGCAGCACCAGGAGCTGCTGCTGATGGACATCCAGCATCTCTTCGCCCAGTCGCCGCTGCAGCCGGCCTATCGCGAGCGGCCCGATCCGCTCCGCCCGGTGGCCAAAAGCCTGGGCTTCGTCGGCTTCGAAGGCGGGCTGGCGACGATCGGCGCGGAGGAGGGTGGCTTCGCCTTCGACAACGAGCGGCCGCGCCACCGCGTGTTCATCGAGCCCTTCCGCCTGGCCGACCGGCTGTCGACCAACAGCGAGTGGCTGGGCTTCATGGAGGACGGCGGCTACGAGCGGCCGGAGTTCTGGCTGTCGGACGGCTGGGCAATGGTGCAGACCCAGGGCTGGGAGGCGCCGCTCTACTGGCGTCGGGAGGAGGACGGGGCCTGGACAGAGTTCGGTCTCTCCGGTCGTCGCCCGGTGGATCCGGCCGCGCCGGTGGCGCATGTCAGCTATTACGAGGCCGCCGCCTTCGCCCTGTGGTCGGGCGCGCGCCTGCCGACCGAGGCCGAGTGGGAGCTGGCCGCGCGCTCGGGCGAGCGGCTGGAGCAGATGTCTGGCGAGACCTGGCAATGGACCGCCAGCGCCTATGCGGCCTATCCCGGCTTCCGGCCCGGCGCAGGAGCGCTGGGCGAGTACAACGGCAAGTTCATGGTCGGCCAGATGGTGCTGCGCGGCGGGGCCGCCGGCACGCCGCCGGGCCATGCGCGGGCCAGCTATCGCAATTTCTTCCACCCCGGCCAGCGCTGGATGTTCGCCGGCGTGCGCCTGGCGCGCGACGGGGCCGGCGGGCGCGAGCGCACGATGGACACGAGCTTTCGAGACGACGTTCTGGCGGGCCTGGGCGCCAGCCCCAAGAGCCTGCCCAGCAAGTACTTCTACGACGCCGAGGGCTCGCGCCTGTTCGAGGCGATCACCGAGCTTCCCGAATACTATCCGACCCGTACCGAGACGGCGCTGCTGCGCGCCATCGCGCCGGAGATCGCCGCCCGCATTCCGCGGGGCGCGGCGATGATCGAGTTCGGCAGCGGGGCCAGCACCAAGACGCGGATCGTGCTGGACGCCGCGCCGCAGCTGTCGGTCTACGCGCCGATGGACATCAGCGCCTCGGCCCTGGACGCCGCCGCCGCGGCGATCCGCGCCGACTATCCGGACCTGGAGGTGGCGCCGGCCCTGGGCGACTTCACCCATCCGCTGGGCCTGCCGAAGGCGGCGCGGGGACGGCCCACGGTCGGCTTCTTCCCCGGCTCGACGATCGGCAACTTCCCGACGGACGAGGCGGTCGAATTCCTGAAGGCGGCGCGCGACCTGCTGGGACCCGGCGCGCTGTTCGTGGTCGGGGCCGACATCGCCAAGGGGCAGGACGTGCTGATCCCGGCCTATGACGACGCGGCCGGGGTGACGGCGGACTTCAACAAGAACCTGCTGGTCCGGATCAATCGCGAACTGGGCGGGCGGTTCGACCTCGACGCCTTCGCGCACAAGGCGGTGTGGAACGCCGCCGAAAGCCGGATCGAGATGCATCTGGTCAGCCTGAAGGACCAGACGGTGGAGGTTGCGGGCCGGTCGATCGCCTTCGCGGCCGGCGAGACCATCCACACCGAGAATTCCTACAAGTACGACCCCGAGGCCTTCGCCGGGATGGCGGGCCGGGCCGGCTGGCGCGTCGAGGCGCGCTGGATCAGCGAGAATCCCGCCTTCGGCGTCTTCGCGCTGCGGTCCTGAATATCGAAAACAGCAAACTGCGGCCGGCCGCTGGATGGCGGACAGCCCAAGAGCCCGGATCGGTCAGCCGATCCGGGCCCTAAAATCCTGATACGTGCGCCGCTACGCTCTGCCGCGCCGCCCGTCCCCCCCTCGGCCGCGGCATTGCTAGAGGTCGCGAGCGCCGAGGCGGCCGCCGCCGCGCGACGAGGAACCGCCCTTGCGGCCGGCGTTAGCGGCCAGGTCGCGGTCCTTGGCGAAGCTGCGTTTCTCGCTGGGGACGCTGGCGCCGCCTTTGCGAGCTATCTCGCGGCGGCGTTCCGGATCCATGGCGGCGAAGCCTCGGCGGCCCCGGGGCCGTTCGCTGTCGAGGTCCATGTCTTGCTCCTAATCGGGACTGGTCACGGGAGGAAACAGGCCCGGTCCGGCGCCGTATGGCCGATCGTCACCCGGCTGCACCGGAGGCGGCTGCTGCGGGACTTCGTCGGGCGTAGAGCCCGGCGGTTCGTCCGGCGTTTGCGGCTCCAGAGGCGGCGGGGAGTCGGGGTCGGTCATGGCGTCGTTCCGGTGTTCCGGTGAAGTAACCGGTGAAGCCGAGTTCGGTTTCACGTGTCAGGCGAGACAAATGCGGCGTTAAGGACGATTGTCGCGCGAAAAGGCAGGTTGAGAGTGATGAGCAAAGGCGCCTTGAAGGTGGAAAAGACCTCAGTGTTTACAAGGCATTGGAAGCTTCTCGCGGGCTTTCTGGCAGGGCTTTTGGGGTGGGGTTTGGCCCGCCAAATGAATCTGCCCGGAAGCACGCATATTTTGATCGGCTGGGACGTCGGGGCGCTGATCTACGCCGTTTTGCTGTGGCGCCTGTTCCTCACCGCCGACGAGGCGAAGGTTCGCGCCAAGGCCGCGGCCGAGGACGAGGGGCGCTCGATCATGCTGCTGATCGTGCTGTCGGCGATCGCCGCCAGCCTGGCGGCGGTGGTGGCGGCGATGATCGGCGCGCGCTCCGCGGCGACCGCGGTCAAGGACCTGACGGCGGCCTGCGCGGGGGTCACCCTGCTGCTGTCATGGATCGTGCTGCACTCGGTGTTCGTGCTGCACTACGCCCACCGGCATTTCGGCGGCGGGCCGGGGAAGGGCGGGTTCGGCTTTCCCGGAGAGCCTGCCCGCACCTACAAGGACTTCGTCTATCTGGCCTTCAGCATCGGGGCGACCTTCCAGGTCTCCGACAACGACGTGCGCACCGGGGCGCTGCGCAACCTCGTCACCACTCATGCGGTGACGGCCTATTTCTACAACACCGCGATCCTGGCGCTGGGGATCAACATCATCGCCGGGGTGGTCAGCGGCTAGAGAGCGTGGCAGCCGAAAGTGTGAGCGGTTTCGGCGCCTGCCACGCTCCAGAGAGGCGTCAGCCGCGGGGCGGGGGACCGCCGCGGCCGCGACCACGACCCTTGCCGCCGCGCTCGTCGCCTTCGCCGTCGAGGATCTTCTGCATCGACGTCTTGGGCAGTTCGGCAAGGGTCAGTCGGCCGTCGCCGTCCTTGTCGAGCAGCTTGAAGCGCGAGATCGCGGCCTTGGTCGCCTCGTCGCGGGTGATGCGGCGGTTGAAGTCGGCGTCGGCGCCCATCACCGGCTGGGG
>NZ_QHJY01000282.1 GCF_003185805.1 Caulobacter sp. D5
AGCCGAGGGCGCCGGCGGTGCGGCGCTCGGCCTCGAGGGCGGCCTGGGCGCTGGCGACGGCGGCGTCCGACTGCTTGGCGCCGGCGCGTTCGGTCTGGACCTTCTGCTGCGACACCCAGCCCTGCCTGGCCAGGGCGTCGTAGCGCTCGACGTCGGCGCGGGCCCGGCCGGCGTCGGCCTGGGCGCTGCTCACGCCGGCCTGACGCTGCTGGATCAGGGCCTGTTCGAGAATGGCCTTGTCGTCGACGCTCTTGATGGCGGCGTCGAGCGCCGCGGCGTTGGCGATCGCCTGGTCGAGCTTGGCCTGGAAGGTCGAGGGATCGATCTTGGCCAGCACCTGGCCGGCCTCGACCCGCTGGTTGTCGGCGACCAGAACCTGCGCGACATAGCCCGTCACCTGTGGGCTGACCGAGACCGTGTCGGCCTGGACGAAGGCGTTGTCGGTGCTCTCGAACCGCTGCTTGTCGATGTACCAGAACACGCCGCCGACCAGGATGGCCGCGCCGGCGACGCCGGCGACCAGCAGCGGAACCAGCTTCTTCTTCTTCGCCTCGGCCATGGCCTGATCCTGCAAGAAAGGAGGGCGTCCAGACGCGGCGATTATTCGCCTGGCGGACGCGTCGCGGGATAAATGGACGACTTCGTCCAAAAATCAAGCCGAGATCGGCGCGTCATTGTGCGGCGCCGCATGGTTTATGAGATCGGGATCCGGTTGGCGGACATCGGGGCGCATCTCCCTTCCCCCTTGATGGGGGAAGGGCCGGGGTTGGGGGTGGTTACAGCGGTTAGTGCTGCCGCCGTCCTTGGATGGGCAAGCGCAGTGTCACCCCCATCCCAACCCCTCCCCCATCAAGGGGGAAGGGCTCCTAAGCGCCTTTCTTCTCCGCGATCCAGGCGTCCACCTGCGTCTCCAGCACGTCCAGCGGCACCGCGCCGTTCTTGAGCACCGCGTCGTGGAAGCCGCGGATGTCGAACTTCGGGCCCAGCGCCGTCTCGGCCCGCACCCGCAGCTCGCGGATCTTCAGCTCGCCCAACTTGTAGGCCAGGGCCTGGCCGGGCCAGGTGATGTAGCGGTCGACCTCGGCCTCGATGTTGGTGCGGGTCAGGGCCGTGTTTTCGAGCATGAAGGCGATGGCCTGGTCGCGGGTCCAGCCCTTGGAATGGATGCCGGTGTCGACCACCAGGCGGCAGGCGCGCCACATCTCGTAGGACAGGCGGCCCATGTCCTTCTCGGGGGTGTCGTAAAGGCCCATCTCGATGCCCAGGCGCTCGGAATAGAGGCCCCAGCCCTCGACGAAGCCGGTGAAGAAGGCCGCGTTCTTGCGAAACTCCGGCAGGTCCAATTCCTGCTGCAGCGAGATCTGGTGGTGATGGCCGGGCACGGCCTCGTGCACCGTCAGGGCCGGCATCTCGTAGAGCGGCCGCTGGTCTAGGTGCGTGGTGTTGACGAAATAGACCCCCGGCGCGCCCGTGCTGGCGAAGCCGGCGTTGTAATAGGCGGTGGTGTTGCCCTCGGCGATCTCGGCCGGGATCTCGCGCACGGTGTAGGGCAGGCGGGGCAGGGTTCCGAACAGCTTGGGCATCCAGCCGTCGATGGTCTTGGCCAGGAACGTCGCCTCGCGCATCAGTTCGCCCGGGGTCTTGGCGTAGTATTTCGGGTCGGTGCGCAGCTTCTCGATGAAGGCCTTGCGGTCGGGCGCGAGGCCGCTCTTCTTGGCCACCTCGTCCATCTCGGCGCGGATGCGGGCCACTTCGGAGAGGCCCAGCTGATGGATCTCCTCGGGCGTCTTGGTCGTCGTGGTCATCACCCGCACCTGATAGGCGTACCAGGCGGCGCCCTGGGGCAGGGCCGAGGCGCCGATGCTGGTCCGGCACTTGGGCGCGTAGTCCTTCTCGTAGAAGTCCGACAGGGCCTGGTAGGCGGGATTGACCTTGGCCGTGATCGCCGCTTTCGCCCGGGCCTGCATGGCCGCCCAGTCGGCGTCGCTGATGGTCGAGGGCTTCCTGGCCTTGAACGGCTTGTAGAAGGTCGAGGCCTCCGGATCCTTGGCGATCGAGGCGGTGATGGTCGCCCCGAAGGCCTTCATCGGCTCGCACGGCTGGACGTAGCCCTTGTTCAGGCCCGCGCGCACCGTCTCGATCGAGGCCTTGTTATAGGCCGGATAGAGGTCGAGCCGGGTCAGGTAGCTGTCGTAGTCGGCCTTGGTGAAGAACGGCAGCATGTCGGGCAGGGCGGCGAAAGACTGGTGCCAGCTGCCGATGCTGGAGAACAGCATGGTGCGCTGGCCAAAGCCGTTGCCCTCGACCTGCTCGCTCAGCATCCGGTGCAGGATCGCCTTGTTGACCCGGTCGGCCGGCGACAGGCCCGCATCCGAGATGGCGTCCAGGCGCTTGAGGAAGGCGGCGGCCTCGGCGGCGCGGCGGTCGGCGAAGGCCAGGGACGGATCGTCCAGCTGGTCGTCATAGGTGCGCACGCCCAGCAGCGTGGCCTGGATGGGCGCGCCCTTCAGCCACCAGGCCCAGTGCTCGTCGATCAGGGTCTTCAGCGCCTGGGTGGCGGGAGACGGCGCGGCGGGGGAGGGCGCGACGGCTGAGGCAGGCGTCTGCGCCAGGGTTGGCGACACGACCGTGCCGGCCAGGACGGCGGCCACGCAGGCCGCGCTCATCAATCCGCGCATGTTTCCCCTCCAGGATCGCCGAACAGCGCAGGCAGACAGCCATGCGTCGGCCGCTTCACGCAAGACAGACCCCCTTCAGGCCCCCGTTTCGCCATCCGCCGACGCGCATTATGTCTGTGAGCCTACCCAGGAGAACGACGCATGGCCGCCAAGACCGCCCGGATCGCCGCCGTCGCCGCGCTCGCCTTCGCCGTTTCGGTTCCGGCCCTGGCTCAGACACCGTCTCCCACCGTCGAGCTGCAACCGGCCGATCCCGGCAGCGCGGTGGTCGAGGAGCTGCTGGTCGTCGCCCGGCCGCCGGGCCCGGCCCTGTGGCTGGTCGAGAAGAACGGCGCCAAGCTCTACGTGCTGGGCTCGGCCGCGCCCCTGCCGCACCAGCTGAAGTGGGACAGTCCGCGCCTCAACCGCGCCCTCGACCAGGCCAGTCTCGTGCTCGTGCCGCCCGAGGCCTCGGTGGGGCCGATGCAGATCACCAAGTTCGTGCTGACCGGCGGGGGCGGCGTGCGCCAGGGCTTCGGCAGGAAGCTGGAAGACCGCCTGCCGCCCGACCTGAAGGACCGTTTCGTCAAGGCCCGCACCCAGGCCAGGCGCACCGCCGTGCCCTACAAGGACTGGAAGCCGGCGGTGGCGGGCTTCATCCTGCTGTCCGACTTCCGTCAGGCCGCCGGCCTTTCCGAGGCCAAGCCGGTCAGCACCATCGAACGCATGGCCAAGGCCAAGGGCGTCAAGGTCAAGGCCATGAGCCAGTATCGCCTGGGTCCGGTGCTCTCCAGCGCCGGCAAGCTGTCGGACGAGGCCAACCTCGCCTGTCTGCGCGACGCCCTCAACGAGATCGACTACGAGGCCCCGCGCTGGAACACCCTGGGCCGCGACTGGGCGGACGGCGACATCGCCGCCGTTCGCGCCCGCTACTCGTCCAGCGCCGCGCAGCGCTGCCTGCTGCGCGCGCCGGGCGGGGCGGGCCTGCTCGACGACCAGATCGGCCAGTCGGCCAAGGCGCTGTCGGAGGCGCTCAATCGTCCCGGTGTCACGGTGGCGGTGGTGGATCTGGCCTTCCTGTTGCCGAGGAACGGCGTGCTGGATCGCCTGAAGGCCCAGGGCGCGACGGTGACCTCGCCGAACTAGGGCCGAACTAGGAGATCGCCCGCCATGCGCCTGATCGGCCTCGACCACCTCGTCCTGCGGGTCCGCGACCCCAAGGCCATGGAGCGCTTCTATGTCGATATTCTCGGGTGCACGGTGGAGAACCGCCAGGACGCGGTCGGCCTGACCCAGCTGCGGGCCGGCGCCCAGTTGATCGACCTGGTCGACGTCACCGGGCGTCTGGGCCTGATGGGCGGCGCGGCCCCGGGGGTCGAAGGCCGCAACCTCG
>NZ_QHJY01000283.1 GCF_003185805.1 Caulobacter sp. D5
CGTCCGTCGAACTCGGCCTCGGAAGAGAAGCAGTACAAGCTGGACTTCGACTACGAGACCAACCTGCCGTTCATCAAGAAGATCGAGTTCGGCGGCCGCGGCACCGACTTCTCGACCAAGGGCTACGGCTACGGCGGCTACATCATCGACGGCGGGACCAACGACTACTCCACCGCCGACGACACCGTAATCTACACCAATGCGGTCAACTCGACGGCGACGATCCTGAGCACCCAGACGGCTGACCAGACCAGCCCGACCGCCGCCTCGGCGGCCTACACCACCGGCTATTGGTCGACGACCGAGACCTGGTCGCGGGCGTTCTCGAACGCGGTGTTCTCGCAGGCGATGACCCAGCTGCCCGACGCCTTCTACTACGGCGGCGGCTCCCTGCCCTCGACCTGGCTCTATCCGAACTTCAACCAGGTCGCCCAGTACCTCGACACGTCGCACTTCAACCTGAACAACCTGACGACCACCACCGGCAACGACGGCAAGACCTACGAGCAGATCCCCTATCAGATCCAGGAACAGACCGACGCGCTGTACCTGAAGTTCAACTACGAGTTCCCGCTGTTCGACTACGACGTGGTGGGCAACTTCGGCTGGCGCCGGGTCCACACCAAGACCACCGGCACCGGCGCGCAGACCCGTAGCGAGACCTATGCGGCCACCAATGGCGGCACCTCGACGACCTACGTGCTGAGCAACTCGATCGCCAGCATGACCAAGGACTACACGGTCTGGCTTCCGAGCTTCAACGTGGGCCTGTGGCTTCAGCCCAATAAGCTGTCGGCTCGCGCCGGCTTCGCCCAGCTGATGGCTCGTCCGCGGATGGACTATCTGATGCCGACGGTCAGCTGCACGACCGACAATTCGCCGGACGCCAATGGCGAATTCGACGAGCCCAGCTGCTCGGCCGGCAATCCGAACCTGAAGCCCTATCGCGCCAACCAGTACGACCTGTCGTTCGAATGGTACCCCAACAGCGACACCCAGCTGTCGCTGGGTCTGTTCTACAAGGACATCAAGTCGTTCTACGTCAGTTCGCGCACGCTGATCGGCAAGGTCGACGTCTATGGCGACGGCGTGCTCTACAACTACAACACCTACATCAACGGCCAGGGCGCGAAGATCTCGGGCCTGGAACTGACCGGCAAGACAGCCCTGACCTGGCTGCCGGGCGTGTTCTCCGGCTTCGGCGTCGACGCCAACTACACCTACCAGGAAGCCAAGGACGTCGAGCTCTATTCGACGCTCGACGGCTCGCCGCTGCCGTTCCCGGGCCTGTCCAAGAGCAGCTCCAACCTGACGGTCTGGTACGACAAGGGTCCGATCAACGCCCGTATCGCCTACAACTATCGTTCGAAGTACCTGTCGTCGGCGGCGGACACCTCGGGCCAGCCGGTGTTCAAGGAGCCGACCGGCTACCTGGACGGCAAGGTCACCTGGAAGCCGGGCCCGAAGGGTCTGCAGCTCTTCGTCGAAGGCAAGAACCTGACCAAGGAAGAAGAAGTCTCGACGGCCGGCGACATCCGCCTGATCGAGCAGGGCTACTTCGGTCGCCGCTTCTTCATGGGCTTCACCTACAAGTACTAAGCATTTGAAAGCCCTGGCCGCGCGCCGCCCCAGTGCGCGCGGCCAGGGTCATTTGCTGCAAGCCTCGATCCGGCCGAACTGGTAAGCCACCCTTACGGAGTCGCTTACGGAAGACCGGTCATGAATTTCTCGACGCTGCGCACGACCAGCAAGGTCACCACCGAGTGGAAATACGCCCAGCCGACCGCCAGCAAGAGCGGCCTGCTGCAGGTCGACACCGCGCCCGACCACAAGCTCTACTGGGAAGAATACGGCAATCCGGACGGCGAGCCGGTGATGTTCCTGCATGGCGGCCCCGGCGGCGCCTGCGCCCCGCCGATGGCCCGCTTCTTCGATCCCGA
Source organism: Caulobacter sp. D5 (assembly GCF_003185805.1). Lineage (GTDB taxonomy): Bacteria > Pseudomonadota > Alphaproteobacteria > Caulobacterales > Caulobacteraceae > Caulobacter. Next base: position 1,941 of record NZ_QHJY01000283.1, read on the forward strand.
CCGCTATCGCGTCATCCTGTTCGACCAGCGCGGCTGCGGCAAAAGCCAGCCGACCGTGGCCTCGGCCGGCCCGCAGATCGCCCTGACCCACAACACCACCGACCATCTGGTCGACGACATCAACAGGCTGCGCGACGCGCTGGGGATCACCGGCCGCATGCACGTGTTCGGCGGCAGCCGGGGCAGCACCCTGGCGCTGACCTACGCCATCCGCCACGCAGACAAGGTGGCCTCGCTGATCCTGCGCGGCATCTTCCTCGGCGCGACCGAAGACCTGCTCTACATGTACCAGGGCAATGCGGCGGCGTTCACCCAAACGCCCTACGCCCTGACCGAACCGGGCGCCTACATCGCCTATCCCGACGAGTGGAAGGCCTTCGTGGAGGTGATCGCGCCTGAAGACCGGGGCGACATCATGGGCGCCTACAAGGCGATCTTCGACATGGTCCCGGCGACCGAGGCCGAGCGACGTCGCCAGCTCGAAGCCGCCGTGGCCTGGTCGGTCTGGGAAGGCACGATCTCGAACATGATCCCCGACAACGCCGACGCCGGAAAGTTCGGCGAAGCCGACTTCGCCCTGTGCTTCGCCCAGATCGAGGCCCACTTCTTCGCCAACGGCCTGTTCCTGGAGCCGGACTACATCGTGCGCAATGCGGGCGCGCTGAAGGGTCTCGACATCCACATCGTCCACGGCCGCTTCGACCAGGTCTGCCCGCTGTCGCAGGCCTCGCGCCTGGTCGCGGCGCTGGAAGAGGTCGGCGCGCCGCCGGCCAGCTACGTGAAGACCGACGCGGGCCACAGCGCCATGGAGGGCCAGACGGTTCTGGCCCTGACGGCGATCATGGATGGGCTGCCTCGGATCTAAGCCGCCCTGCGGCTCGTCTCGCCGCACATCCGCCGATAGCGCTCCAAGAGCCGGTCCAGCGTCGCTCGCTTGACCGGCCGGCCGTCGCGCAGCTTGACCCAGGTGGTCTCGCTGATGCCGAAGGTGTCCTGCAGGCAGGCCTTGGTGGCCGCCGGCAGGACCCGGCGCAGGGCCAGGAAGGTCTCGCGGTCGATCACCGCGTCGGCCAGACGCTCAGCCATGTCACTTCCCCGCCGACGGCGGCGTGGTCGCCTGGACGAGGTCGAGGCGCGCCTTCGCCGGATCCGGACCGACCTTCACGCCGTCATTGGTGAAGTCGATGATCACGTCGCCCGCCGCGTCGTACTTCGGCCAGGCCGGCTGGCCGGCCGCCTCGGGCGTTCCCTTGGTCGCGAACGCGATCCAGTAGGCGTGGGCGGCCTTGGCGGCGGCCGCGTCGGCCGGGGTCAGGGCCGCGCCGTAGCGGGCGTCGACGGTGTCGAAGACGAACGGGATCTCGGTGGCGTGCGGGGCGCTCCACCACTCCTTGCGCTGGCTTTCGGCCACGTAGGAGAAGCGGAACGACCAGACCGGCGCGCCTTGAGCTGAAAGCGTGCGGGCGACTTCGCGGGCCGGCTCGATGAACATCCGGTCGCCGGCGGCCTTCCAGCCATAGATCTTGATGTCGCCGTCGCCGGTCGGGTCGTAGAGCGTCTCGGCCTCGGCGCGCCTGTCGCCGAACGGGGCGAAGACCTGGTCGCGCGTGCCGCCGAAGAAGAAGCCGTCGGCGCCGGTGGCTCCGACCAGGACCGGCGTCTTGGTCCACTCCCCGGCGGCGTAGGCGTCGAGCACCGGCTTGGTGACGAGCTTGCCGTCGACCATCGGGCCGCCGTTCCAGGTGGGAACGCCGGAGGTGGCCATGTTCAGGCCGTCAACCACCGCGTCGGCCGGCAGGGCGCGCAGGGCCGCGAGGGCTTCAGCCCCCTCCCCGGTCACGCCGGCCTTGGCGGCGAAGGCGACGCCGACGCTCTCGGCCGAGCGCTCGCCCGGCGCGGCCTTGATCGGCAGCGACGGCAGGAGGCGCGGCCGGCCGCCGCCCGACTGGATGATGGCCTTGTCGAACAGGCCCTCGGCGAGGGGCGTGGTCAGCAGGGCGTGGACCGACATGCCGCCGGCCGACTCCCCGAAGATCGTCACGTTGTCCGGATCGCCCCCGAAAGCGGCGATGTTGGCCTTCACCCATTTGAGGGCCGCGATCTGGTCCATGAAGGCGTAGTTGCCCAAGAGGCCGCCGTCGGCGTTCTCGGCCGACAGCGCCGGGTGGGCGAAGAAGCCGAAGCGGCCGACCCGGTAGTTGAAGCTGACCAGCACCACGCCGTCGCGGGCGAAGCGGTCGCCGGCGTAGACCGCCGGCGAGGAGCCGCCGTTGACGAAACCGCCGCCGTAGATCCAGACCATGACCGGCTTCTTCGCCTTGGCCTTGATCGCGTCCTTCGGCGTCCAGACGTTCACATAGAGGCAGTCCTCGGCCGGCTTGACGCCGAGCGGCGCGGCGTCGCCCGGAAACGGGTTCTGGGCGCAGTCGGGGCCGTACTCGGCGGCGGAGCGGACGGCGGTCCAGGCCTTGGGGACCTGGGGCGCGCGCCAGCGCAAAGGGCCGATCGGCGGCGCGGCGAAGGGCACGCCCTTGAAGGCCGCGACCGGACCGGCCTCGACGCCTTCGACGGGGCCGTTCGTGGTCTTGACCACGGGACCCGCGAGAACGGGAAGCCCGACGGCGAGCGCCAGCGCCAGGCCGGAAACCAGAGACTTCATCACTACGCCCTCCCCTACGGCTTCAGCGTCCGCGCCTTGACCTTGGCGGCGCCCTTCAGGGCCAGATCGGTCGCCGAGGCGCCGACGGCCACCTGATAGTCGCCCCCCGTGACGACCCAACGATGACCCTTGGCGTCGAAGCTGGCCAGCAGGCGCGGATCGGCGGTCAGAGTGACGCGGCGGGTCTCGCCGGGCTTGAGGGCCAGCTTGTCGAAGCCGATCAGGCGCTGCAACGGCTTGCCTGCCGCGCCGGTCAGATAGACCTGCGGGGCGTCCTTGCCCTCGACCTTGCCGGTGTTGGCGACGTCGAAGCTGACCGTGACCGTTTGTCCGCCTTCCACCTTCAGGTTCGAATAGGCGAACGAGGTGTAGGACAGGCCGTAACCGAACGGGAACAGCGGTTTGTCGCCAGTGGCGGCGAAGCGGCGGTAACCGACGTCCGCGCCCTCGGTGTAGTTGACGTCGAACTGGGTCTTCTCGGGCAGGCCGCGGCCCGGCAGGGCTTCGCGCGGATACTGGCTCAGCGAGGCCGGGAAGGTCATCGGCAGGCGGCCCGACGGATTGACCGCGCCAAACAGCACGTCGGCGATGGCTTCGCCGCCCTTGGCGCCAGAGTACCAGGCCTCGACCACCGCGCCGGCGTTGTTCAGCCAGGGCATGGAGACCGGACCGCCGGTCTGCAGCACGACGATGGCGTTGGGGTTGGCGGCCGTGACCGCGGCGATCAGTTCGTCCTGACCGTTGGGCAGGGAGAGATCGAAGGCGTCCTCGCCCTCGCCCATCCACTGGTTGCCGAACACCACCACCACGTCGGCGGCCTTTGCGGCGGCCACGGCCGAGGCGATGTAGCGGCCGTCGTCGAAGGTGACCTTGGCGTCCGGCGCGCTCTTGCGGATCGCGGCCAGCGGCGAGGAGCCGTTGAAGTACTGGCTGCGGAACGGGCCCATCATGCCCTCGCCGCCCAGCGGCACGACGCGCTTGGCGCCGCCTGGGGGCACGACTTGGGAAGAGCCTCCGCCCGACAGCACGCCGGCGTCGGCGTGACCGCCGATCACGGCGATGGTCTTGGCGCTCTTGGCCAGCGGCAGCAGGCCTTCGCGGTTCTTCAGCAGCACAACGCCCTCGGTCGCCGCGGCGCGGGCGATCTCGGCGTTGGCGTCATAGTCGATGGCCCCGCCCGGGGTCACCGGCTTGTCGAACAGCCCCGCGGCGAACATCGAGCGCAGGATGCGGCGGCTGGCGTCGGCCAGGCGCGCGGCCGGGACCTCGCCCTTCTCGACGGCGGCCTTCAGCGGCTCGCCGAACCAGATCTTGGCGTCGAGCTGTTCGCCCGACTGCTGGTCCAGGCCCTTGAGGATGTAGTCGGTGGCGTGGACCGCGCCCCAGTCCGACATCACCCAGCCCTTGTAGCCCCAGTCGCCCTTCAGGACGTCGTTGAGCAGGTGGGGATTGCCGCAGCTGTAGTCGCCGTTGACGAGGTTGTAGGCGCACATCACAGAGCCGGGCTGGCCTTTCTCGACGGCGATCTGGAAGGCCAGCAGATCGCTCTCGCGATGGGCCGCCTCGTCGATGATGGAGTTGGCGAAGTGGCGGCTGGTCTCCTGGCCGTTCAGCGAGAAGTGCTTGATCGTCGAGACGATGCCCTGGTCCTGGATGCCCTTGATCTGGGCGGCGGCCAGGTTGGCGGCCAGCCAGGGGTCTTCGCCGAGATATTCGAAGTTGCGGCCGTTGCGCGGGTCGCGAGCCAGGTTCACGCCGCCGGCCAGCTGGACGTTGAAGCCCTTGGCGCGCGCTTCGCGGCCGACCACCGCCCCGCCCTCATAGGCCAGCTTGCTGTTGAAGGTCGCGGCCAGCGACAGGCCGGAGGCCAGCGCCGTGGCGCCGTCGCCGGGCCGCACGCCCAGCGGATTGGTGACGCCGAGGCTGGCGTCGCTTTCCTGCAGGGCCGGCACGCCCAGGCGCGGGATGCCAGGGATGTAGCCGGCCGAGCCGATCGCGCCCTCGGGCTTCTTGATGCCGAAGATCGGCATCGACATCGGACCGTGCACCAGGCCGATGCGCTCGTCGAGGGTCAGTTCCTTTTCCAGCAGGGCCGCGCGCTCGTCGGGCGAGAGCTTGGTGTTCATCCAAGGCTGGGCGGGGGCTTGAGCTTGAGCGGCGCCGGCGGCCAGTGAGAGGGCCGCGATGCTGGCGGCGGTCGTCAGACGGATCATGGTCGCGGGTCCTCAGTAGGTCAGGCCGTAATGGATCGGGTAGAGCGGCTTTTCGCTGTCGTGCGGGGCGTCCTCGGCCTGGGCCTCGACGGCGGCCATCGACGACGGCAGTTCGAAGGGCAGCTTGCCGCGAGCGTGCGCCTTGCCGGTCACGGCGTCGAGGAAGGCCTCGTCGCTGGCGCCGAAGTCGCCGATCAGCACGGCGGCCTTGTCGCGGACATTGGTCAGGATCGCCGGGCGGTCGAGATAGACGCTGACGATGGTCGGCACCTTGGCCGAGGCGGCCTTGATCGCCTCGTAGTCGGCATTGCCGTCCTTGAACGACAGGTCGCCCTCGTGCTGGAAACTGCCGAAGGTGTAGTTCGGGTGCAGGGTCTCGAACGGCGTGGCGGCGCGGATGATGGCCAGATCCGCCTGGGCCAAGTCGTCGACCGGCGTCAGGCCGTGGGCCTTGGCGACCTCGGGAGAGACGCCCTTCAGCCAGACCTTGCGGCCGGCGGCCTTCAGCGGCAGCAGGCCGTTCTTGTTCTCCAGCACCGTCAAAGCTGCGCTCTGGGCCGCCTGGCCCTCAGCGACGAAGGTCTTGGAGCCGACCACGGCCGTCGCGGCCTTGGGATCGACATAGGGATTCTCGAACAGGCCCTGCTCGAACTTCACGACCAGGATGCGCTTCACGGACTCGTCGATGCGGCCTTCCGTGATCTTGCCGGCCTTCACCGCGGCCACCAGCTCGGCCGTATCCTCGACGCCGCCGAACTGGTCCAGGCCCGCATTGACGCCCTTGGCGTAGCGGTCGACCTTGGCCAGATCCTCGACGCCCCAGGCGGTGGAGAAGCCCTCGAAGCCGGGGCGCACGCCGGCCGGGAAGCCGTTGCGGCAGGTCTCGCCGCAGTCGTTGGTGATCGCCCAGTCCGACACCACCACGCCCTTGAAGCCGTGCTTGCCGCGCAGCAGGTTGGTCAGCAGCTGCTTGGAGAAACCGGCGGCGACGGGCTCCAGCGCCGTGCCTTCGAGCGAGACGCCCTGCAGGATGGCGTAGGTCGGCATCACGCCGACGACGCCGGCCGAGAACGCCTCGTCGAACGGCTTCACGTGCAGGTCGAACTGGCCCTTGGGGAAGACGGCGTAGCGGCCGTAGCTGTTGTGGCCGTCGAAACCCTTGGCCGAAGCGCCGTAGCCGACCCAGTGCTTGACCACGGCCGAGACGCCGTTCGCGACCAGACCGGTGTCGCCGCCCTGGAAGCCCTGGATGTAGGCCTTGGTCATCTTGCCGACGAGGTCGGCGTCCTCGCCGAAGGTGCCGTTGGTGCGCGGCCAGCGCGGCTCGGTCGACAGGTCGGCCATCGGCGACAGGGCCTGACGGATGCCGACCGCGCGGTACTCCTGGCGGGCGACGTCGCCGAAGCGCCGCACCAGCGCCGCATCGCCGATGGCGGCCAGGCCCGGGGCCTCGGGCCACTTGGAGAAGCCGCCGGCCTCGACGCTGGCGCCGGCCGTGAACTGGAAGTGGTGGCGCGGATCGGTGCTGATCGTCGCCGGCACGCCCAGGCGGCCCTTCTCGGCGACGGCCTGGATGGCGTTGTTCTGCTCGGCCAGGAAGGCCGGTGCGCCCGCCAGGCGGGTGATGAAGGTGGTGACGTGGCGGTCGATGACCAGCGGCGTCGCCTTGGCCATGTCGTAGCCCGAGCCCATGCCGGCCACGCCCATAGGACCGGTCGCCGGCAGGGTTCCGTGCATCATCTGGCCGGCCTTCTCGTCCAGCGTCATGCGCTGGGTCAGGTCGGCGGCGCGCGCCTCGGGCGACAGCCGCCAGTCCTCGTAGGGCTCCAGCTTGCCGTCGCGGTCGAGGTCGCGGAACTTCAGGCCGTCGACCGTGATGACCTTGCCGTCGCGGACGCCCAGTTCGGGTTGCTTAGGTGCGGCGGAGGCCGCACCGCCGAGGATCGCGGCCGAGGCGGCCAGGAACAGAAGGCGGCGGTCGAGGATCATCGGCTAAACTCGCTTGCGAACACGAAAAACAAAGCACGCCCGGCGGGCAGGGTCCGCCGGGCGCGAGGGGGAAGTAAAGAAGGCTAGAAGGTCACGCCCAGACGCAGGCCGTAGGTGCGCGGCGGGGCGTAGTATTCACCGGCCCCGTTAGTGGCCAGGCCCGTCGTCGAGTTGGGCGACGAGGCGGTGCGGACCGCGTCGTCCTCAAGGTTGCGGACATAGCCCTGCAGGGTCCAGCGATCGTCGGCGCTGGCGTAGGTCAGGCTGACGTCGGTCTTGGTGAAGGCCCCTTCCCGGTTCTGGGCGAAGCCGTGGTACTCGAGGTTCTTGGCGCTTTCGTAGTGGCTCTGGATCCGGCCGGTCAGGGTGCCGCCGAAGCTCGGTTCCCAGATGTGCTGGTAGCCGAGATTGATGCTCCACTCCGGCGTGCGGGCCATGCGGCAGCCGGAGAAGTCGGTCGAGCGCGGCGCGGCGGCCGAGTAGTTGGTCGTGTAGCAGGCCGCCACCGACGCATTGGCGCTGTTGTTGGAGAACGAGTCCCCGCGCGGCAGCACGAAGTCGGTGTATTCGGCGTGCAGCCAGCCCAGGGTGGCGTCGATGCGGTCGTGCTCGGTGATCGCCAGGTTGGTCTCGAACTCCAGGCCGTAGATCTTGGCCTTGTCGGCGTTGAGGGTGACCGTGGCGTCCTGGCCGCCGATGGTGCCCAGGGCGCTGACCTGGAAGTCGCGATAGTCGTAGAGGAACGCCGTGGCGTTCACCTGCAGGCGGTTGTCGAGGAAGCGGTTCTTCACCCCGGCCTCGTAGGAGGTGATCTTCTCCGGCGCGTAGACGTTGTCGGTGACGCCGTCGTAGTAGCCGCCCGCCTTGTAGCCCGTGGCGATGTTCGCATAGAGCATCGAGGTCGAGGTCAGGTCGAAGTCGGCGCCGATCTTCCAGTTGGTGGCGTCCCACTTGGCGCTGGCGATATTGGCCACCACCGTCGAGACGATCGCCCCACTGGAATTGGTCAGGTAGGTGCCGCCGGTGCGACCCTTCTTGTCTTCGGTGTAGCGCAGCCCGCCGGTGACGCGGAACCGGTCGGTGACCTCGTAGGTGGTCTGGCCGAAGACGGCGATGCTTTCGGCGGTGATCTCGGGCTGGATGAACGACAGGTACGAGTTGGTCGCCAGGAAGACGCGGAAGTCGACGTTGTTGTCTTCGGTGAAGCGATAGAGGCCCACCACCCACTTCAGCTTGCCGGTGTCGCCGCCCAGGCGCAGTTCGTGCGACCAGGTGTAGTCCTTGCCCAGGAAGTAGTTCGGCGCGCCCGTGCTGGCGTTCTCGCCGCTGCGGTCGAGCTTGGAGAAGTTGTAGCCGACCAGGTAGGTCAGGGTCGCGAAGCCCAGCTCCCAGTTGGCCTCGGCGCCGGTGCTGAAGAAGCGGTTGTTGCGATAGATGTTGGTGGCGCAGTAGCAGGTCCAGGGATCGCCGGTGACCTTGGTGGTGCCATAGGTCTGATCGCCGCCGCCGGCGCCGCCCTGGTGCAGGTAGTCGGCGTTGACCAGCAGCGAGAAGCTGTCGCTGGGCTTCCACAGCACCCGCACGCGGGCTGACTTGTCGTCCTGGTCGTAGCGGTCGTTGCCGCCGGTGCCGGGTCCGGCGTTGATGGCGTTGACGTAGCCGTCGTGGCGGCTCTGCTGGAACGAGGCGCGGACGGCCAGGTCTTCGCCAAGCGGCACGTTGATCATGCCCGAGGTGGTGATGGCGCTGTAGTTGCCGACGTCGAGCGAGCCCGCGCCCTGGTACTCGCCGAGCACAGGCTTCTTGGTGATGACGTTGATGGCGCCGGCCGTGGCGTTACGGCCATACAGCGTGCCTTGCGGGCCGCGCAGCACTTCCACCCGGTCGATGTCGTAGAACAGCGCGCCCAGCGAGGTGGCGCGGGCCTGGTAGATGCCGTCGATGTGGTAGGCCACCGCCGGGTCGCCGACCTCGGTGGTGTTGGTGCTGCCGATGCCGCGCAGGAAGACCTGGGCCGTGCCGGCGCCGCTGTTGGTGATCTGGAGGGCCGGCACCTGGCTGGCCAGGTCGACCACGGTCTTGACCCCCTGGGATTCCAGCTTGTCGCCGGTGACCGCAGAGACGGTCAGCGGGGTCTTCTGCAGGTTTTCACTACGCCGCTGAGCGGTGATGACGACCTCGTCGAGCTGCACGGCTTCGCCTTCCTGGGCGAAGGCGGCGGGCGCGTTGAAGCAGACGACCGCCAGGGCGGCCGAAGCGAAGAGCATGGTGCGCATGTCTGTCCCCTTTCCTGCGCGGACCGGACGACGGATCGACGCTTTCGCGCCGCCGGTTCCAGCCGGTTCCCGGCGCCGTTTGGACGTCCGGGATATGTTTCCTCCGCCCCTTGTCCCGGGGCTTGAGCCGACGCTGCGCTGGCGGGATGTCCCGACGACGACAACGTTGTCGTAGATTGACATCACGATACGACAACGTTGTCTATACCATTTTCCAAAGACACCGCTGTCTGGAATTTTGATCGCAAAATCGCAGGAAACAGGGGATTTAAAATTCCCAATACTTAAAGAAACCGGCCCCAATTCACCTCAACCAGCCCGAGAGCCTAGGACTTCGGAGCCGACGATGAGCCGCGTTCCACGAGGTGATAGTCGAGCTGCCTGGCGGCCGTGCGGTTGCGGAAACGGGGGTCGCCGAATCCTTCGATCAGCATCTGCGCCGCCGCCTCGGCCATTTCGGCGATCGGCTGGTGCACGGTGGTGAGGCTGGGCCAGGAGGATTCCGCCAGCGGACCGTCGTCGAAGCCGACGACGGTGAGGTCCTGCGGCAAGGAAAGGCCGCGCTTGGACGCCGCCGAGATCACGCCCAGGGCCATGGCGTCGTTGGCCGCGAAGATCGCGGTCGGCGGTTCGGACAGCGACAGTAGTTGGTCACCGGCCTCCAAGCCCGACAGCGGCATGAAGTCTCCGTTGGCGATCCATTCTGGCCGCACGCGCGCGCCGCGTTCGGCCATGGCGGTCATGTAGCCCTCGCGCCGGCGGCGGGCCGAGCCGTGGTCGGCGGGGCCATCGATGAAGGCGATCCGCCGATGCCCGAGATCCCACAGGCGGGCGGTCATGTCGTGGGCGGCCTGCTGGTCGTCCATGAAGACGTAGGGCGAGCGGCCGAAGTCGCGACCGGGGGCGACACGCACATAGGCCAGCCCCTGGGCCTCGATGGTCGCCAGGATCTCAGGGTCGTCGCAGATCGGCGGCGTCAGGACGAGACCGTCGAAGCGTCCGGCCTTCAGCGCCTCGGCGAAGGTGGGCCCCCTGCCCTGCCCCAGGTCGTCGACCTGTTCGATGACGAGGTGGTAGCCGGCCCGGCGGCAGGCGCGCATGGCCCCGACCTGGACCTCGGCGACATAGTGGTAGGCGCCGACCCGCATGAAGACCACGCCGATCAGGTAGCTGCGACGGCTCGACAGCGAGCGGGCCGAGACGTTGGGGCGGTAGCCCAGCTTGGTGATCAGGTCCTCGACCCGGGCGCGGGTCTCGGGACCGACGCCCTCTTCGCGATTGATCACCCGTGAGACGGTCTTGATCGAGACGCCCGCCTGCTTGGCGATATCGACGATGGTGATGTCGCTCATGCGTCCCGCTCGGCCCTTCGCGGACGACCGCGAACGCCTGTGGTAGCGGGCGACGCGATCACCTCGCAAGCCCTGCCCTAACGGCAATCGACGACGCGGGGATCCAGCAGGGTCCGGGCGGCGCAGGCCGCGTGGGTCAGGGGGCGGTGATAGGTGAAGGGCGCGTAGAACAGGAAGCCCAGCAGCACCGCACCCGCCCCGCCCGCCAGCAGCAGGCCGCGCCGGCACGCGAAGACCGGCCAGCGGGCGCAGGCCTCCTCGAAGGCCAGGACCGCCAGCGCCCAGCTGAGCAGCAGCCCCGGGAAGTAGTGATAGAGGTACAGGACCCTCTGCTGAGCCAACATCAAGTGCGCGGCCATGAAGATCGCCCACCCCGCCAGCAGGGTCAGAATCAGGCGGCGACGCGCGGTCGCCTCGTCATCTCGCGCCCCGCGCAGGACGAGCAGCACCGCCGCGCCGAGCACACCCAGCAGCCCGATCGTCCAGCCCGCCGGATTGCCGGCCAGTTGCAGATAGCTGGTCGTGTGGCCGTCGCTGTCCCAGCGGTAGTTGATCGCCCCGCCCATCACCGGCCAGGCCAGGGGCGAGGAGCCGTTCGGGTCGGCCTTGGGCGTGCCGGCGAAATCGCCGGCGATGTAGCGCCGATAGTCCGCGCCCGCCGCCCAGACCACCGCCGGCGACAGCGAACGCCGTCCTTCGAGGAAGGCTCGATAGGTCGGCGAGACGAAGGCGGCGTCGCGCGCGCCGGCCGGCTCGCCGCGCATCGGCGGCAGGGGCGCGACCGCCAGATGGACGACCATCGTCGCCACGATCGCCGCCAGGCCGCCGACAGCCAAGGCGCCGGCGTGAACGGTCGCCGTTCGCCACGGACGGGATCCGCGCAAAACGAGCGCCGGCAGCAGCAGGCCGATCGGCGCCAGGACGAGCGCATTCAGCCGCACCATCGCCGCCAGACCGATCAGGCCGCCGAAGGCCAGGGCCTCGACGAGCCTGGGTCGCCCCCGTCGCGCGGCGATGGCCAGGACCAGCAGCGCCGCCAGCAGGAAGGCCGACTGGAAGGCGTCCAGGTGCCCGGCCCGGAACTGCACGGCCAGGGCGTTGTCGAAGATGTAGAGGTTGGCGAAGGCCAGGGCCGCGCCCAGGCGGCCGCCGGTCAGCACCAGGGCCAGCCGGAAGAACAGCGCCGCCCCAAGCACGCCGAACAGCACCGAGGCGGCGCGAACGCCCCAGTAGCTGTAGCCGACGGGCACCTCCTCGCCCTTGACCGACTTGGTCTCGGCCAGGCGATGGACCGGCAGGTCCTGGTTGTCGTCGACGACCAGGGCGCCCGCCGCGATCAGCATCAGGCCGAGCGGCGGGTGCGAGGCGAACTGGGCGGTGCCCTCCAGGTAGCGCTGGGTCGAGGTGAGATAGTAGGCCTCGTCCCAGGTCGGCTGAGCAGGAGAACCCAGGCGCGGGACGAGGACGAGCGCCGACAGCACGGCGACCAGCAGGGTCGCCAGCCATCGCTCCTTCGCCGTCGCTCCTCCCGCCCCCACGGTCATGCGTCAGACCGCCAGGCCGACCACGACCGTGCCGGTGTAGCCCGCCGACACGCTGCCGCTGAGGCTGGGCGTCTGGGCGGCGATCTGGGCGCTGGTGTTGTCGCCGAAGACGTTGTCGCTGGCGATGGTGATCGCCGCCTTGTTGGTGACGCTGGCGCTGTAGCCGGTGGCCCCGGCGTAGACCGTGTCGCTGATCGCGCTGGGCATGGCGAACTGCGAGACCAGCACCCGGTTGGCGTAGCCCGTGGCCGTGGCCAGGCTGGGATAGACCTCGAAGTGGATGTGCGGCCAGCGGCCCGAGTAGCAGCCCGGATAGATGGTGGTGAAGGTCACCTGGCCGTTGCTGTCGGTCACCTGCACGCCGCGCAGGTAGTTCTCGCTCTGGATGCCGCTGGAATAGAGCGAGTAGTTGCCGTCGCGCGTGCAGTGCCAGATGTAGATGGCGTAGCCCGACAGCGCCGCGCAGCTGTTGTTGGTGTTGACCAGGGTGATGGTCAGGGTCAGCTGCACGCCCGGCGCCGTGGTCGTCGAGCTGCCGAAGCTGGACCGGATGTCGCTGCGCACCACGCCGCTGACGGCCAGGATGTTCGACACCGTGCCGTTGACGCTGTTGGAGCCGTCGCTGGGATAGGGCCCGTTGGTCTCGGTCGGGTCGGCGATGCAGCTGCTGACCGAGGACGAGCTCGACGAACTGCTGCTGGAACTGGAGCTCGAGGAACTGGACGAGCTGGAGCTCGAGCTGCTGCTCGACGAAGAAGACGAGGTCGAACCGCTCGAACTGGAACCGCCGCCCCCGCCGCAGGCAGCCACTAGAGCGGCCGTGCCGCCCGTGGCGAGCCAGGCCAGCATGCGGCGACGCTCGACGATGCGAGCGGTCATGATCGCCAGGTCATGCTGCAGGCCCAGATCGTGCTCTTCGATGGGGTGGTCGTCGTGCATGATGTCGCTGCTCCTCCGTGCGTGCGCCCGAGCTGCCGCCCGCGTTGCTCGGGCCGGCGCTTCGGCGTCCTGCTTTTGAAACAGTGTAATTCGCTGGAAATATGCCGGATGGGTATTTCGGGCGTATCAGCACCCCGAAAGGCGATACAAAACCAATACATAACGACAAATTGCGGACGACTTGACCTCCCAATACTGGCTGCATGGGTTGGGAACCGCAAAGATTCCGTACTTTTCAGCAGCAATCGCGAAAGCTGGCGGCCGCCTGCGGCCTGGCGCTGGTCGCGACCGGCGCGGCCCATGCGCAGGTGTTGCAGATTGAAGACGACGGCGCGGTGCGCAGGGTCGGCGGCGGCTGGCCCCAGGCTGTCGGAACAGCCCCCGCCCCGCTCGCTGAAAACACGAACATCCCCGCGCCCTATCGCGACGCCGTGCTGGCCGCGGCCGCGCGCTACGACCTCAGCCCCGCGTTGATCGACGCCGTCGCCCGCTCGGAGTCGGGCTACGACCCCAAGGCCGTGTCGCCAGCCGGCGCGATCGGCGTGATGCAGCTGATGCCTGCCACCGCCCGCGCGCTGGGCGTCGATCCGACCGATCCCGCGCAGAACATCATGGGCGGCGCGGCCCACCTGCGCGCCCAGCTCGACCGCTTCGACGGCGCCGTGGACCTGGCTCTCGCCGCCTACAACGCCGGCGGCGGCCGCGTGGTGCAGTACGGCGGCGTGCCGCCCTTCAAGGAAACCCGCGCCTACGTGGCGACCAATCTCGACCGGCTGGCCAAGGCCGCCGCTCCCCCTGCCTTTTCTGGAGAAGCCCCATGACCGCCCGCCTGTTCACTGCTGTTACGGCCGCTTCCCTGGCCGTCTCGGCCCCGGCGTTCGCCAGCCCGCAGGGCGCCCAGCCGATCGCCAACGCCGTGGCCTGGGTGCAGGGCACGCTGCTGGGCAACGTCGCCACGGCCGTGGCGGTGATCGCCGTGGCCATGGTCGGCTTTCTCATGCTGACCGGCCGGATGAACTGGCGGTTCGGCGCCACGGTGGTGCTGGGCTGCTTCATCCTGTTCGGCGCCGGCACCATCGTCGCGGGCATCCGCGCCGCGGCGGGCTGAACCGCCATGGCCGATCTCGTCCGCACCCCGATCTTCCGCGCCCTGACCCAGCCGCAGATGTTCGCCGGCGTCACCTACAGCTTCTTCGTGATCAACGGGATCGTGACGACGGAAGCCTTCCTGGTGACCCGCTCGTTCTGGGCGCTGATCGTCGCGGTCGTGGTGCACGCGATCGGCTACGTCGCCTGCCTGAAGGAGCCGAGGATCTTCGATCTGTGGCTGACGCGGGTGAGCAAGTGCCCCCGCGTCGGAAACTGGCGCCGCTGGCGCTGCAACAGCTACGCCCCCTGAGAGCATGGCCATGACCCGCGCAAAGCCCAACTGGACCGGTTTCGCCGCCTGGACGCAAGGCGAACAGCGCGCCGGCGACCGCCTGCCCTATGACGGCCTGATCGACGAGCGCACCGTGCGCCTGCGCGACGGCTCGCTGATGCAGGTGCTGCACCTGGAAGGCTTCGCCTTCGAGACCGCCGACACCGAGGAGCTGAACCACCGCCAGGCCCTGCGCGAGGCGGCGCTGCGGGCGATCGGCGGCTCGCGCTTCGTGGTCCGCCACCACATCCTGCGCCGGCGGGTGCAGGCGGGACTGACGGCCAGCTTCTCCGACCCGGTCTGCCGGATGATCGACCAGCGCTGGCAGGCGCGGATGGCCGGCCGCAGCCTGTTCGTCAACGACCTGTTCCTGACCATCCTGCACCGTCCGGCGCGCGGCAAGGCGGGCCTGGTGGACCGCGCCGCCCGCCTGCTGAACGCCGGCATGGGCGAGACCGCCCGCCAGGCGCAGGAAGCCCGCGACCTGCGCGACCTCGACGCCGCCCGCGAGGCGCTGAGCGCCGCCCTGCAAGCCTATGGTCCCCGCGTTTTGGCCAGCTACGAGACCCCGGCCGGCCGCTGCGCCGAGCCGCTGGAATTCCTGTCGGCCCTGTTCAACGGCGAACTGCGGCCGATGCTGTGGCCCGCCGGCGACGTCGGCCACCACCTGCCCTATCGCCGGGTCAGCTTCGGGCTCGACGCCCTGGAGCGCTCGGACCTCGGCGAGGGCAAGGACTACGCGGCGATCCTGTCGCTGAAGGACTATCCGCCCTCGGCCGCGCCGGGGATGCTGGACGCTCTGCTGCGCCTGCCCTTCGAGATGACCCTGTCGGAGAGCTTCGCCTTCGTCGACCGGCAGATCGGGCTGGAGCGGGTGGACACCGCCCTGCGCCGGTTCCGCGCCGCCGACGACGACGGCGCCAGCCTGCGCCAAGGCCTGGTCGAGGCCAAGGACGACCTGTCGTCCGGACGCTCGGTGCTGGGCGAGCACCAGATGAGCCTGCTGGTCCGCGCCCCGGACCTGGCCAGCCTGGACGGCGCGGCCGCGGCCTGCCTCTCGACCCTGGCCGACCTGGGCGCCGTAGCGGTGCGCGAGGACCTGGGCCTGGAGCCGGCCTTCTGGGCGCAGTTCCCGGGCAACGAGGCCTATGGCGCACGCCGGGCCCTGATCTCGACCGGCGCCTTCGCCAGCCTGGCCTCGCTGCACAGCTTCCCGACCGGCCGCGCCAAGGGCGTGCACTGGGGCCAGGCGATCACCGTGCTCGAGACCACCTCGGCCACACCCTATTTCTTCAACTTCCACGCCGCCGACCTGGGCAACTTCACGATCATCGGCCCGTCGGGCTCGGGCAAGACGGTGGTGATGAACTTCCTGGCCGCCCAGGCCCAGAAGGCTCGCCCACGCACCGTGATCTTCGACAAGGACCGTGGGGCCGAGATTTTCGTGCGGGCCATCGGCGGCGGCTATTCGGTGCTGCGGCCAGGCGAGCCGACCGGCTTCAACCCGCTGCAGCTGCCCGACAGCCCGGTCAACCGCGCCTTCCTGCGCGACTGGATCGCCCGCCTGGCCTGCGGTTCGGGCGAGACCCTGACGCCGGACGAGGCGGCGCTGGTCGCTGGCGCGGTCGACGCCAACTACGACCAGGATCCGGCCTTCCGCCGCCTGCGCTATTTCCGCGAACTGCTGGGCGGCCGTCGCCGTCCCGCGCCGGGGGACCTGGCCGCGCGGCTGGCGCCCTGGTGCGGCGAGGGTCCGCAGGCCTGGCTGTTCGACAACGAGACCGACCGCCTGGATCTGGACGCCAAGGTGCTGGGTTTCGACATGACCCAGTTGCTGGACTCGCCCGTCCTTCGCACCCCGGCGATGATGTACCTGTTCCATCGCGTCGAGGAGCGGCTGGACGGCGAGCCGACCATGATCCTGATCGACGAGGGCTGGAAGGCCCTGGACGATCCGGTGTTCGCCGCCCGCATCCGCGACTGGATGAAGACCCTGCGCAAGCGCAACGCCATCCTGGGTTTCGGCACCCAGAGCGCCCGCGACGCGCTGGAGAGCCAGGTCTCGACGGCGATCATCGAGCAGGCCGCCACCCAGATCTTCATGCCCAATCCCCGCGCCCAGGCCGAGGATTACGCCGACGGCTTCGGCCTGACCGAGCACGAGCTGGACCTGGTGCGCGCCCTGCCCGCCCACGCCCGCTGCTTCCTGGTCAAGCACGGCGCCCACAGCGTGGTGGCCAGGCTGGACCTGTCGGACATGCCGGAGATCGTCACCGTGCTGTCGGGCCGCGAAACCACGGTGCGCCGCCTGGACGAACTGCGTCGCCGGCTGGGCGACCACCCGGCCTTCTGGTGGCAGGAGCTGACCGGGACGCCCTATCCCGGGCCGACGCCCGTGGCCGTCATCGCCGCCGCCAGCGAGGACATCATCCCGCTGCGGAGCGCGGTGTCGTGAGCGCCTGCCCCGCCCTGCTGACCGCCGATGGCGGCCTGGCCGACGGCATGGCGGCGCTGGACTGCCAGCTGAACCTGGCGGTCAGCGCCGGCTATGGCCGGCTGTTCGGGATGAGCGGCGTGTTCGGCGCCACCCTGACCGGGCTGCTGACCATCTATGTCGCCTTCGTCGCCTACGGCCTGATCACCGGCCGCACGCGGCTGGGCCTCTCGACCCTGACGCCGCGCATGGTGGTGCTGGGCCTCGTCCTGACCTTCGCAACCGCCTGGCCGGCCTATCAGGCCGTGGTCTACGGCCTGCTGACCGGCGGACCCGACCAGATCGCCTCGGCCCTGCTGGGCGCGCCGCACGGCGCGGCCCGGGCCTTCGCCGCGCGGCTGGACGTGGTGTTCGAGCAGGTGGCCGATCTGGCCAAGGACCTCGGCCAGGCCGGGCCGGCCAACGACCCGCAGGTGCAGACGGCCGTCAAGCTGACCTGGGCCAGCGCCCTGATGCTGCTGATCAGCACGGCGGGCCTGCTGATCGTCGCCCGCATCGTGCTGGCGGTGCTGCTGGCGGTCGGCCCCGTGTTCGTCGTGCTGGCGCTCTTTCCCCGCACGCGCCCACGGCCTGCCCGTGAAGCTGCACGCCGAGCAGTTGTCGAACCTGCACGGCGCG
>NZ_QHJY01000284.1 GCF_003185805.1 Caulobacter sp. D5
GTCCAGGGGCCCCGGCTCCAGTCGACCCACACCGCGTCGAACGACTGGCGCACGCCCGGACCGTCGCGGGCCGACAGGAAGCGCTGCTGGTCGATCGGGAAGTCCTGGCGGCCGACCCGCACCGTCGTCTTGCCGTCGGCCAACTGGCTCACGCGGTCGATGAAGGCCAGGCGCAGGTCCAGCCGGTCGGCGTCGGCGCCGCCGACATGCCGACGGCCAATGGCGCGCACGTCCTCCAGCATGACGAAGGCCCGCCAGGCGCCGGCCCGGGCGTCGGCATGCACCTGCAGGCGCTGCGACAGGCTGGTGTCGGACGCCTCCTGGCCGAAGGTCGCCGCGTCGCCCAGCTCCAGCCGCTCGCGCAGGGTCAGGCCCAGCGACAGAAAGGCGTCGTCGCCGAGCGGGACGTATTTCAGATCATCGAGCGGCTCGGTCCGCTTGGCCGGATCGGCCAGGACCGACCAGTCCTCCTGCCAGCGGTTGACCTTGATCGCGGGACGCTCGGCCGCCAGGACGGGACCGGTAGCCGCGAGCACCAGGGCCGCGGCCGCCAGCGTCCTCATGACCCTCTCCGCGTATCCAGGTCGTGCCAGGCGACCAGCAGGAAGCCGCCCACCAGGCCCAGGTGCTCGAAGAAGCCGTTGGTCGCGCCGAAGCGTTCGGGCGGCGCCATCTGCCAGAAGCGGTTGGCCATGAAGGTCGCGCCCAGGGTGAAGGCCGCCAGGGCCAGCGCCCCCAGCCAGCGCAGCCGGCCGCTAAGGATCATCGCCGAGGCGGCCAGCTCCAGGCCGATCACCGCCACGGCGAACGGCGCGGCGGGCGACAGGCCGAAGTGGGCCATCTCCGCCAGCGCGCCGCCGAAGTCGAAGGCCTTGGTCAGCCCGCCCTGGATATAGGCGGCGCACAGGCCCAGCAGCGCGATCCAGCGCACCGCCGGCGAGGTGAGGACGGCCCGCATCAGACCGCCCAGCAGGCGCAGCCCAGCGCGCCCCAGAACGACTTCAGGTCGCTGATCGGCAGGCTCTTGGTCCAGGCGGTGGCGTGGTCGTGGCCGTGCACCCCGCAGCCGCTGGCGCAGGCGCACGACGCGGCCGCCTGGCGACGCAGGGCCGCATCCTTTTCCGGCTCGGCCCAGGCGGCATAGCCGCCGAACACCCGCACCGGCGACCAGTCGGGCATGGCCGGCGGCACCTCGTTCTCGTCCAGCTTGGCGAAGTCGCCGGCGCCATAGACGATCTTGCCGCCGACCATGGGCAGGTCCGAGGTCATGTCGGCTATCTCGTCCTCGGGCACGCCGAAGAAGTCGCGGTCGGGCACGATCAGGTCGGCCAGCTGGCCTTCCACGATCCGGCCCTTCTTGCCCTCCTCGTTGGAGAACCAGGTGACGTTCTCGGTCCACATGCGCAGCGCCGCCTCGCGGTCCAGGCAGTTGCGCTGCGGATAGATCCGGGTTCCGCCCACCGTCTTGCCGGTGATCATCCAGGCCAGCGAGACCCAGGGATTGTACGAGGCCACGCGCGTCGCGTCGGTGCCGGCCGAGACCTTGAGACCCTTCTCCAGCATCTTCGCGATCGGCGGCGTCGCCTCGGCGGCGGCCACGCCATAGCGCTCGAGGAAGTATTCGCCCTGGTAGGCCATGCGGTGCTGCACGGCCACGCCGCCGCCCAGGGCGGCGATGCGGTCGATCGACTTTTCCGAGATCGTCTCGGCGTGGTCGAAGAACCAGTTCAGGCCTTCGAGGGAGACGTCCTTGTTGACCTTCTCGAACACGTCCAGCGCCCGGTCGATGGTCTCGTCATAGGTGGCGTGCATCCGCCAGGGCCAGCGGTTCTGGGCCAGGATGGTGACCACCTCCTCCAGCTCGCCCTCCATCTGCGGCGGCATGTCGGGGCGCGGCTGGCGGAAGTCCTCGAAGTCGGCGGCCGAGAACACCAGCATCTCGCCCGCGCCGTTGTGGCGGAAATAGTCGTCGCCCTGCTTGTAGGTCGAGGTCTTCGTCCAGTTGAGAAAGTCGTCCTTCTCGCCCTTGGGCTTCTGGGTGAAGAGGTTGTAGGCGAGGCGAATGGTCAGCTGGTTGTCGTCGGCCAGCTTCTGGATGACCTCGTAGTCGTCCGGATAGTTCTGGAAGCCGCCGCCGGCGTCGATCGCCCCGGTCACGCCCAGCCGGTTCAGCTCGCGCATGAAGTGGCGGGTCGAATTGACCTGGTAGTCGAACGGCAGCTTCGGGCCCTTGGCCAGGGTGGCGTAGAGGATCTGGGCGTTGGGCTTGGCCAGCAGCAGGCCGGTCGGATTGCCCTGGCTGTCGCGGATGATCTGGCCGCCGGGCGGTTCGGGCGTGTCGCGGTCGTAGCCGATCACCCGCAGCGCCGCCGCGTTCAGCAGGGCGCGGTCATAGAGGTGCAGGATGAACACCGGCGTGTCGGGCGCCACGGCGTTCAGCTCCTCGATGGTCGGCAGGCGCTTTTCGACGAACTGGTGCTCGGTGAAGCCGCCCACCACCCGCACCCACTGCGGCGGCGGGGTGATGGCCACCTGGCGCTTGAGCATGCCCATGGCGTCGGCCAGCGAGCGCACGCCGTCCCACCGCAGCTCCATGTTGAAGTTCAGCCCGCCCCGAATGATGTGCAGGTGGTTGTCGATCAGGCCCGGCAGCGCCCGACGGCCCTTCAGGTCGACCACCTTGGTCGCCGGCCCGGCCAGGGCCATGACCTCGGTCTCGGTCCCCACGGCGGAAAAGCGCCCGCCGGTCACGGCGACGGCCTGCGCGTTGGGATTGCTCCGATCGAGGGTCGTGAAGCGGCCGTTGCGCAGGATCAGGTCGGGCGAGGTCATGCGGATACTCCGGGGGAACTGGGGCCGAGGGAACTGGGCCAAGGCAACTGGAGACGTCAGGCTTGGGGATGGGGCGGCTCGGCGCGCGCCTGTTCGGGAGGCTTCACGGCCCCCGGCAGGCTGCCGAACATGTGCGGCCCCACCTGGTGGCGCAGCCACGAGACGGCGGCCGGCTGGCGGGCGGCCAGGCTCTTGACCAGCGGCGGAATCTGCTCGCCGACCAGTATGCCGAACAGGCCGATCAGGGCGACGACCGGCGGCGCGGGCGAGCGCACCTGCACCAGGGCGTAGAACACCCCGACGGCCAGGCCCGCGGCGAGCGACAGGAGATAGATCTTCATCTTGGAACGCCTTGTTGAAAGGCGGTCCGCGCCGACCCGGAAGGTCGGCCGGCGCGGGCCGGTTCGTCAGCCCTCGTGGGCGTTGAACATGGTCTTGGCGTAGATGATGCCCAGGCCGTAGCCGCCGCCGAACTTCTTGGCGATGCCGGTGGTCAGGTCGTAGGTCTCGGCCCGCGCCCAGTCGCGCTGCAGCTCCAGCAGGTACTGCAGGGCCGTCATCGGCCGCGCGCCGGCCTGGATCATCCGCTGCACGGCCCGCTCGTGGGCCTCGTCGGAGATGTCGCCGCAGGCGTCGGTGATGACGTAGACCTCGAAGCCCTGCTGCAGGGCCGACAGCGCCGGGCCGACGATGCAGACGCTGGTCCACAGGCCGGCCAGCACGATGCGGCCCTTGCCGATCTTGTTGACCGCCTCGATCACGCCGGCGTCTTCCCAGCTGTTCATCGAGGTGCGGTCGACCAGGGCCTTGCCCGGGAACGGCTCGGTGACCTCGGTGAACATCGGGCCCGAGAAGCTCTTCTCGGCCACGGTCGTCAGGATGGTCGAGACGCCGAAGCCGGCCGCGCCGCTGGCCACCAGGGCGGCGTTGTTGCGCAGGCTGACCGGGTCGATCGACTTGGTCGCGAACGCCATCTGCGACTGGAAGTCGATCATGATCAGGGTGTGGTCGGTCGGGGTGATCAGTTGATCGCCGGGGGTCGGGGTGGCCGTGATCGGCATCGACAGGTCCTTGGATAACGGAGGGGATTGAACGCCGCCGATACTGTCGGCGGAGGGCCGCGGGGTCTTGTTTAGGTCGGCCTCGATTTGGCCGCGCGGGCTGTGCGGACGTCGCCGTCGGCGTGGTGGCGAGCAGGGCCGGACCTTGCCATTCCGATACCGGCGATATGTTCGCGCTCAACCTGCGGCGCTGAAAAAGCCAAGCAAATCCTCACGTTGCCGCGATTGGCCAGATCGATAATTTCGGCCCATTTCTAATACGACATATCGTATCCCACTCGACATTTTCGGAGCGAGGCGGTTATCATCCCGACTATCGGGATAAGTTCCCACAATATGAAAACTGTCGATCTCGGCGTCGCGCCCTCCCCCGGGTCGCCTCCGAGCCACGTCAGGCACAGGAGGAAACGATGAAGTCGTCGACCAGCGCGCAACTGTGGGCGGGTGTTTCGAGCATCGCGGTGGCCGCCGCCGTGTTCGCCGCCCCGGCCATGGCCTTCGCCCAGACCGCGCCCGCCGCCCCGGCCGGCCAGACCGTCGAGCCCGACGCGGTCGAGGAAGTCGTCGTCACCGGGATCCGCGCCTCGCTGCGCAGCGCCATGGACACCAAGCGCACCTCGCTGCAGGTGGTCGACTCGATCTCGGCCGAGGACATCGGCCAGTTCCCGGACAAGAACCTCTCCGAAGCCCTGCAACGGGTGACCGGCGTGCAGATCAGCCGCCAGGACGGCGAAGGCCGCGGCGTCAGCATCCGCGGCGCCGATCCCAGCCTCAACCGCGTCGAGATCAACGGCTCGTCGGCCCTGTCGCTCACCGTCGGCGGCAGCGACCGCGCCGTGGACTTCCGCGACATCCCCGTCGAGTTCGTCTCGCGCCTGGACGTGGTCAAGTCGCCGACCGCCGACATGGCCGAGGGCGGCATCGGCGGCACGGTGCGGGTGATCACCCGCCGGCCGTTCGACAGCAAGACCCCCTACGTCGCCGGCTCGGTCCAGGGCGTCTATTCGAACCTGGCCAAGGAATACGACCCCAAGGTCGCCCTGATCGGCAGCCGCACCTTCTTCGACGACAAGCTGGGCGTCCTGCTGTCGGGCACCTGGGAAAACCGCCACCTCAACAGCAACAACGCCCGCACCACCGGCTGGGTGCGGCGGGCGGCCACGGCCACCGGCGCGGGCGCCACGCCCGGGCGCAGCACCGACGTCGACGGCGACGGCGACCTGGACTGGATCCCCGAGATCCCGCGCCTGATCATCGACCGCCGCGAGACCGAGCGCAAAGCGCTGAGCAGCGTCGTCGAGTGGCGTCCGACCGACAACTTCAAGGCCTATTTCGACGCCACCTACGCCACCGCCACCGAGCAGGTGAACAGCTCGTTCCTGCAACTGGGCGCGGCCGGCGGCCTGATCGACTACAGCAAGTCCACGGTCGGCGCCGACAACACGGTCAACCATCTGGAGCTGACCAGCAGCACGGCCTTCCCGATGGACCTGGCCTATCGCAACATCCTGGGCGACCTGAAGCGCACCCAATACGCCACGGCCGTCGGCGGCGAGTGGAAGTTCGACCACTGGACCTTCGACGCCCGCCTCGACTACTCCAACGCCGAGGTCCAGAACAACGAGATCAACGCGACGGCCACCGTGTTCGGCGTGCCGCGGGCGATCATCGACTACACCGGCGGCCAGGGCGCCCCGAACTTCTCGTTCCCGGGCCTGGACGTCACCTCCGGCCAGGGCGTCAACCGCCTCGACGCGGTGTTCAACCCGCGCAACAACACCTCCGAAGAGACCGCCCAGCAGGTCAACGTCACCTATCGGCCCAACATCTCGTGGCTGACCTCGATCAAGGCCGGCGTCCAGGGGCGTCAGTTCCAGACCGACCAGATCCTCTACCAGCGCACCACGCGCCTGAGCTGCCGCCCTGCGGACTTCGCGGCGACCCGGCAGCCGCCCATGGTGGTGGCGGTGTCCGCGCCGTGCGCGACGCTCGAGAACATCGTCAACATCAACTCGGGCGTGAACGGCATCCCGTTCTTCCAGACCGGCGACCTGGGCTATTCGGGCGGCATCCGCCAGTGGAACGACAACACGATGGGCACCTACGCCGCCACCCTGGCGACGGCGGGCCTCGGCAACGACATCTACGGCGTCAATCCCAACATCAACACCGCCGAGACCTATGGCGGCCCCGGCAGCTTCCAGAACTTCCTCGACACCTGGTCGGTGGAGGAAAAGACCAATAGCGCCTACGTCCAGGCCAATTTCGACTTCCGTGACCTGCCCGTGCCGGTCAGCGGCACGCTGGGCGTGCGGGTGGTCGACACCAAGACCCAGTCGACCGGCTACAACCGCGTGCAAAGCAACGGTCCCGACGGGCTGGAGGTCAACTACGTGCCCGGCGAGGCCGACGGCGGCTACACCAAGACCCTGCCGTCTCTGAACCTGCGGTTCGAGTTCATCCCCGGCAAGCTGATCGGCCGCGCCGCCGCCAGCAAGGTGATGGCCCGCGCCGCGCCGGCCCAGCTGGCCCTGCGCCGCTCGCTCGACCGCAACAGCCTGACCGGCTCGCGCGGCAATCCCAACCTGCAGCCCTTCGAGGCCACCGCCTACGACGCGGGGCTGGAGTGGTACTTCGCCCGCGACAGCTTCATTTCGGCGACCTATTTCCGCAAGGAGATCTCGTCCTTCATCATCAACCAGGTGGTCGAGGAGATCGACGGCGACGACAAGTTCGCCGTCACCACCCCGGTCAACGGCACGGACGCGGTCACGATCAACGGTCTGGAAGTGGGCGGCCAGTACGCCTTCGACTTCCTGCCCGCGCCGTTCGACGGCTTCGGGGTCCTGGCCAACTTCACCTACCAGAAGGACGAAGGCTTCAAGGGCACGAACCTGCTGACCGGCGAGATCCTGCCGTTCCCGGGCCTGTCGCGTAAGAGCTACAACGTCTCGCTCTACTACGAGAACGACAAGGTCAGCGCCCGCGCCTCGTACAACTGGCGCGACGACTGGCTGATCACGGCCGCCGGCCGCGGCAACCTGCCGGAGTTCAACAAGGCCTTCGGCACGCTGGACGCCTCGGCCAGCTACAACATCAACGACAAGATCACGGTCTTCGTCGAGGGCGTGAACCTGACCGACGAGGTGCGCATCGAATACAACAGCGCCGCCCGCCGGATCGGCAACGAGACCTTCGGCTCGCGCTACTTCTTCGGCGTGCGCGCGAAGTTCTAGGAGCTCAGGCTTCAGGTGACAGGGGGCGCTCTTTCCGAGAGGAGGAGCGCCCTTTTTCGTTCGCCCCCTTGCCCGTCATCCCGGGCGAAGGGCCGCGACGCGGACCGCAGACCCGGCGACTGTGTTGGGTCAAGCGGGCTTTTGCCAGGGTTGTCCGGATTTGAGCATGCCG
>NZ_QHJY01000285.1 GCF_003185805.1 Caulobacter sp. D5
GGCGGCGTCGGCCAGGTCGAGCAGGGCGCGGATGCGGTCCAGGCCAAAGCCCAGATCCCGCGAGCGCTTGACGAAGGCCAGCCGCCGCTCGTGGGCGGCGTCGTAGGCGCGGTAGTTGCCCTGCGTGCGCGGCGGCTCGGGCAGCAGGCCCATGCGTTCGTAATAGCGGATGGTCTCGACCGGCACGCCGGTGCGGCGGGAAAGATCGCCGATGGAAGACATGAGAACCTCCGAGCGGAGCGCTTGACCCTGTAGCGGCTACAGGGTGCAGACATAGGGCCTTCTTCGAGGAGGTCCAGAGATGGCCAACTGCTGCGGCGATGATCTGTGCAAGGCCGACGCCCCCGCGCCGTCGGGGCGCTGGCGGCTGGCGCTGTGGATCGCCCTCGTTGTCAACGGCGGCATGTTCCTGGTCGAGGGGACGGCGGGCCTGCTGTCGGGGTCGGCGGCGCTGCAGGCCGACTCCCTGGATTTCCTCGGCGATGCGGCCAACTACGCCATCAGCCTGGGGGTAGCGGGCCTCGCCCTGACCTGGCGGGCGCGGGCGGCGCTGCTGAAGGGCGCGACCATGCTGCTGTTCGGCGGCTGGGTGTCGGCCATGACCGTCTGGGGCGTGATCGCCGGACGCACGCCCGAGGCGCCGGTGATGGGAACCCTGGGCCTGATCGCCCTGGTCGCCAATGTCGGGGTGGCGGCGCTGCTGTTCGGCTTCCGCACCGGCGACGCCAACATGCGCTCGGTGTGGATCTGCTCGCGCAACGACGCCATCGGCAACGTGGCGGTGATGCTGGCGGCCGCCGGCGTGCTGGGCACTGGCTCGCGCTGGCCCGACCTGGTAGTGGCGGCGGTGATGGCGGGCCTGGCCCTGCAAGGCGGCTGGCAGATCGTCCGCCAGGCGCGGGCCGAGCTGCGTCAGGCAAAAACCCAAGCCCAGGCCGAGGCGCCGCCCCGCTTCAGCGTGGCGGCGCGCAGCCGCGGCTAGGGCGTCGTCTCCAGCAGGCGCGCGTCGTACTGCCGGGCGAAGGCCAGCGGATAGGACTGGCTGACCTGATAGCCGGGGCCGTCGCGCCGGCGCATCAGGTAGAGCACCCAGGTGTCGCCGACCTTGGCGATCGGCTGGCCGTCGTCGCAGGCCGTCGGCTGGGCCGTGCGGCCGATCTCGAAGGCGGTTTGGTCCGGCGCGCCGACCACGGCGCTGGTCGCCGTGACCTGGGCGCTCCAGGGGCGATTCCGGTCGCCCTGGTCCTGGTCCAGGCCGTCCGTGTAGAGCGCCTGGTCGACCCGGGCCAGGAGCACGGCGTCGTAGGTGGTCCGGCGGATACGATCCTTGGCCGGCATGTTGTAGTAGCAGGCCTGGGCGGCGCCGGCGGTCGCCAGGCTCAGGCCGGCGCTCAAGGCGATGAAAGTCAGGCGGCGCATGCAGCGTCTCCCCCGCGAAATCCCTCGTCCGCAATCTTGGCGGGAATTGTGGCGGGCGCGCGGCGTCAGGCGGCGCTGAGCGCCGCCGTCACCTCCGCGGCCGTCACGATGGCGTGGGCGTAGGTCGGGGCGTTGATGGCGTGGGCCGCGTGCAGGGCCTCGTCCGAGAACGCCGCCGTGGCGTCGGTGACCAGGGTGACGTGATAGCCCAGCTCGGCGGCGAAGCGGCCGGTGCCTTCGATGCAGGTGTTGGCCACCAGGCCGATCAGGATCACGTGGGTGATCTCGCGCTGCTTGAGGCGGTAGTCTAGGTCGGTGTTGGCGAAGCCGCTCGACCCCCAGTGCTCGGTGACGATCACGTCGCCGGGCAGGGGCGCGAAGTCGGGATGCCACTCCCCGCCCCAGGCGTCCTTCTCGAACACCAGGGCCCGGGCGCTGCCCTGCAGATAGGGCGAGGGATGCTTCCAGCCGTCCAGATCGCCCAGGGCGAAGCGGTGGTGGGGCACGACGAACAGCGGCAGGCCCGCGCTCCGCGCCGCGGCGACCACGGCCTTCAGCCGCCCGTGCAGGCCTTCGGCGCCCTGCGTCGCCGCCACCCTGGGCCACAGCTTGCCGCCGTCGGCCAGGAAGTCGTTGTAGGGATCGACGAAAAGCAGGGCGGTGCGGCCCTGGGGATAGGCGAGGCTCATGGCGGGCTCCCGGCGGCGAGGCCGTCAGGAGACGCGCGATCGGCGTGCGGGGCTTGGACGATCCGGCCGCCCTGGACCGCCCCCTAGACCGCTTCCCCCGCCAGGTCGCAGGCCTGGGCGATGCTGTCGAACAGGGCCGATACGGTGATCGGCTTGGCCAGGTGCAGGTCGGCGCCGGCGGCGAGGCACGCCTCCACCTGGTGGGGCATGGCGTTGGCGGTCAGCGAGATGATCGGGATGCGCGGCCGGCCGGCGGCGCGCTCGCGCATGCGGATCTCGCTGATGGCGGTCAGGCCGTCCATCACCGGCATCTGGGTGTCCATCAGCACCAGGTCGAAGGCCTGGCGCTCGTAGGCCGCCAGGGCGGCCTCGCCGTCGGCGGTGATGACCAGGTCGGCGACGCCGTCGAGCATCAGCTCCACGACCCGCTGGTTGGTGGGGTGGTCCTCGGCCAGCAGCACCCGCAGGCGTTCCGGCGTCGCCGCCCTGGCCGGGCGGCGGGCGGGCGCGGGCTCTTCGGGGGCGGCGGTGTCCAGGCGGGCGGTGAAGGTGAAGCAGGCGCCCTCGCCGGGCGTCGAGCGGCAGGCGATGTCGCCGTCCATCAGCCGGGCGAAGCGCCGGGCGATCGACAGCCCCAGGCCCGAACCGCCGAACCGCCGCGTGATCGAGCCGTCGCCCTGGACGAAGCGCTCGAACAGGCTGGCCTGCACCTGCGGGGTGAAGCCCTCGCCGGTGTCCTCGACCGTGACGACCAGGCGGATGGCCTCGCCCTCGGTCTGAGTGCGGGCGTGGACGGCCACATGGCCCTCGCTGGTGAACTTCACCGCGTTGCTGATCAGGTTGCTGACGATCTGGCCGAACTTCAGGGCGTCGCCGCTGACCCGGTCGTGGAAGCCCTCGTCGAAGAAAAGCGAGAAGTTCAGCCCCTTCTGGTGGGCCAGGCCCTCGAAGGTGGCGGCGGTGGCGATCAGCGCGCCGCGCAGGTTGAAGGGGGCGGGCTCCAGCCCGACCTCGCCGGCCTCGACCTTGGCCAGATCCAGAATGTCGCTGAGCAGGGCGTTCAGCGTGCGGCCCGAGCCCAGGATCACGTCCATCATCTCGCGCTGGCGCGGGGTCAGCTCGGTCTGGGCCAGCACCTGGGCCATGCCCAGCACGCCGTTCAGCGGGGTGCGGATCTCGTGGCTCATATTGGCCAGGAATTCGCTCTTGGCGATGCTGGCGGCGCGGGCGCTCTCCAGCGCGGCCTCCAGGGCCACGGCCGAGGCCTTACGCTCGGTGATGTCTTCGCTGATGATCAGCAGCAGCTTCTCGTCGCCTTCGCCGGGGATGGCGATCTTCTTGGTCTGCAGCCAGCGGTCGCCGTTGTGCGGGGTCTTCAGGGGCTCTTCGTCGATGACCCAGACCTCGTCGCTCTCCAGCACCTTGCGGTCCATCTCGGCGAAGAAGGCGGCCTGGTCGGCGGGGAAGAAGTCGGCGTCGCGGCGGCCGATCAGGGCCTCGCGCGGCACGCCCAGCAGCTCTTCGCCGGCGCGGTTGACCAGCACGAAGCGGCCGTCGCGGCCGTTCTTGACCACCAGCATGGCCGGCACGCTCTCGACCACGGCGTCGAGGAAGGCCCAGGAGTGCAGGGCCTCGGGCGTCGACGAGGTGGCGGGCGCGCAGGCGTCGGCCGGCGCGGCGTCGCACGCATGCGGGTTGTTGTCTCTGGCCATGACCTCGCGGTTCGCCCCCTAAGGCGCGTCCAGCCCCGACGCGCGTATTCGCACGCAAAGAAGCCTGCGAGCGGCGCCGCGGGCAACGGCGCCAAGCGTCGCAGGCGCATGCGCGGGACGATAGGACGCAGCCCGACCTTGACCCGGGGCCGCGCCCGCGCGACATCCCCGGCTCATGGAAAAGCTGACCATCCTCCTCGTCGGGTCCGGCGGGCGCGAGCACGCCCTGGCCTGGAAGATCGCGGCCTCGCCGCTGTGCGGCCGACTGGTCGCCGCGCCGGGCAATCCGGGCATCGCGGCCGTGGCCGAGCTGAAACCGGTCAAGGCCACCGACGCCGACGGCCTGGTCGCCCTGGCCCGGGAGATCGGCGCGGACCTGGTGGTGGTCGGCCCGGAATCGGCCCTCGAAGTGGGTCTCGCCGACAAGCTGGCCGAGGTCGGCATCCCCTGCTTCGGCGGATCGCAGCGCGCGGCCCAGCTGGAGACCTCCAAGGCCTTCACCAAGGACTTCTGCAAGCGCCACGACCTGCCGACCGCCGCCTACGGCGTGTTCGAGGACGCGGCTTCGGCGAGCGCTTTCCTAGACACCCTGGAAGCCCCGTTCGTGATCAAGGCCGACGGCCTGGCGGCCGGCAAGGGCGTGGTCATCGCCGAGACCCGCGAGGCGGCCGACGCCGCGGTGGTCGACATGCTGGGCGGCCGCTTCGGCTCGGCCGGCGCCCGGGTGGTCATCGAGGAGTTCATGCACGGCGAGGAAGCCTCGCTGTTCGCCCTCTCCGACGGCAAGACCGCCGTGCTGTTCGGCGCGGCCCAGGACCACAAGCGCGCCTATGACGGAGACGAAGGCCCCAACACCGGCGGCATGGGCACCTATTCGCCGCCGCCCGTGCTGACCGAGGCCCTGGTCGAGCAGGCCTGGCGCGAGCTGATCGTGCCGACCGTCGAGGGCATGGCGGCCGAGGGCAACCCGTATGTGGGCGTGCTCTATGCCGGCCTGATGCTGACGCCGACCGGCCCCAAGCTCGTCGAATACAACGCCCGCTTCGGCGATCCGGAGTGCCAGGTGCTGATGCTGCGCCTGGAGAGCGACATCGTTCCGATCCTGCTGGCGGCCGCCAAGGGCGAGCTGGCTTCGGCCGAGCCGCCCAAGTGGCGCGACGAGGCGGCGATCTGCGTGGTGCTGGCCGCCGAGGGCTATCCCGACGCCCCCAAGACCGGCGGGCTGATCCAGGGCGCCGAGGCCGACTACGGCCACGAGGCCGAGATCTTCCACGCCGGCACCACCCGCGACGCCGACGGAAACCTGGTGGCCTCCGGCGGCCGCGTGCTCAACGTCTGCGCCCTGGGCGCGACCCTGCACGAAGCCCGCGACGTGGCCTATGCGGCGCTGGGGACGGTGAGCCTGGAGGGCGGCTTCTACCGCAACGACATCGGCTGGCGGGCGCTCCAAAATCATTGAACCCTTCCCCCTTGATGGGGGAAGGGCAGGGTTGGGGGTGATCTGCTGAGTTGGCTGTCTGCGCCGCCGCTTGTTGCAAACGCCGTAGCCACCCCCATCCCCGACCCTTCCCCCATCAAGGGGGAAGGGGGATTGCCTAAGCGCTCCCACCCTCTAAACTCCCATTCAAACAAATGTTGGGAGTGAAGCGCCGTGGCCGAGCCGTCCGCTCAGGAGCTGAATTCGGGCACCAAGCCGGTCGATCCGCGCCATGCGATCGACGAGGCCGCCCTGGCCGCATGGCTGGAACAGAACGTCGAGGGCTATGCCGGTCCGCTGGAGGTGCGCCAGTTCAAGGGCGGGCAGTCCAACCCCACCTACCAACTGGTGACGCCGGAAAAGCGCTACGTCCTGCGCCGCAAGCCGCCGGGCAAGCTGCTGCCCAGCGCCCACGCCGTCGATCGCGAGTTCAAGGTGATCTCGGGCCTGCACAAGGCCAGCTTCCCGGTCGCCCGACCCTACGCCCTGTGCATGGACGAGGGCGTGATCGGCACGATCTTCTACGTGATGGACAATATCGAGGGCCGCATCCTCTGGGACGGAACCCTGCCGGACTATCAGCCGGCCGAGCGTCGCTTGATCTACGAGGCCCAGATCGACACCCTGGCGGCCCTGCATAACGTGGACTACGCCGCCGTGGGCCTGGCCGACTACGGCAAGCCGGGCAACTACTTCACCCGCCAGATCGACCGCTGGACCAAGCAGTACCGCGCCAGCGAGACGACGAAGATCGACGAGATGGACCGCCTGATCGACTGGCTGGCCGCCAGCGCCCCGGCCGACGACCAGACCTCGATCGTCCATGGCGACTACCGCCTCGACAACATGATCCTGCATGCGACCGAGCCCAAGGTGATCGCGGTGCTGGACTGGGAGCTGTCGACCCTGGGCAATCCGCTGGCCGACTTCACCTATTTCCTGATGAACTGGGTGATGCCGTCCGACCAGCGCGGGGGCCTGGCCGAGATCACCGACCTGACGGCTTACGGCATTCCGACCATCGACGAGGCCGTGGCCCGCTACTGCGCCGCCACGGGGCGCGATGGCCTGCCGCAGCTGGACTGGTACTTCAGCTACAACCTCTTCCGCCTGGCCGGCATCTGCCAGGGCATCGTCGGCCGCGTGCGCGACGGCACGGCGGCCAGCGCCCATGCGCAGCTGATGGAGGCCCGGGTGCCGGTGCTGGCCAAGGGGGCTTGGAGCTTCGCCAAGAGGGCGGGGGCGTAAGCCAAGATGCTCCCCCTGAAGGGGGAGCTGTCGCGGAGCGACTGAGGGGGAAGTGATCGCGG
>NZ_QHJY01000286.1 GCF_003185805.1 Caulobacter sp. D5
AGGCGGAACCGCAGCGTCACCCCCATCCCAACCCTTCCCCCATCGAGGGGGAAGGGCTTTTGGGGCGGCGCGTTTCAGAAAAAGCCTGGGTCCCCGCTTTCGCGGGGATTTACGGGAGGGATGGGCCGAGCCCAGTTTCGCCCCCGCCGTCACGTTGCGTATCCGCCCTCCTCCCCCCATTTCTCGCGGGGGGATGCGTTGTTGCGTCGCAGCATTCGACCTTGAAATGACAACGTTGTCAGCATATATGGCGGGCGTCGGGGCAATTCGGCCCTGGCGACGAAGATGACTGGATCTCCCATGCTGACCCTGATCGCCCTGGCTGTTTCGGCTTACAAGAACCGCGCCGTCCTCTGATTTCGGCTGCGTAAGCGCCTTTTGCAGGCGTCCGAGGAAATGGCCCGCGCGCTCCGGCACGCGGGCCTTTCTTTTGTTTGCGATGCAGCAAGTCGGTCGCTCAATGATGAAGCTTGCATAACGAGACTTACGGTCTAAGCTTCCCTGGCCAGCCTGGGGAGGACGGCATGAAAGTCGCGCGCCAACCATCGGTCCGCACATCGCTGCGGCCCACCGACCATCCGTACATGACCGGCGCCTGGACGCCGCAGCACGAGGAACTCGACGCCGAGGACCTGGTGGTGCTGGAGGGCGCGATCCCGGCGGAGCTGGACGGGATCTATCTGCGCAACACCGAGAACCCGGTGCACGATCCGCTGGGCCGCTACCACCCGTTCGACGGCGACGGCATGGTGCACCAGATCGACTTCCACGGCGGCCGGGCGCGGTATCGCAACCGCTTCGTGCGCACGCGCGGTTTCGAGGCCGAGCAGGAGGCTGGCCAGAGCCTGTGGGGCGGGCTGGCCGATGGTCCGGGCGTGTCGCTGCGACCGGGCTTCGGCGCCCATGGGGGGCTGAAGGACAGCGCCAGCACCGACATCGTCGTCCACGCCGGCGAGGCGATCGCCACCTTCTATCAGTGCGGCGAGGCCTATCGGCTGGACCCCCTGACCCTGGAGACCCTCGGCCCTGCGCCCTGGGCCCCGATCGACGGGGTCTCGGCCCACACCAAGGTCGATCCGGTTACCGGCGAGCTATTGTTCTTCAACTACTCCAAGCACGCGCCCTACATGCACTATGGCGTCGTCGATCGGACGGGGCGGCGGACGCTGTACCAGCCCGTGCCGCTGCCGGGGCCGCGCCTGCCGCACGACATGGCGTTCAGCCAGAACTGGGCGATCTTCAACGACCTGCCGGTGTTCTGGGACGCGGGGCTGCTGGAGCGGGGCATTCACGCCGTGCGGCTGCACAAGGGTGTGCCGTCGCGCTTTGCTTTGGTGCCGCGCCAGGGCGGCGAGCCGCGCTGGTTCGAGGCCGCGCCGACCTATGTGCTGCACTTCCTCAACGCCTATGAGGAGGGCGACGAGGTGGTGGTCGACGGCTATTTCCAGGAGAACCCGACGCCCAGGCCGCTGGCCGACGCGCCCGAGCAGTACGCCCACCTGATGGCCTATCTGGACGAGCACAGCTTCCGGCCCAAGCTGCATCGCTGGCGGTTCAACCTGGCGACCGGGCAGACGCTCGAGCAGCGGTTGGACGACCGGGTGCTGGAGTTTGGCATGTTCAACCAGGCCTGGGCGGGCAAGCCCTATCGCTATGCCTGGTCGACGACGGCCAAGCCGGGCTGGTTCCTGTTCGACGGCTTCGTCAAGCACGACCTGGTTTCGGGCGAGAGTTGGAGCCTGAAGCTGCCGGAAGGCCGCTACGCCAGCGAGGCCCCGTTCGCGGCGCGGCCGGGGGCGGTGGGGGAAGACGACGGCTGGCTGGTGAGCTTCGTCATCGACGAGGGGCAGGGAACGTCGGAGTGCCTGATCGTGGATGCGCGGAGCATGGCGCCGGTATGCCGGGTGGCGCTGCCGCACAAGATCAGCAGCGGGACGCACAGCGTCTGGGCAGGGCGCTCCGAATTGAAACCTCTCCCATAGGGAGAGGGAGGGGCCCGTCGCGAAGCGATGGGAGGGTGAGGGGTTTCACCCTCACTTCAGTGCCCTAGATCGTGCCGGCACGCCGTCAACCGTCCCTAACCCCTCATCCTCCCACGCCTGCGGCGC
>NZ_QHJY01000287.1 GCF_003185805.1 Caulobacter sp. D5
GCTCGCGGCGGCCGGGGCGGCGGCGGCTTCAGCCGCGGGCGCCGCGGCGACTTCCGGCTCCAGCACCACCTTCAGCGGGTTGGGCGTCAGGTCGTTGAGCGCGCCGCTCGAGGCGTCGACGCCCATGCCGATGATGCCGCCGGCCAGGACGTTGCCGGCCAGGGCCGCGCCGCCGCCGCCGCTCATCTTGCTGACGACTTCCGAGGTGTGGGTCTTGTAGCCGGCCTTGGTCACCGTGACCGTGAAGCCTTCCTTGCGGGGCAGCTTCAGGGTGCAGGGCGTCGACGGGCAGGAAAAGCCCGTCGAGGTCTTCACCTCGGCCGGCGGCGAGGATTCGACGGTGAACGACTGGGTGGTGCCGCGCGTGACGGTGGCGCACGCGCTCAGGGAGGCCGCCGCCAGGAACAGCGACGCGCCGCGAATATAGGTGTTCATGATAGCCCCCAACTCAAAGTTACAGGGCGCAACCTAGACGCGGTCAATTGCACAGTCTAGCTGCAACATAGTGTCGTTATCGAAATAATTCAGACCGACACGAGGCGGCGACATCCGCACACCCCTTTGAAAAATTGAAGCTTTTGCGACGACGCCGGCGAGAGGCCTTCCCGCCGCCCGCTCTACTCCGCCGCGATCGCCTTGGCGGCGCTGGCCGCCTGCAGCTCGGCCGCCTTCTTCTCAACGAGCTCGACGATGTGGTCGATCATGCCCTCGTTGGACTGCTTGTGGTCGGGCTTGCCGGCCATGTAGACCATGCCCGCCCCGGCCCCGCCGCCGGTGAAGCCGATGTCGGTCATCAGCGCCTCGCCCGGGCCGTTGACCACGCAGCCGATGATCGACAGCGACATCGGCGTGGCGATGTGGGCCAGGCGCTCCTCCAGCTGCTCCACCGTCTTGATGACGTTGAAGCCCTGACGGGCGCAGGACGGACAGGCGATGATGTTGACGCCGCGGTGGCGCAGGCCCAGCGACTTCAGGATGTCGAAGCCGACCTTGATCTCTTCCACCGGATCGGCGGCCAGGCTGACCCGGATGGTGTCGCCGATGCCGGCCCACAACATCGAGCCCATGCCGATGGCGCTCTTCACGGTGCCGGTGCGCAGGGCCCCGGCCTCGGTGACGCCCAGGTGCAGCGGGCAGTCGATGCGTTCCGACAGCTGGTGATAGGCGGCCACCGTCATGAACGGATCGGACGCCTTCACGCTGATCTTGAACTCGTGGAAGTCGTGATCCTGCAGGATGCGGGCGTGATTCAGCGCGCTCTCGACCATGGCGTCGGGGCACGGCTCGCCGTACTTCTCCAGCAGCTCGCGCTCCAGCGAACCGGCGTTGACGCCGATGCGGATCGAGCAGCCGTGGTCCTTGGCGGCGTTGACGACGTCGCGCACGCGATCGGGGCTGCCGATGTTGCCCGGATTGATCCGCAGGCAGGCCGCCCCGGCCTTCGCCGCCTCGATGCCGCGCTTGTAGTGAAAGTGGATGTCGGCCACGAGCGGGACCTTCGCCTCGCGGGCGATGATCTTTAAGGCTTCGGTGCTGTCCACATCCGGGCAGCTGACGCGGACGATGTCGGCGCCGGCCTCTTCCAGCTGGCGGATCTGATTCAGCGTCGCGGCGGCGTCGCTGGTCAGGGTGTTGGTCATCGACTGGACCGAGATCGGCGCGTCGCCGCCCACCTCGACACTGCCGACGCGGATCTTGCGCGACTTGCGGCGCTCGATCATGCGCCAGGGACGAACGTGGGTGTGGTCAGCGGCCATGGCGCCAATCTAGTGGGTCTTGGTGACGGATAGAAGGCCCGAGCGCGAAGGCTTCGACCAAAGACCCTACTGCGGCTTGGCCGGCGCCGGAGCGGCCGGGGTCGCCGTGAGTTTCGGGGCGGGCTTCGGCGCGACCGGAACCAGCTTGGCCAGAGGCGTCTGCGGGGCCGACAGGCGCGTCGTCAGCACCCCGCCCACGAACACGTCCACGGCGCCCGGCTCGGCGATGTCGGCCACCAGACCCGGCGTGCGCGGGGCGCGGAAGGCGTCGCCCGCCGAAAGCCAGCGGGTGAAGTAGACCGCGCCGTCGGCGCCGCGCACCACCAGCGAGGTCGACTTGCGGGCCTGCAGGATCACGCCCGACGAGTCGGCCGGAGCCGCGCCGTACATCGCGCCCTTGGACTTGAACGGCGCGCCGAGATTGGCGATCGCCTCGGGCGCGGCCTGGGCCTCGGCTTCCTTGCGGGCCTTGGCGGCGGCGGCCACGGCGTCGGCCGAACCGCCAGCGGCGGCGGCGGCTTCCAGGCCGGGGGTCACGTAAGGCGTCGGGGTGGTCGACTCGACCGGAGCC
>NZ_QHJY01000288.1 GCF_003185805.1 Caulobacter sp. D5
GGCCGACTCCTGGATCGTCGACGTCTCCGCCGGCTACGAGGCCTACGCCACCGACCGCAAGAGCGCCGGGGTGGGCGTGCTCAAGGACATCGACAAGAAGCGCCGCAAGGCCGAGCGCGAGATCGGGCCGGCGCGCTACGCCGCCATGTCCGAAAGCCGGGCCGACTTCGACCAGCTGATCGCCTGGAAGCGCGAGCAGCTGCTGGCCACCGGCCAGACCGACCTCTTCAAGACCGACTGGGTCAACCGCCTGGTCGAGGACATGTTCGCCCGTCGCGACCCGGACTTCGGCGGCGGGCTCTACACCCTGCACCTGGGCGACGAGCTGGCCGCCGTGCACCTGCACCTGCGCGGGGCGCACACGATCCACGGCTGGCTGATCGCCCACAACGCCAAGTTCGACCGCTATTCGCCCGGCCTGCTGCTGTTCCAGGACATTCTCAAGGGCATGGACGGCGGCCCCCATACGCGGCTGGACCTGGGCACCGGCGACTACCGCTTCAAGCGCGAGCTCTCCAACGCCCGCCAGACCGTGGTGTTCGGCTTCTACGGCGCGCCCTCGCCGGCCACCTTCGTGCGCTCGGCCGCCTGGGGCGTGCGCCAGGTCGCCGAGGCCCTGCCGCTGGGCCGGATGTCGGCCCTGCCCGGCAAGGCCATGCGCCGCATCGACCTGCTGCGCGGGCTGCACTGAGGGCGACAGCGCCCTACCCGGCCTTGCCCGTCTCCAGATAGGCTTTCAGGCGGTCCTGCTGCTGGCCGAGCACCTGGTCGACGACCGGGGCGATCTTGTTGAGGCCGCCCTTCATGTAGCCGCCGGCGTCGTAGCTCCAGGTCAGGGTGGTCTTGCCGTCGGCTTCCGCCAGCGCCCAGACCAGGTGGCCGCTGGCGCCGGAAAACTGCAGCGGACCAAGCCCGCCGAACAGGGTCAGCTGCTTGCCCGGCTGGGCGTTGACGACGGTCATGTGCAGAACCGCGCCGCTGTTTGGCATCTTCTCGCAGAAGCAGGCCCCCGGCGCCGCGCCCAGCGACAGGTTGGCGGCCGAGCCCGACCAGGTGTGGTCGCTGCTCCACCATTTGGCCGGCTGCACCAGCGCCGCCCAGACCTCGGCGGCGGGCTTGGCGATGACCACGACGCGCTTGGTCTCGAAACCGTTCGGCTGGGCGTCGACCACCTCGGCGCGCGCGGCGCCGGCCGCCAGCAGGGTCAGGACGGCGAGAACGGGGGCGGCGAGTTTCATGGCGCGTCTCCGGCAACGATGTTCCGGGATCAAGCGCCGGCTTGGCTGTCTAGGCAAGCCACCCCTTGCCCGTCATCCCGGCCGAAGCGCAGCGTAGAGCCGGGACCCAGGGGCCGTCGCTTTGCATCGACAGTCGCATGGTTGCGGACCTCGCCATCGCGCCCAGTCCCCTGGGTCCCGGATAGCGCTACGCGCTTCCGGGATGACGGGCTGAGTTACGCGACGGAGCCGTCAGGCCTTCTCGAACACCAGCGGCCCGCCCCAGAAGCTCTGCACCAGGCCGTTCTGGGGGCCCGGCTGGCCGGTGGTCAGGAACACCCGGCCGCCGCCCGTGCCCGGGTCGTACTCGGGGTGACGTTCCAGGTATCGCTCCAGGGAGTCGGCGGTCGAGGCCGGCTGGTGGATCACCGGGGTGCCGGCCGGCAGGGCGGCGCGGAAGATGTCGGCGATGATCTCGTAGTGGGTGCAGCCCAGCACGGCGCGGTCGGGATAGCGGCCGATGCGGGTCTTCAGCGCCAGGACATAGCCCTCGACGGCCTTGGCCAGATCGACGACGCCGGCGTCAGCCTCGATCATCGGCACCAGGTCCGGACAGGGCTGCGAGAACACCGCCAGATCCTGCTTTCGCTTGTCGATCTCGATCTCGTAGACGCGGGAATTGGTGGTCCCTTGCGTGGAAAACACCCCCAGCACGTCCAGCTGCTCGACCTTGTCGCCGCGGCGCTCGGCCTCGTGCTCCCAGGGCAGGCCCGTGGCCGCCTCGATGGTCGGCACGATGATGCCCAGGATGTTGATCGGACGACCCAGCTGCTTGCGATAGCCCGGCAGCCAGGTCTGCTGCAGGCGGCGAAGGGCGATGGCCGACGCGGTGTTGCAGGCCAGGACCACCAAGCTGGCGCCGGCCTCGAACAGGCGCTCGCAGCCGGCCCGCGTCAGGTCGACGATCTCTTCCCCCGGCTTGCCGCCATAGGGGGCGTTGGCCTGGTCGGCCAGGTAGACGAAGTCCGCCTGGGGCAGACGCTGCACGAGGGCGCGGTGGACGCTGAGGCCGCCCACGCCGGAGTCGAAAACGCCGATGGTCATGGCCTGAGCATTAGCCGCGCCGAGGGCCTCCGTCCATGCGCCCGCACGAGGGAAAAGGGCGGAAAAGGCGTCGGCTTTGAAAAGGTTACGGTCCTGTCATGTGACGGGCGCGCGGGCATGGCCTAGGGTCCGGCCACACTCAACGGAGAGCCATCCGTGCAACGTCGCACCTTCCTGCTTTCGTCCGCCGCGGCCGCCGCCGCGAGCGCCGCCGCGCCCGCCCTTTCCTTCGCCGCGGAGACCAATCCCTTGCTCGCCCCCTGGACCGGCCCGTACGGCGGCGTCCCCGCCTTCGACAAGATGAAGGTCGCCGACCTGACCCCGGCCGTCGACACGGCCATGGCCAGGAACCTGGCCGAAATCGACGCCATCGTCGCCAACAAGGAAAAGCCGACCTTCGCCAACACCATCGCGGCGCTGGAAGACACCGGCCGCACCCTGGCCGACGTCGCCTGCTACTACGGCATCTGGGGCTCGAACATGAGCTCGCCCGAGTACCAGGCCATCGAGCCGGCGATCGACGCCAAGTTCTCGGAGATCGGCGACAAGATCACCCAGAACGCCGGGCTCTTCGCCCGTATCGAGGCCGTCTACAACAGCCCCGAGAAGGCCAAGCTGACCCCTGAGCAGCAGCGCCTCGTCTGGATCTACTACACCAACTTCGTGCGCTCGGGCGCCAAGCTGGACCCGGCCGCCAAGGCCCGGGTCGCGGCCATCAACACCGAGCTGTCGGGCCTCTTCACCAAGTTCAGCCAGAACCTGCTGGCCGACGAGGAGACCTATATCGAGCTGACCGAGGCCGACCTGGCCGGCCTGCCCGACGCCATCAAGGGCGCGACGGCCTCCAGCGCCGAGCAGCGCAAGCTTCCCGGCAAGAACATCATCGTCAACACCCGCTCCAGCGTTGACCCCTACCTGACCAACTCGCCGGTGCGCGCCACCCGCGAGAAGGTCTGGAAGGCCTTCGTCAACCGCGGCGACAACGGCGGCGCGACCGACAACAACGCCCTGATCTCCAAGATCCTCAAGCTGCGCGCCGAGCGCGCCAAGCTGCTGGGCTTCGAGACCCACGCCCACTGGCGCCTCGAGAACGCGATGGCCAAGACGCCCGACAAGGCCATGGCCCTGATGGAAGCCGTCTGGACCCCGGCCATCGAGCAGGTCGCCAAGGACGTCGCCGACATGCAGGCCATCGTCGACGCCGAGGGCGGCGGCTTCAAGATCGAGCCGTGGGACTACCGCTACTACGCCGAGAAGGTCCGCAAGGCGAAGTACGACCTCGATATGAACGAGGTGAAGCCGTACATGCAGCTGGAGAAGCTGCGCGAAGGCATGTTCTGGGCCGCCGGCCAGGTCTACGGCTTCGAGTTCAAGAAGGTGTCGGGCCTGCCCGTCTACCAGGACGACATGACCGTCTACGAGGTGCTGCGCGGCGGCAAGCACGTGGGCCTGTGGTACTTCGATCCCTATGCCCGCCAGGGCAAGCGCTCGGGCGCCTGGATGAACGCCTACCGCAACCAGGAGCGCTTCAAGAAGCCGATCTCGACGATCGTCTCCAACAACTCCAACTTCATCGAGGGCAAGCCCGGCGAGCCGGTGCTGATCTCTTGGGACGACGCCAACACCCTGTTCCACGAGTTCGGCCACGCCATCCACGGCCTCAACAGCGACGTCACCTACCCGACCGTCTCGGGCACCAACGTCGCCCGCGACTATGTCGAGTTCCCCAGCCAGCTGAACGAGCACTGGCTCTCGACGCCCGAGGTGCTCAACAAGTTCTGCGTCCACTACAAGACCGGCGCGCCGATCCCGCAGGCCCTGGTGGACAAGATCAAGAAGGCCTCGACCTTCAACCAGGGCTTCGACACCACCGAGTACCTGGCCAGCGCCCTGATCGACATGAAGCTGCACCTGGCGGGCGGCGTCGACATCGATCCGGACAAGTTCGAGCGCGAGGAACTGGCCAAGCTGAACATGCCCAAGGAGATCGTGATGCGGCACCGCACGCCGCAGTTCGGTCACGTGTTCTCGGGCGACGGCTACTCGGCCGGCTACTACAGCTACCTGTGGGCCGACACCCTGACCGCCGACGTCGCCGAGGCCTTCCAGGAGGCGCCGGGCGGCTTCTACGACAAGCCCACCGGCCAGCGCCTGATCAAGACGATCATGTCGCGCGGCAACTCGGTCGACCCGGCCGAGCAGTTCCGCGCCTTCCGCGGCCGCGACGTCAAGATCGGCGCCCTGATGCGCGACCGCGGCTTCCCGGTTCCCCCGGGGGCGTGATCGCCTTCGATAGCGTCTGAATGAAGAGCGCCCCGCCTGGTTTTCACCAGGCGGGGCGTTTTCTTAGATCCTCCCCCTCTGGGGGAGGTGGCCCGGAGGGCCGGAGGGGGGCCGTTCTCAGCCGCCGCCGACCCTGGCCAGCCTCGCAGCGACTTCCCTCTCCGTCGGCTTCGCCGACACCTCTCCCTTCGGGGAGAGGGTCTTCTCTAGGCCGCCCGCTTCGCCGCGCTCGCGCCGCCGCCGATCTTGAACCGGCCCACCAGCCGCGCCAGTTCGGCCGCCTCGTTGGAGAGCGAGTGGCTGGCCGCCGTCGACTGCTCGACCATGGCGGCGTTCTGCTGGGTGGCCTGGTCCATCTGGTTCACCGCCACGTTCACCTGGGCCAGGCCCGTGGCCTGCTCCTGGGCGCCGGCGGCGATCTCGGCGACGGTGTGATTGATCTCCAGCACCCCGGCGGTGATGCGGCGCAGGGCCTCGCCGGTCTGGCCGACCAGGGCCACGCCCTCGTCCACCTGCTGGCCGGAGGCGCCGATCAGGCCCTTGATCTCCTTGGCCGCCTCGGCCGAGCGCTGAGCCAGGGCGCGAACCTCGGAGGCCACGACCGCGAAGCCCTTTCCGGCGTCACCCGCCCGGGCGGCTTCCACGCCGGCGTTGAGGGCCAGGAGGTTGGTCTGGAAGGCGATCTCGTCGATCACCCCGATGATGTTGCCGATCTCGCGCGAGGAGGCCTCGATCTGGGTCATGGCGGCGACGGCGCGCTCGACCACGGCCCCGCCGGCCTCGGCGTCCTTGCGGGCCGCATCGACCGAGCGACGGGCCGTGCCCGCGCCTTCGGCCGCGCGGCGGACGGTGGCGGTGATCTCGTCCAGGGCCGCGGCGGTCTCTTCCAGGCTGGCGGCCTGCTGCTCGGTGCGGCGCGACAGGTCGTCGGCCGCGTGGCTGATCTCGCCCGAGCCGGCGCGGATGCCGCCGACCGCGCCGGTGATCACGCTCATGGTCTCCTGCAGCCGCTGCATGGCCGCGTTGAAGTCGTCCTGCAGCTTGCGATAGGCGGGCGGGAAGGCGTGGTCGAGGCGGGCGGTCAGGTCGCCCTGGGCCAGGCGCTCCAGCCCCTCGCCGACCTGGGCGACGACCCCGGCCTGCTCGCGGGCCGACGCGGCGCGCTCGGCCTCGTTGGCGCCG
>NZ_QHJY01000289.1 GCF_003185805.1 Caulobacter sp. D5
TCCAGATAGGTCGAGATGGCCAGGTCCATGTCGAGCATGACGGCCTTGTTCAGGGCCACCAGGCCGTCGGCCAGCTCGGCGTCGTTCTTGGCGCTGGCGAACAGGCCCTTGGCGCGCTTTTCGACCATGGCGCGGATCAGCTTCTCGGCCACCAGGGCGTAGCCGCCGATGTACCAGCGCGGCTCCAGGCCGATGACGGCGTGGGCCTTGCCGATGCGGGCGACGTCCTGCTGGTAGTCGGCGCCGTATTCGGCGGTCGCCAGGCGGCGCCAGTGCGAGGACTGACGGGTCTGGGCGCTGCCGATGTGCGCCTCGTTGGAGAACATCTTGCGGGTCTCGGGGAAGGCCCGGACCTGGCTGTAGAAGGCGTCGAGCGCCCCGTTGATCTCGGCGTCGATCAGCGGCTTGGCCGCGCGCAGGGCCGCGCGGTCCTTGTGGTCGAAGCGCATGAAGCTCATGCGCTGGTCGAGCTGGTTCTGCGCGCTCATGCCGTCACCCCGAGTCACTGAAAATCCTGGTCAGGAGAGCCGTGACGGCAATTCATTAACCAAGATTGAAACCCGGGCCGACCATCGGCAATTGACCGCCTGTCGAGCCGTTAAAGCTTGCGCGGGGTGTGGCGGAAGGTCGCTTTTCCGGCCAGTTCTCGGGCCGGCGCTCACGCCATCCAGAGGTAGCGCCAGGTCTCCGAGATCGGGGTGTCGCCGCGCACCAGCCGCAGGCTGAGCTCGGCCTGGCTGGCCGTCGGCTTCAGGCCGAAGGCGGCCCGCACCGTGGCCTCGCGCGGATAGGGGGTGATGTTGCTCCAGGTGGTCTGGCCGCCCTTGGCCTCGATCTGCAGCTTCACCCCGTCCAGCCCGTCGGCCAGCATCGGCCCGGAAAGGTCGATGGTGAACATCCGCAGGCCCGCCTGGGCGTCGGCCCCGGTGCGGGTGCGCACCACCCTGGCCTCGCCGTCGCCCCGCCGCTCGCCGCCCCAGTGCAGGCGGTAGGAGAGATCGACGCGCGAGCCGGCCTCCCACGGGGCGTCCGGCCGCCAGAAGACGGCGATGTTGTCGTCGCTCTCCTTGCGGGTGGCGAGCTCCGCCAGCACCACCGCGCCCTTGCCCCAGGCGCCGAGCGGTTCGACCCACAGGCTGGGGCGCAGGTCGTAGCGGGCCTCCAGATCCCCGTAGTCCTCAAGCCGCCGGGCGCGCTGCACGAGGCCGAAGCCCTTGGGGTTTTCGTCCTGGAAGTACGACAGGCGGTGGGCGGTCGGATTGGTCAGCGGCCGCCAGATCTGCTCGCCGGTCCCGGTCAGCATGGCCAAGCCGTCGCTGTCGTGCACGGCGGTGCGGAAGTCGTCGCCGCGCGGCCCGTCCGACACGTTGAACAGGAACATGCTGCTCTGGGCGGCCACGCCCATCTTGGTCATCCGCACGCGCGGGAAGATCGTGGCGGTGACGTCGAACACCACCGACTGGCCCGGCCGGATCAGGAAACTGTAGGCGCCCGTGCAGCTGGGGCTGTCCATCAGGGCGTGG
Source organism: Caulobacter sp. D5 (assembly GCF_003185805.1). Classification (GTDB taxonomy): domain Bacteria; phylum Pseudomonadota; class Alphaproteobacteria; order Caulobacterales; family Caulobacteraceae; genus Caulobacter. The sequence continues at coordinate 1,524 of NZ_QHJY01000289.1, forward strand.
ACGGTGACGGTCTCGGCGTCGTCGGCCGGCCGCTCCAGCCAGAAGCGCTCGAAGCTGGGGAACTCCTCGTTGGGCTCGCCGGCGCCGATGGCGAGGCCCCGCGAGGACAGGCCGTAGAACTGGTCGCGGCCCAGGCTGCGGAAATAGCTCGCGCCCTGGAAGACGGCGATCTCGTCCAGCTTGTCGGCCCGGTTCAGCGGCCACAGCAGGCGCAGGCCCGAGAAGCCGCCTATGGCCTTGGCCGCGCCGGCGTGCTCGCCGGGCACGTCGAACATCTCCGGGTCGAACGGCACCGGCCGCGCCACCCCGTCCTCGACCTCATGGATCGGGAAGACGCGCGGATAGAGATAGGCCGGCGGGAAGAACTCTGCGCGGAACGGCGGCTGGCGATCGGCCCACAGGGCGTGCTCGGCCCGGAAGCGGATGCGGAAATAGTCGTCGTAGGACAGGCCGGCCAGGCCCTTGCTCCCGCCCGTGGCCGGGGCGCGGTAGGGCTTTTTGGTCAGGGCCTGGGCCATGTCGCGCAGGATGTCCGGCGAGAACGGCTCGCCGGCCGATCCCGTGTCGGTTTGCGCTGCGGCAAGACGGGGGAGCATGGCGACCAGAGCTCCGAGAGACAACGCGCCGAGCGCGCCGCGACGGCTAAACGTACCGAATTCCATGCGGCCCCTTCTATGCCGCGCGCCGCTTCGGCGCTACGAACCGTACAGCGAATTAACGCGGTTTGACGGCGCCATTGCGGCGGCGCCGCATAAACCCGCAAGACCGATCATCCGGGCCGCGCCACGATTACGACGCAACAAGCTGCGCCTTGACGCGTTTGAGCCGGCGGCGCAGTCCCTGTTAGGCTGAGTCAGCAACCTAGGGATCAGCGCGGTATATGGGCGTACGGGCGGAATTCACCCTGGAAGACAAGGACGACGGCAAGTCGGTCGTCCTGTCCGGGGACTGGACGGCGCGCGGCATGGCCGACGCGGGCCTGCGCCTCGCCGAGGCGATGAAGGGTTCGGACCAGTTCCACCTCGACCTGACCGGCATGAGCCGCTGCGACACGGCCGGGGCCTACGCCATCATCCGCGCCGCCGACGGCCGCCTGACGGCCGGCAACATCAAGGCCCGCAAGCAGACCCTGCGCCTGCTGGAACTGGTCGGCGACGCCATCCAGGTCGAGTGCCCGCCCGACAACCGCCTGCACGGCTTCGTCGCCCTGCTCGACCGCATCGGCCGCGGCCTGTTCGACCTGCTGCACGACGGCTACGGCACGCTGGTGTTCCTGGGCCACCTGCTGACCGCCCTGGGCCGCTGCGTCGTCAATCCGCGCAAGATCCGCTGGGCCCCGATCGTGGCCCTGTCCGAGCGCGCGGGCCTGGACGCCATGCCGATCGTGGCCACCACCACCTTCTTCATCGGCGCGGTCGTCGCCCTGCTGGGCGCCAACCTCCTGACCGACTTCGGCGCCCAGGTGTTCAGCGTCGAGCTGATCGGCGTGTCGGTGCTGCGCGAGTTCAACATCCTGATCACCGCCATCCTCCTGGCCGGCCGCTCGGCCTCCAGCTTCGCGGCCGAGATCGGCTCGATGAAGATGAACCAGGAGATCGACGCCATGCAGGTGATCGGCGTCGATCCCTACGAGGCCCTGGTCCTGCCCCGCTTCGCGGCCCTGCTGCTGACCATCCCGCTCTTGACCTTCGTGGCCACGCTCGCCGGTATGGCCGGCGGCATCGTCGTGGTCTGGGTGGTGCTCGACCTCTCGCCCAGCTTCTTCCTGCAGCGGATGACCGACTATGTCGGCGCCACCCACTTCTGGATCGGCATGTCCAAGGCCCCGGTCATGGCCATGGTCATCGCCGCCATCGGCTGCCGCCAGGGCATGGAGGTCGGCAACGACGTCGAGTCGCTGGGCCGCCGGGTCACCGCCGCCGTGGTCCACGCCATCTTCGCCATCATCCTGATCGATGCGGTCTTCGCCCTGCTCTACATGGAGCTCGACATATGACCGCCGCCCCTTCCGTCGCGGCCAAGCCCGAGGAAGCCGCCCCGCCGATCCAGGTCGACGGCCTGGTCTCGCGCTTCGGCGACAACACCGTGCACGACAACCTCGACCTCACCGTCGAGCGCGGCGAGGTGCTGGGCGTGGTCGGCGGCTCGGGCACCGGCAAGTCGGTGCTGCTCAACAGCATCATCGGCCTGAAGGTCCCCGACGGCGGCGTCATCCGCCTGTTCGGCGAGGACATGCAGGAGGCCTCGCGCCGCAAATGGACGGCGCTGGAGCGCCGCTGGGGCGTGCTGTTCCAGCAGGGCGCGCTGTTCTCGAACCTGACCGTGCGCGAGAACGTCGCCGCTCCGCTGTTCGAGCACACCCGCCTGCCCAAGAGCGAGATCCTCGAACTGGCCGACCTGAAGATCGCCCTGACCGGCCTGCCCGCCCGCGCCGGCTCGCTGAAACCGGCCGAGCTGTCGGGCGGCATGCGCAAGCGCGCGGGCCTCGCCCGGGCCCTGGCGCTCGATCCCGAACTGCTGTTCCTCGACGAGCCCACCGCCGGCCTCGACCCAATCGGGGCGGCGGCCTTCGACGAGCTGATCAAGGACCTGTCCGACAGCCTCGACCTGACCGTCTTCATGATCACCCACGACCTCGACAGCCTCTACGCCATCACCGACCGCGTCGCCGTCCTGGCCGACAAGCAGGTGATCGCCCAGGCCCCCGTCGAGGAGCTGGAACACTCCGACCACCCCTGGATTCAGGAATACTTCCTCGGCCCGCGCGGACGCGCGGCCGGGAAAGGCGCTACGGCGAGGAGCCGCTGATGGAAAGAAACGCCAACTACGCCCTCGTCGGCGCGGCCTGCCTGATCCTGTTCATGGGTCTGGTGGTGTTCGTGGTCTGGCTGGCCAAGCTGCAGTTCAACAAGGACTACGACCTCTACGACGTGCTGTTCGTCGGGGCGGTGCGCGGCCTGTCGGAAGGCGGCGAGGTGCACTTCAACGGCATCAAGGTCGGCGAGGTCACCAAGATCGAGCTCGACAAGGCCGATCCCAACCGCGTCATCGCCCACACCCGCCTGACCTCCGACGTGCCGGTGCGCGTCGACAGCTACGCCACGCTGGAGCCGCAGGGCATCACCGGCGTCAACTACATCCAGCTGACCGCCGGCACCTCGACCAAGCCTCTCTTGAAGGAAACGGTCAAGAAGGGCGACATCCCGATCATCCGCAGCCAGCGCAGCGCCCTCTCCGACCTGCTGGAAGGCGGCGGCACGGTGCTGACCCGCACGATCGAGGCCCTGGACCGCGTCAACCGCGTGCTCTCCGACCGCAACATCAAGACCTTCAGCGCCAGCCTGTCCGACGTCCAGTCGGTCACCGCCGAACTGCGTGAGCGCAAGGAAATCATCGCCGACGCCCAGAAGGCGCTGCAGAGCATCGACACGACGGCCCAGGAGATCGCCAACCTGTCGCGCTCGACCCAGGGCGTGGTCGACGGCGACGGCCGCAAGGCGATCAAGGACCTCGGCGCGGCGGCCGACGAGATCAAGGCGGCCGCCAAGGACGTGCGGACCATGGTCAGCAACCTGGAAGGCCCGACCAGCGACTTCGCCTCCACCGGCCTGCCGCAGCTGTCCTCGGCCATCGTCACCCTGCAGTCGGCCGCCGAGTCGCTCGACCGCCTGGTCGGCGAGGTGGAGCAGAACCCGCGCGGCCTGGTGGGCAAGGCCCCGGCCAAGGAAGTGGAGATCAAGCCGTGAGCGCATTCCGGATCAAGACCCTGGTCGCCGGCGCGGCGGCCCTCGGCCTGGCGCTCAGCCTCTCGGCCTGCATCAGCGTGTTCCCCAAGGCCAAGCCGTCCGGCATGTACCGCTTCGGAACCACGCCCCCGGCGGCGGCCAAGGGCCCGCCCGGCGCGATGTTCGGCGTGCTCAAGGCCCCCACGGTCTTCACCCGCCCCTCGGCCGGCGACCGCATCCTGACCACCAGTCCCGGCGGCGAGGCGGCCTATGTCGCCGACGCCCGCTGGATCGCCCCGGCCAGCGTGCAGTTCGACGAGGCGATCGCCCGGGCCTTCGACGCCGATCCCGGCCGCGCCCGCCTGATCGGCCGCGGCGAAGTGGCCAAGGCCCAGATGGTGGTCAGGCTCGAGGTCCGCGCCTTCGAGGCCGCCTATGTGAACGGCCCCAAGGCCCCGCCCGAAATCGTCGTCCAGGTGCGCGGCGTCATCAACCGCACCGGCGACCGCGCCCTGGTCGGCGACCAGCTGTTCGAAGCCAGGGTGAAAGCCGCCGACAACCGCGTCGGCGCCATCGTCGCCGCCTTCGACCAGGCCAACGCGAAAGTCATCGGCGACATCGTCGGCTGGATCAACGCCGCGGGTGCGGGGCTGCCGAGCGAGTAGGTCTGGAGAGAGAACTCCCGGCCAGCCACCCCTCCTCCGTAAAATCCCCGCGAAAGCGCAGCCGCCTGACCCCTCTCCCCTTGCGGGAGAGGGTGGCCTGCGAAGCAGGTCGGGTGAGGGGTCTCTC
>NZ_QHJY01000290.1 GCF_003185805.1 Caulobacter sp. D5
CCGGCCTGGCCGGCGCGACACAGGCCGTCGCGGCGAGCCCGCCGCCGGCTCTCGCGCACGTCTTCGACCTCGCCGTCGAGGTCGGGCCTGCCCAGGAACTGGGCGAGGTCGGCGGTGGCCGTCGGCGGGTGATCCCGATCACCGGCGGCAGCCTTGCGGGTCCGGGCCTGTCGGGCGAGGTGCTGCCCGGCGGCGCCGACTGGCAGACGATCCGGCCTGACGGCGTCACCCTGCTGCAGGCCCGCTACACCGTGCGGATGAGCGACGGGGCGACGATCGGGATCATCAACACCGGCGTGCGCCGGGCCGACGCCGACGTCGTGCGCCGCCTGACCGCTGGCGAGGACGTCGATCCGGCGCTCTACTATTTCCGCGCCACCCCGATCTTCGAGGTCGGGCCGGGGCCGTATCTGTGGCTGACCGAAAGCGTCTTCGTCAGCGCCGGCGCGCGACGGCCGCGTCGGGTGGAGCTGGGCGTCTTCAAGGTCGCCTGACGGGGCCTGAGAAACAACAAGCGCCCGCGAAGGGCCTGGAGGAAACGATGACCACGGGATCGCAGGCCGCGCGCCGGCCGGCCATGGAAAGCGGGGCGCTCACCGTCCTGCTGTGCTTCCTCGTCGCCGTGCTGGAGGGCTTCGACATCCAGGCCATGGGCGTGGCCGCGCCGAAGCTGGGGCCGGAGCTGCACCTGGCCAAGGCGGTGCTGGGCGAGGCCCTGGCCGCCAGCAACATCGGGCTGGTGCTGGGCGCGGTGCTTGGCGGCTGGCTGGCCGACCGCCTGGGGCGCAAGGCCGTGCTGATCGGTGCGGTGCTCGGCTTCGGCGGCTTCACCCTGCTGACCATGTTCGCCCACGACTTCTCGATGCTGTTCGCCGCGCGGCTGGGCGCGGGGCTGGGCTTCGGCGCGGCCCTGCCCAACATCATGGCCCTGGCCGCCGAGGTGGCGCCGGCCGGCAAGCGCGGCTCGACCGGCACGATGATGTTCTGCGGCATGCCGCTGGGCGGCGGGCTTGTGGCCCTGGTCAGTTGGCTGAACCCGCATCTCGACTGGCGGCACCTGTTCCTGATCGGCGGCCTGGCGCCGCTGCTGCTGGCCCCGCTGATCCTGGTGCTGATGAAGGAGACCGCGCGACCGGCATCGTCGCCCGCCAAGAGCGCGGCCTGGACGTGGTTGGGCCTGGTCCCGCTCTACGGCCTGTCCTACCTGGCCCTGACATGGTTGGGCGGTCTTCCCGGCCTGGGATCGCTGCGCGGCTTGGCGCCCTGGCTGGCGACCCTGCCGACGGTGATCATCGCCTACATGGTCGTCAACCGCGCGGCGCTGTTCGGCGAGCGGCGCGCCTTGCCGTCGCTGCTGCTGTGGCTGGTGTTCCTTCCAACCCTGCTGATCCTCTACCTGGTGCTCAACTGGCTGCCGACCCTGGTCATCGCCAAGGGCTTCGCGCCCCAGGCCAGCCTGGCCTCGGCCTGCTTCAACCTCGCCAGCGTCGTCGGCGCCCTGATCCTGGGACGGCTGGTCGACCGCTTCGGCCTGCGCTGGCCGATGATCGCCGGCTATGTCGGCCTGACCGCGAGCCTGATGCTGCTGGCGCGAGCCGACGGCCTGGCGGCGGTGCTGGCCCTCAGCGGCGCGGTCGGCTTCTTCGTGCTGGGCGCCAACTACGCCCTCTACGGCGCGGCGGCCTCCTACTATCCGGCGGAGGCCCGGGGCAGGGGATCGGGCGCGGCCGTCGCCTGGGGGCGGATGGGCGCCGTCGTTGGGCCTCTCGTCGGCGGACAGCTCTTGCAGGCGGGCGACAGCGCGGGATCGGTCGTCGCCGCCATGACCCCGCTGGCCCTGACGGCTCTGGTCGGGATCGTGCTGCTGACCCTTCTCGAGCCGCCACGGCACTAGGCCGGATCGACTTGCCACTTCGAGATCGTGCGGCCCTGGCGGCCTCCGAGCGCGTTCTCAGGCCTCAGAACCACCTAGCGGGACGCAGCGCGGGCAGTTCATAGACCTCGACCGCCGGCTCGGGCCCTTCATGCCGTCGAACCTCGACCAGGCAGGTCTGGGCCGCGCAGCCTTGAGCGAAGGCCGAAGAGCCTCTGTCCAGTGTCAGCACATTGGGGTTGCCGTTGCGCTCGAGGTCCGCGCCTGGATCGAACCAGGCCCCCGTCGCCAGCCTGGCCACGCCCGGCATGATGTCGTCGGTGACGATCGCTCCCGCCAGGCAGCGGCCGCGATCGTTGAAGAGTTCCACGAGGTCGCCGTCGGCTATGCCCCGCGATGCGGCGTCGCCGGGATTGAGATAGACCGGCTCGCGCCCGGCCACCTTGCCGGCCCGGCTGTAGGGGCTGTGGTCCAGCTGGCCGTGCAGCCGCCGCTTGGGCTGGTCCGACAGCAGGTGCAGCGGATGGCGGGCGGCGTCGGGGTGGCCCAGCCACTCGAACGGCTCGAACCAGGCCGGATGCCCGGGGCAGTCGTCGAGGCCGTAGCCGGCGATGCGCTCGGAGAAGATCTCGATCTTGCCCGAGGGCGTACCCAGGCGATGGGTCTCCGGATCGGCGCGGAAGGCCTCGTGCATGACCAGCGGCCGGTCGTGCGGCGCCAGATCGATCAGCCCCTGGTCCCAGAAGGCGTCGAAGGCGGGCAGGTCGAAGCCGGCCTTGGCCACGCGCGCGGCGTTCTCGTCATAGAGCCGCCGCAGCCAGGCCTCGGCGTCGAGCCCTTCGGTATAGGCCTCGCCGACGCCCAGCCGACCGGCCAGGTCGGCGAAGATGGCGTAGTCGTCGCGGGCCTCGCCCTGCGGCTCGACCGCCTTCTTCATGGCGATGAAATAGCCCTCGCGGCCGGCGAAGCCGATGTCGTTGCGCTCCAGCGAGGTGGTGGCCGGCAGCACGATGTCGGCGAAGCGCGCGGCGGGGGTCCAGTACTGCTCGTGGACGATGATGCTGCGCGGCTTGCGCCAGGCCAGGCTCAGGCGGTTGAGGTCCTGGTGGTGGTGGAAGGGGTTGCCGCCGGCCCAGTACAGCAGCTGGATGTCGGGATAGGCGTGGGTGACGCCGTTGTAGGTGAAGGGCGCGCCGGGCTGCAGCAGCATGTCGGCGATGCGGGCCACGGGGATGAAGGCCGGCACCGCGTTCTGGCCCTGGGAAAACACCGGGCCCGTCAGCCGCGCATGGGCGCTGCCCTGGGTGTTCATCGCGCCGTATCCCAGGCCGTAGCCGCCGCCGGGCAGGCCGATCTGACCCAGCATGCAGGCCAGGGTCACCAGCGCCCAGAACGGCTGCTCGCCATGGGCGGCGCGCTGCAGGGCCCAGGCGACGTTGATCATCGTGCGGGCCGACAGCATCTCGTCGGCCAGGGCGACGATGCGGGCGGCCGGCACGCCGGTGATCGCCTCCGCCCAGGCCGGGGTCTTGGCGACGCCGTCCGACTGTCCTGTCAGGTAAGGCTCGAAGCGGTCGTAGCCGACCGTGCAGCGGTCGATGAAGCCGCGGTCGAAGCGCGGATCTTGGCGGACCACGAAGGCCAGGGCCAGCATCAGGGCGGTGTCGGTGTTGGGGCGGATCGGGATCCACTCGACCGGGCCGCCGGTCTCCAGGTTGTCGCGCACGGGGCTGATGTTGACGAAGCGCGTTCCGGCCCTGGCCATGGCCGCCAGGCCGTCGCGCGTTCGGTGCCGGCCCGAGCCGCCGGACGAGACCTGGGTGTTCTTCAGCGGCACGCCGCCGAACGTCACGAACAGTTCCGTATGCTCGGCCAGCACGTCCCACGAGGTGTGGGAAAGGTTCGACTCGTCCATCGAGGCGACGATGTGCGGCATCAGCGCCCGGCCCGCGCCCAGGCTGTAGCTGTCGACGCTGCGCACATAGCCGCCCAGCAGGTTGAGGAACCGGTGCACCTGGCTCTGGGCATGATGGAACCGCCCGGCGCTGGACCAGCCGTAGGAGCCGCCGAAGATCGCCTCGTTGCCGAAGCGATCGCGCACGTCGCCGACTTCGTTCGCCACGAGATCCAGCGCCGTGTCCCAGTCCACCTCGACGAAGCGTTCCCGGCCGCGCAGGTCTGGCCGTGAGCCCGGTCCGCCGTTCAGCCAGCTCTCGCGCACCGCTGGTTTGGCGATGCGCAGGGCCTGGGTGGCCGGGTCCAACTGGTCCAGGCCGATCGGCGACGGATCGCTGTCGCCGGTCAGGGGAAAAAGGCGAGGGGGCGCGCCATCGAGCCCGGCCTCGACCTCGTAGATCCCCCAGTGGGCGGCGGTGTAGGTGCGGGCCGGGCTCATGCGGAGATTAGCGCTTGATCCGCAGGGTCGCGCCGAAGGTGCGCGGCTCGCCCAGCGTACCCTGGACGATCCCGTAGGTGGCGTTGACCGACAGGGTGTTGAAATACTCCTCGTCGAACAGGTTGCGCGCCCAGATCGAGACGTCCCAGCCCTTGTCCGACCGCACGCCGCCGTTCAGCCCGAACACCTGGTAGCCGGGCACAAGGCTGAAGATGTCGTCGTTGACGGCCGCGAAGAAGTGCGAGCGGTGGCTGTAGTCGCCGCCGATATAGGCCTCGCCGCCGTCGCCGCCCGGCAGGGTGATCGGCTTGGCGTAGCGGAGCGTCGCGGCCACCGTCCAGCGCGGCGCGCCCGAGGCCTCCGCTCCCGACAGGTCCTTCACCCCCTGGTACGAGGTCAGGTACTGGGCCGAGGCGTTCTTGTACGACTGATAGCGGGCCTCGTTATAGGTCGCCGACAGGGTGGCGGTCAGGCCGGTGAAGGGGGCCGCCCGGGCGTCCAGCTCCACCCCGCGCGAGCGAAGCGTGCCGGTGTTGGCGATGTAGGTGACCGCCGGGCTCACCGTCGTGTTGACGTAGTTGGCCTGGTAGTTCTCGTCGGTGGTCCAGAACAGGTTGGCGTTCAGCTCCAGGCGACGGTCCAGCAGCCGGGTCTTCACCCCAAGCTCGTAGTCGTCGACCTTTTCGGGGGCGACGAAGATGTCTACGCCCGTGGTCTGACGCACCAGGTTGATGCCCGCCGACTTGTAGCCGCGCGAATAGCTGGCGTAGGCGTGGGCGTCGTCGCTGAGGTCGTAGCTGGCGCTGAGAAGGCCCGAGACGTTGTCGCCGTTCCAGTCGGCCTCGTAGCGGCTGACCGGCGCATAGGTGGCGCGGGCGGCGATCGCCAGGGCCTGCCAGGCCGTGGGCAGGTCGGCGATGGCGACGGCCGAGCCGCCGACCTTGGCGTCGTAGAGGCCGGTCTTTTCTTCGTAGGTGTAGCGCAGGCCCGCGGTCAGCCGCAGGTCGGGGCGCAGTTTCCAGGTCGCCTGGCCGTAGGCGGCGTAGCTGTGGGTGGCCGGCACCACGTGCGCCACCGAGGCCAGGCCGTTCAGCACCTCGTCCGGATAGGTCGGGCCCAGCAGCCATTTGGCGGCGTCGCGGCCGTAGGCCGAGGTCGTCCAGTCGTCGGCCTCCTGCCAGAAGTAGTAGAGGCCGGCGGTGTATTGCAGGCGGCGTTCGTCCGGCGAGACCAGGCGCAGCTCCTGGCTGAACTGGGTCTGGACGGTGTCGACGATGCCCTGGGTCGAGACGTTGGCCCCGATCTGGTCGCCGTCGTAGTTGGGGATCCAGCGCCAGTCGCGATAGGCCGAGATCGAGCTCAGGGTGAAGCCGCCCACCTGCCAGTCGGCGCGCGACTGCACGCCCCAGCTGGGCATGCGATCGAACTGGGAGTTGTCGAGGTCGATCTGGCGGGCGAAGGGGTCGATGGCCAGGGGCGTGTAGCCGACCGAGGCGGCCTTCTCGTAGAAGCCGCGAACGACCGAGCCGTTGGCCTTGGTGGTGGGCAGCACGGCCGTCACCACGTTGAAGCCCATATTGCCCTTCTGGATGCTGTAGTCGGCCGTCACCCTCAGCTTGAAGTCGTCGTTGGGCTTGTAGAGCAGGTCCAGCCGGTAGGCGTTGTTGTCGAGATTGTCCCAGCGCTTCTTGTAGACGGTGTTGTAGTAGAGGCCCTCGCGCTCGTTGCGCAGGTAGCTGACACGGACGGCCAGGTTGTCGGTGATCGGCCCGCTGTAGCTGCCATAGGCGCGCAGGTACTTGTAGTTGCCGCCCGAGACCTCGCCGCGCCATTCCGGCGTGAACGACGGTTCGCGGGTGCGGATGTCGATGGCCCCGGCGACGGTGTTCTTGCCGAACAGCGTGCCCTGCGGGCCGCGCAGCAGCTGGATGCTCTCGACATCGACCAGGTCGGTGATGGCCGTGCCGGTGCGCGGACGGTAGACGCCGTCGATATAGAGGCCCACGCCCTGTTCGAGGCCGTCGTTGGTGCCGCCGGCATTGGTGCCGATGCCGCGGATGGTGGTGGTCTGGTTGCGGCCGCTGAAGCCCTGGATGTTCAGGCTGGGCAGCTGGCTCATCAGCTGCTTGAGATTGAAGGTCCCGCCCAGCGCTTCCAGCTGCTGGCCGCCGAGGGCGGTGATCGGGATCGGCACGGTCTGGACGTCTTCGCTGCGATAGCGGGCGGTGACCACCAGGGCGTCGACCGCGGCGACGTCGGCGTTGTCGGGGGCGTTGTCGGGGGCGGTGTCGGGCGTCGAGGCTGCGCCAGGGGAGGCGTCGCTGGCGCTGGCGGCCAGCGCCTGGCCGGCCAGACCGGCGGGCAGCAGGGCGCAGGCCGTGAGCAGCAGGACTTTCAGCTTCGGCGCGCCAGCGGCGCGCCGAGCAAGAGCGGTCGTCATGAGATCCCCCGATCGAAGAACCGCCAGGATTTTTCCAGGCGTGGTTGTGCTTGAGTGTTCGCCGGTGTTGGGAGCGGCGCGGGGGTCTCAATGGCAGCGCGTTGTCGGGCTGAGCAAACGACTATTTGTCTGCTGCTGCATGAGTGCGATGAATAGGATTTGAGCGGTAAATATCGCTTGCGAGTTTGGCGGCGTGTTTACCTGGCCTGCGTCAGGCGAGCATGTCGAAACCCTTGGCGACATCGATCCGCTTGGCGATGACGCCGGCTCTCAGATAGCGGTCGGCGGTGCGTTGCTCGACGGCGATCAGGTTCGCGTCGATCTGGGCGGGCAGGCGCTGCGTGCGGCCGATCATGGTCTTCAGGATCCCCGGATCCATGCCGGTGTCGCGGTACATGGCCTCCGCATAGGCCGTCCGGTTCCTGGCCGCCCAGGTCCAGCCCTCATAGAGGCGGTCGCGGTAGTCGCGCAGATAGCCCGGCTTTTCGGCGATGGCCCCGTCGCGGCCGAACATCAGGGTATAGCCGGGATCCTCGTCCTGCCTGCCGGTCAGGATCCTGGCTCCCTGGCTTTCGGCCAGCGCGATATGCGGGTCCCAGATCGCCCAGGCGTCGACCGACCCGCCCTGGAAGGCGGCGCGGCCGTCGTTGGGCGAAAGAAACGCGAACTTCACCGCGTCGTAGGGCAGGCCGTTGGCCTCCAGTATGCCCAGCACGTGGTTGTGGCTGATCGAGCCGCGCGGCGTGGCGATCGTCTTGCCGGCCAGGTCCTTGAAGTCCCGAACGGCGGAGCCGCCGCGAACGACGATGGCGGGGCCCATGCCCTGGCTGATCTGGGCGCCGATCGCCTTGATCCTGGCGTCCGATCCGATGGCGAAGATGAAGGCGGAGTCGCCGCCTATGCCGGTGTCGATGGCGCCCGCGTTCAACGCCTCCAGCAGCGGGGCGGCGTTGGGAAACTGCGACCACTCAATGCGATAGGGCGTGTCGTCCAATTTGCCGGCGCCGGCCAGCACCAGGCGCGAGCCGCCACGCTGGTCGCCGACCAGGAGCTTGCCGGCGGGTTTGGTGACCTTCGGCGCGCAGGCCGCCACCAGGCCGGCGGCGGTCAGGCCGAGCATGGCGCGGCGGGTTTGGTGGGAGGGGAGGGCGATCCCGGTCATGACGGCGGCGTCCTTGCTGAGGCAGGCCTCGTGGCATGGCCGTCCGCCAGGGCCAGCACAAACGAGTTTCGCTAAAGCGTGGCCTTACCGTCGGTGAACTGGATCGGGATGTCGGTGGAAAAGCCTGCGCCGTGTTCGCCAGACGGCGCTGTTACCGCGGCTCGGCCTGGCCGTCGTGGCCGGGTTCAAAGGACCGGAAACGTCAGTTCTGCGATCAGGCCAGGGCGCAGGCGGCCACCGACGCCGACCTGGCCAAGATCCCAAGCGCGAAATAGCGGTGCGACCCTCTCCGGCAGAGCCTTGGGATGCGCTTGACTTGCGAGCATGCAAGCGCCGCCAAAAGAGGTGCTTTGCGCCCAGGCAATCTATGGCTGCCGCCGGGCGCGCTCGAACTCTGCGGGAGGGGCGAATGAAGTCGAAGGTCCTGGTGGTCGCGTTTTTGGCCGGCCTCGCATTTGCGGGCGCCTCCGTCGCCGAGACGATCCCGTACAAGTACGATGTCTATGGACGGCTGATCCAGGCCACCTATTCCAACGGCCGGATCGTCGCCTACAAATACGACGCTGCGGGCAACCGCACAGAAGTCGTTGTCGTAGCAGGCAGTTGAGGGGGGTTAGGCGCTAAGGCCTGAATTCCAGACGTTCGCGCCCCGCGCCCAAGCCTATATATGGCGCGCACGCCTCTATCGCGCGCGCCGCGGAGCGTTCGGCGGCCAAACGGCTACCGTCGATCACTTGGCCTTGAGGTCGGATCGCCTGCAGGCGCGACACACCGCCCCTGACGTCAAGTTCCACCAGCAGCACCACCGATAGCCGCCCCGGCGATCGCCAGCACGCCTCCACTTGGTTCCAGAATCGGCCCGAAGGGTTTGCCGGGCGTGTTCCCACGATCGGCAGGGCCGCGCCCGCGAAGACGTCAATGCCGGCCAGCCCCTCGCCGGCCTTCAGGCCAGGCGCCCCATTCGCCCCTGACGACTGCGCGTTCGAGGCGGGGGCGCTCGATGGAGCGGGCGAGGGCGCGCGTTCCGCAGCGCTGGCGTGACCCAGCAGGTCGTCCAGGCGGCGCCCGGTTTCCCCAAGATCGCTGGAAGCGGCCGGGGCGGCGGCCGAGGCCGGCGAGCGAAACGGGGGGCGGCTGGAAGGGGCCGCGGATTCGGCCTCTCCCCCGGCCGCCGCCACCAAGGTTACCTGAACGCTGCTTGCTTTGAGATCGACCGACGCTTCATTCCAGCGCCACAGCAGCAGGCCCGCGAGCGCGACATGTCCGACGAGGGCCAGCGCCGCGGCCAGGGCGCTGAAACGAACGTCATCAGACGCCATGAAGTCCAAAGGTCCCCGCATGATCCTGAACTCGATGCGCGAAACCGGGCCCAACGGCAATCGGCAAACGTAGTTGCATCTTGCGCTTATGTCGGCTGAGAGCGCAATTCAGCTCACAACGTCAGATGGCGGCTATTCGGGCGGCGGGCCGGCATGCTAGGGATTTGCGGTTGTGACAGGCGGGGGCGCTTGCGCGGCTCGAAGTTGAGCGAACGTGCGTCAAATGATCGACAGAGTGATGCGGGCCAAGAGGGGTACGCCTTGGCGGATGCGCTGGTGGCGATCGCCGTGCTCGCTTCGACGCTCGCGCTCGTCCTGGCCGCCATCCAGGTCGCCGGAAAGATGTCCCGCCTCGCCCTCGAGACCCGCCAGGCCGATCTCGTGCTGCGCGAACGGGTCGAAGCCACGCGTGGCCGGCTCGGGGTCTGGCGCGGTGAGACGCCCTATCCCTGGCGAGTCGAGGCGCGGATGGTCGGGACGGTCGAACCGGGCCTGGGCGGGCCCTGTACGCGGCGCGCCGAGGTCAGGCCGCGTGGAGGCAAGCGGCCCTACGTGCTGGAGACCCTCGATACCTGCCTGGATGAGGCGGCCCATGGCGGATGACGGCTACACCCTGGCCGAGGCCCTGGCGGCGATGACCGTGCTGGGCCTGGCCATCGGCGGGCTGGGCCTGGCGGTGACGGCGATCTCCGTCCAGCAGCGCCCCGCCGAGGTGGCCCACGACGATCTGGCGCGCGGAGCCGCTGTCGACTTGGCGCTGGACCGTCTTCTCGACGGCCAGGGGCCGTTCGGCGGTGATGCCGACCTTGCTTTTTCAGGGTCTCCGCAGAGCCTTTCCTTCGCCTGCGGCGGCGGCGTCTGCGGCGCGCGCATCGACGAAGCGCGCCGGGGGGCGGTCGTCACCATCTCGGGGCGCGACGGCGTGTCCGCCCGTTGGCCGTTGAAGACCCAATCGGCGCGCTTCGCCTATGTCGACGACCGCGGCGCGCGCCGGTCGGACTGGACGGGGAGCGGTTCCCGGCTAAGGGCGGTGGCGATCGAGCAGGGGGGCGAAGGGCGGCTGATCGCCCTGGCCCGCCTGGATGTCGACGAGAACCGAGGCTGCTTGTTCGACGCCGTCGTCGGCGAATGCCGGGAGACCGCGCCATGATCCCTCGCATCGATCTCAGCCTGATCGACGCCGCTATCGAAGCGGGCAACGCGCCGCCGGCCGAGCCGCGGCCGCCTGGCGTGTTCAGCCGCCTGGTCGTCGTCGCGCCCGGCTGGCCGTGGGACCAGTCGCGAGCGGCCAGGCTGGAGGCGGGG
>NZ_QHJY01000032.1 GCF_003185805.1 Caulobacter sp. D5
GAGAGAGGGATCTATAGCGGCGGCAGCAGCGCCGCCACGTCGATGCCGCGCAGGGCGGCGACGACGCCGGCCCAGACGGCGAGGTTGGCCAGCAGCATCAGGGCGACGGCGACGCGCAGGCGGCGCTGGACGAGCTTGCGGCGCTTGCGGGCCTTGAAACCGGGCATGGATAGGGCCGTGGCCATTGTTCTGCTCCTGATCAGCCCCCCGTTAACTCGTATTAACGCGTCTGATTTGGCTTGGTGCAAGCGGGACGGCTTGTCGCAGCGGCCGCTAGCGCGGAAGGTGAGGGCGCATGAGCCCCGCCATCGTTCTCGAGAAAGTCGGCAAGACGCACGGCGACGCCGTGGCGCTGGAGGCCGTGGACCTGTCGATCGAGAAGGGCCAGTTCGTGGCCCTGGTCGGCGGATCGGGGGCGGGCAAGACCACCTTGCTGAAGACCATCAACGCCCTGGCGACGCCGACGACGGGCGTCGTGCGGGTGGACGGCCAGGTGGTCGGATCCCTGGACGGCCCAAGCCTGCGGCGGCGGATCGGCTACGTCTTCCAGGAGATCGGCCTCTTTCCGCACATGAGCGTCGCCGAGAACATCGGCGTGGTTCCGGACCTGCTGGGCTGGCCGAAGGCCGAGATCGCCGCGCGGGTGGACGAGCTGCTCGACCTGGTGGACCTGCCGCGCGCGCTCGCCGGACGCAGGCCGTCGGCGCTGTCGGGCGGACAGAGGCAAAGGGTGGGCGTGGCCCGGGCCCTGGCCGGGCGGCCGTCGATCCTGCTGATGGACGAGCCGTTCGGGGCGCTGGACCCGATCACCCGCACCGCCCTGGGCGACGACGTGCGGCGGCTGCATGAGACCCTGGGGCTGACCACGGTGATGGTCACCCACGACGTGGCCGAGGCCCTGCTGCTGGCCGACCGGGTGGTGGTGCTGGAGCATGGGCGGATCATCGCCGACGCCGCGCCGCGCGCCCTGATGGCCGGCCATGCCGATCCGCGCGTCGAGGCCCTGATGGCCGCCCCGCGTCGCCAGGCCGAGCGGGTGAGGGCGCTGGCGGATGGCTGAACTGCTCGCGCTCCTGCCCCAGCGCCTGGCCTGGCACGCGGCGCTGTCGGCGGC
>NZ_QHJY01000291.1 GCF_003185805.1 Caulobacter sp. D5
GAAAAAGGCGGGCGTGCGGAGGGAAGGTGAGGACGGTGGCGATCGTCCGGCATCTGCACCGGTCGTTAGGATTCGATGCGGTAGCTGGCGGTGAGGACAACCTTGAGGTGATTATGCATCCCACGCTCGAAAGCGCCGCCCTGAAGATGGACCTGCTGCTGCAGTTGCTGGAGGGGAACGACAGTAACGCGTCCTTGTTCCGAAGTGGCGAGGGGCGGGCGTCGGTGCGCGCGCTCAGCGCCGAATTGCGGCGGATGTCGCGGGAGTTGGATTTGGCGCCGCGCGAGGGCGTCGCCATGCAGATGCTGGTGCGCGCTTCCGGCATGGGACGAGACAGCGCGCTCGACGAGATCCGGACCTGGTTGAAGGGCGCCCAGAGCGTGACGTTGTGCGACCCATTCTTGTTCCACTCGCCTACACCTGCCTATCCGAGCAACGAAGCCTATGCCGATGCGGTGGTGAAGCTGTTTCCGCCCTCGGCCACGAAGGTCACGCTCTATTTCAACGGCTATGAGGAAGCGATCAGGACGCTCATTTGGCCCCGGCTGAAGGAGGGCCGTTCGGTGACCCTGGTCAATACCAGCCAGGTTCATGACCGCTTTGTTGGGCGGGATGAAGTCGTGAGGCTCGTCGGAACGTCGCTGGGCGGCTTGGGTAACAAGCTCTCGGTGATCGTCGATCTGGAACCGGAAGACGCCAGGGGCGTGCTTGGGACGCTTGAGGCGCTGAAGGAAACGGCGCGCGAGAGAATCCGGCATCAGCGCAGTGAGGCTGCGATCTGGATCCCGGCCGAGGCCTAACAGCCTGTCGACGGGATAGCGGCGTAACCAAAAAGGGCGGCCCGCGAAGGCCGCCCTTTCCGTGTTTCCCCAGGCGCCAGATCCCGTGACCGGGTTCTGGCGGCTCGGATCAGAACTTCGCCCGCAGGGTCACGCCGTAGGTGCGCGGCGCGCCGAGGAAGGCGTCGTAGGTGATGGTGTCCTTGGAGGACGAGTAGGTCGGCGAGGTCGCCGAGAGGCCCGACGAGCCTTGCAGCGGCCCGTTGAACACCACCTGGTAGTATTCCTCGTCGAACAGGTTCTGGGCCCACAGCTCGGCGGTCCACTTGTCGTCCGCGTCGCCGATGCCGATGCGGGCGTTGACCACCGTGTAGGCGTCCTGGTGCTTCAGCGGGAACAGGTCCGAGCCGGTGTTGTAGTCCGACACGTACTTGGCGCCGATGTTGTACTTGGCCTTCAGGGTCGAGCCGACCGGGTGGCTGTAGCTGATCGAGGCCGAACCCGACCATTCCGGCGCGAACGACACCTGGCTGCCGGGCAGCAGCGACAGGGCGTTGTTCGGGTCGTTCGGGATCGACTGATCGCCGTACTCGGTCTTGGCGTAGGTCAGGCCGCTCTGGATGGTCAGGCCGCGCAGCGGGGTGAACCACAGGAAGTCGGCGTCGACGCCCTTGGAGGTCACTTCCGGCACCGAGCGCACCGCGAACGAGGTGCCCAGGAAGGTGTTCAGCTGGAAGTCGGTGAACTTCTGATAGAAGCCCGTGAAGTTCAGCAGCACCGAGCGGTTGAACAGGGTGTTCTTGACGCCGATTTCATAGCTGTCGACGAATTCGGCCGGGAACGAGGTGTCGTAGATCGGCACCACGCCGTTGCCGCCGCTCTGCGTGCCGTTCGACGACTGGGTGCGGTCGAGGTTGTAGCCGCCGCCCTTGTAGCCGCGGGCCGCCGACGCATAGGCGAACACCGACGGGTTGAAGCGGTAGGAGGCCTTGACCGTGCCGGTCCATTCGCGGTCGGTGCGGCTTTGCTGGGTGCCGCGGCCGTTGAACAGCGGGTTGGCCCAGGGCAGGCACATGTTGCCGACGACGGTCGAGACCAGGGTGGTGCCGGTCGAGGTGGCGAACAGGGCCGCCGGCACGCCGCGGGCGACCAGCTGCTGGGCGACGCGGGTCTGGCCCGCGGTGGTCAGCAGGGCCGCGCAGCCCGGCGCGGAGCCGGTCTGGTAGGTGTCCAGGTCCTTGCTCTCGGAGGTGTAGCGCAGGCCCAGGGTGATATCGAAGGCGTCGGTGACCTTCAGGGTGTTGTTGGTGAACAGCGCCACGGTCTTGGAGCGCTGGTTGTAGGTGTCGTGCAGGCCGGTGCCGGTCGGGAACGAGCTGCCGTAGGTCAGGGCCGTCACCTGCGAGGCGAACAGCGCGCTGTTGGCCTGGTTGACGGTGATCCCGGCGGTGGCCAGCGAGCTGGCGATGCCCGACAGGATGATCGTCGACATGTAGGCTTCGTAGTCGGCCCCGAACTTGAAGTTGGCTTCGTTGTCGAGGCGCTCGTCGGCCAGGAAGGCGCCGACCAGCCAGTTGAGGCGCTCGGTGTTCCCCGCCAGACGCAGTTCCTGGGTGTAGGTGGTGAACTCGGCGTAGTTGGTGCCGTCCTTGGCGCGGTAGGTGATGTCGGCGGCGGTGAAGTCGCTGTCCTGGCCGGTGTCGGTGCGCCAGTTACGGATGGCGCTGATCGAGGTCAGGGTGCCGATCGGCAGGTCGATGTCGGCCTGCAGCGAGATCCCCTTGTCTTCCACTTCCTGCGGCGAGCCGCGGTTGGAATAGGCCACGCGCTTGAACGGGTCGGCCGGATTGGCGATGCCGGTGCCGGTGCTGAGGGCGTTGACCACGGCGTAGGTCGGGCCGGTGCGGATCTGCACGGCGCCGCAGCAGTTTTCGTCGCGCTTGGTGTAGTCGGCGATCAGCTTGAAGGTGGCGTTGTCGTCCGGCACGAACAGCAGCTGGCCGCGCACGGTGTAGAAGTTCTGGTCGGCGTCTTCCTTCTCGGTGCTGGGGCCTTCGCCCGTCACCACCGTGTTGAAGCCGTCGCGCTTGCGGGCGGCGGCGTACAGGCGCCCGGCCCACTTGTCGCTGCCGAACAGCGGCCCGGTGACCGAGGCGGCCAGGCCCTTGGCGTCGTAGTTGCCGACCGTGGCCTCGACATTGGCCCCGAAGCCGAACTCCGGCTCCTTGGTGATGATGTTGATGACGCCGGCCGAGGTGTTCTTGCCGAACAGGGTGCCCTGCGGGCCCTTCAGCACCTCGATGCGCTCCATCTCGCCCAGGTCGCCGAACGACACGCCGTTGCGGGGGCGGTAGACGCCGTCGATCACCACGCCGACCGAGCTTTCCAGGCCGGGGTTGTCGCCGACCGTGCCGACGCCGCGGATGCGGGCGGTGGTCGAGGCTTCCGACGTGGTCGAGGTCACGGTCAGGCCCGGGGTCAGGATCGTCAGGTCCTTGATGTCCTTGACGCCCGTGTCCTGCAGCAGCTTGGCGCCGACCGCGGTGACCACCACCGGGGTGTCCTGCAGGTTCTGCTCGCGCTTCTGGGCGGTGACGATGATGCTGTCGACGGTGAGGGTTTCGGGCTCCTGGGCGGCCGCCGCGGCCGTGTCCTGAGCATGGGCGACGCCGATCGCGGCGACGCCCGCGAGCACGACGGCGGACGCCGTGCCGCGAAGCACCTGGGTAAAGCGCATTTCCTACCTCGGTTCGTTATGACGAGAGCGCTTGCACCGCCCCCGCCGGCTTTTTGATTGGCCTACACCCGAACGATTGTTCGAATGGACAGCCAATGGTTATGGGCGGTCCGGATGCTCGGCAAGCGAAATCCTTGCTGGAACACGGATCGGGAGTTGCTGTTGCGAAACTGCGACAGCGTTATGTGAACATCCGCGCTTTCTTAAAACCGTGCGGCGGGGGCGGGCTTCTTGCGCGCGGGCGCCGCCGGGCGCATCTGGCGCACATGCCGGTCTCCGAACGCTATCGCCCCGATCCCCGATTCGCCGACCTCGTCGCGCAGGCGGGCGAGTTCGCAGACCCCGTCGCCCCGGCCGACTTTCCGCAGACGATCCTGCGCTTCCGCAACGACCGCGCGGCCGCCACGGTGGGCCTGGCGGGCCTGACCGACGCCGAGTGGCTGACCCATTTCGCGCGCTTCCAGGCCTTGCCGGACAATCAGTCGCGGCCGTTGGCCATGCGCTATCACGGCCACCAGTTCCGTTCGTACAACCCCGAGCTCGGCGACGGCCGGGGCTTCCTGTTCGCGCAAGCGCGGGAGGCCGGGTCGGACCGCCTGCTGGATCTGGCCACCAAGGGCTCGGGCCAGACCCCCTGGTCGCGCCACGGCGACGGCCGGCTGACTCTGAAGGGCGGGGTGCGCGAAATCCTGGCCGCCGGCCTGCTCGAAGCACTGGGCGTGCCCACCTCGCGCGCCTTCTCGCTGGTCGAGACCGGCGAGGCCCTGACCCGCGGCGACGAGCCCAGCCCCACCCGCTCGGCGGTGCTGACCAGGCTGTCGCACAGCCACATCCGCTTCGGGACCTTCCAGCGCCTGGCCTATTTCGAGCGCGCCGACCTGATCACGGCGATGGTCGACCACGTGGTCGAGACCTATTTCCCGCATCTCGCCGACGCCCCCGACCGGCCGACGGCGATGTTCCAGGAGGTGGTGGCCCGCACCGCCCGCCTGGTCGCCCGCTGGATGGCCGCCGGCTTCGTGCACGGGGTGCTCAACACCGACAACATGGTCGTCACCGGCGAGAGCTTCGACTACGGCCCCTGGCGCTTCCTGCCGGGCAACGATCCCAACTTCACGGCCGCCTATTTCGACCATTCGGGCCTCTACAGCTTCGGCCGCCAGCCGGAGGCGGGGTTCTGGAACCTGCAGCAGCTGGCCGCCTGCCTGGCGCTGGTCTGCCCCGACCAGTCGGGCCTGATCGCCGCCCTCAACGGCTTCTCGGCCGCCTATCGCGACGCCCTGCGCGAGGCCGTGATCGCCCGCCTGGCCGTGAAGAGCCGGGGCGAGGAGGCCGATGTCGAGCTGGTCAACGCCGCCTTCAAGGCCTTGGCCGAGGGGACCAGGCTTGCCGGCGGCGAGGCCCTGCGCTGGGAGCCGTTCTTCTTCGACTGGTTCGGCGGCGAGGCCTCGCAAGGCCGCGCCCTGGAGGGGCCGCGCGGCGCGCTCTACCAGGACCCGGTCTTCGCCGACTTCCGCGCCCGCCTCTCGGCCTTCGAGCCGGATCGTCCGGAGCGCCTGGAAAACCCCGTGTTCGGACGAATCGAGCCGGAAGAGCTGCTGATCGACGAGGTCGAGGCCCTGTGGGCCCCGATCGCCGACGCCGACGACTGGGCGCCGCTGAACGACAAACTCGCGCGGATCGAGACCACGAGGCTGGCCTACAACCTCGACCAGTGACATAAGTTTGAGGCAATTATGCCGCATGCTGAGTTTTCCGGCGGGCTGGCCGGAACAAACGTCACGCTAGCGGTTTAAGCGACCTGGACGGCGGTCTATCAACCCCGCGGCCGACCCCTCCCGGGGGACAAGGCGGGCTCAGAGGTGGAGAAAAACGCATGCGCATCTTCCAACCGATCCTGCTGGTCTGCGCCGTGGCCCTGTCGTTCATCGGCGCCCTCGGCATCCCCGGCTGCGCCCGCGCCATCGGCGAAGCGCTCTCGGCCGGACCGGAACTGGCTTAAGCCCAGATGCTCCCCCTGAAGGGGGAGCTGTCGCGGAGCGACTGAGGGGGAAGTCGCTGTTGATTCAGCGACACCTCACGCCGGCATGTGCTTCCCCCTCCGGCCCTCCGGGCCACCTCCCCCTTCAGGGGGAGGGTCTTGTGGTCGGCCCCTCCTGCGGAGAGGGACATATCTGCCACACCGCCCGCAACTTCCGCGCGCGCCGCTCGCGCGACCCCTGGCGCGGCTTCGCATAACCCTGTAATCGCCCGCCTCCCGATGAGGATCCGCAAGACCATGGCGCGCAAAGCCCCAGTCATGACCGTCAGCTACCAACTGGACCGCCAGGTCGAGGGTAATGACGTGTGCATGCTGGAGGGGAAGACGGCCTAGGTCCGAAAGGATTTCGGGAAGTACGAAGAAAAACCCCTCCTGGCCTTGGCCGGAGGGGTTTTTCGTTTTGCGCGGAAATTCCTCCGACCATGACGCCGGGAGGGGCGGATTGGAAAGGAGAAGCCCATGAGCGGCTTCACGCACATCGAAAGCGAAGGCGCGCCGATCAAGGCGTGGACCCAAGGCGTGCCGATCGAGGACTCGGCGCTCAAGCAGCTGCGCAACGTCGCCAGCCTGCCGTTCATCCACAAGCACGTGGCGGTGATGCCCGACGTGCACTGGGGGATGGGCGCCACCGTCGGCTCGGTGATCCCGACCTGGAAGGCGATCATCCCGGCCGCCGTGGGCGTCGACATCGGCTGCGG
The DNA here is from genome assembly GCF_003185805.1 of Caulobacter sp. D5. Lineage (GTDB taxonomy): Bacteria > Pseudomonadota > Alphaproteobacteria > Caulobacterales > Caulobacteraceae > Caulobacter. The sequence goes on from NZ_QHJY01000291.1 coordinate 6,256, forward strand.
CATGATGGCGGTGCGCACCTCGATCCGCGCCGAGCATCTTCCGGACAACCTGTTCGGCGTGCGCTCGGCCATCGAGGCCGCGGTGCCGCACGGCCGCACCGACAACGGCGGGCGCAACGACAAGGGCGCCTGGCAGACCGAGCCCCCGGCGATCGCCGCGGAGAAGTGGGCGGGTCTGAAGGAGGGCTACGACGACATCGTCGCCCGCAACCCCAAGGCCGGCCACCCGCGCGGCTACGGGCACCTGGGCACCCTGGGCACGGGCAACCACTTCGTCGAGCTGTGCCTCGACGAGGCCGGCGACGTCTGGGTGATGCTGCACTCGGGCTCGCGGGGCGTGGGCAACCGCTTCGGCACGTTCTTCATCGAGCGGGCCAAGCACGAGATGCGCCGCTGGTTCGTCAACCTGCCCGACGAGGACCTCGCCTACTTCGCCGAGGGCTCGGACGGCTTCGTCGACTACGTGCGGGCCGTGGCCTGGGCCCAGAAGTACGCCCGGGCCAACCGCGAGGTGATGATGCACGAGGTGCTGGGGGTGCTGCGCGCGCACTTCCCGGATCTGGTGGTGACGGAGGAAGCGGTGAACTGCCACCACAACTACGTCAGCAAGGAGAAGCACTTCGGCAAGGAGGTCTACCTCACCCGCAAGGGCGCGGTGTCGGCCAAGGCCGGAGAGCTGGGCATCATTCCCGGCTCGATGGGCGCCAAGTCGTTCATCGTGCGCGGCAAGGGCAACCCGGACTCGTTCTGCACCTGCTCCCACGGGGCCGGGCGGGCGATGAGCCGCAACGAAGCCAAGCGCCGGTTCACCGTGGCCGACCACATGGCCGCCACGGCCGGCGTCGAGTGCCGCAAGGACGAAGGCGTGATCGACGAAACCCCGATGGCCTACAAGGACATCGACGCCGTCATGGCCGCCCAGAGCGACCTGGTGGAAATCGTCCACACCCTGCGCCAGGTGGTGTGCGTGAAGGGCTAGCAGGACGCCGTCCGGTCGAGAGACCGGGCGGCGTTTTGCTGTGGGGGAGACTCTTCTCGGACCTTGAGAAGGGTACGCATGTCGGTTTGGGCTAGAGCCTGAGCAGCTTTACTTCGAACTGGCCGCCGCCTTGGATCTTGGGTTGAGCGGGGATGGGCCCCAATTGGGCTTCCAGCGCCTGTCGGATGAAAGGCGGGATTTTCTCGTAAATCATTTCGTAGGAGATCTGCATCGTCCCTTTGAAAACATCGTCCTCCACGTAGCCCACCGCCTCGGTGAGAGCGCTCATTCGAAAGCCAAACGGCATCGGTGTTTTCCCAAGGCCCATGACGGCGATCGGCGTCCCTGCGGGCGTGTGGCTTTCGAAGAAGTTTTGGAAAATCGACGGTCGATTGCGGATGGTGGAAATATACTCGTCGCCACAATAGAAATCGTAGTCATCTTCCCTTTTCAGGAGCGCGTTGACCTCTCCCATCATCGGCGCGGCCTTCGCCATGTTCAGGGCGGCGTGCAACCGACCGTCCTCGGCTCGGCTCACCCGTCCTGAGGTGATCGGTAGCTCCAGGCCGTTGATCCCGTCCATGTTTAGTAGGGGATGGTTGCCAACGTGGTCCTCGTAGCGGACAAACCCGCCTATGATCTGGACCGAGGACGGAAGGCCGGCACCTAGCGGCTTTCCGCCATCGGGGACTAGCAGGCGCACCTTGCGCTTGATGGCGTCCGGCGAGACAAGATTGCTGAGGGCTAAGAAGATTTCCTCCCCGTCCTCGAATGACCAGGCCATCAACGGAGCGTCGAGCGAACTGGTTCTATACAGTTGGAATTTGCGGCCATTCGTCACCAAGAAATAGAGCGCGGCGACTTCAGGGTGAGCCGCGTAGGTGTGGGCCTGCTCAACAGTATCTCGGGTGATGTCCTCTCCCGGCGCTTTGACCTCAACGACCCATCGGCCGAAGGAAGCCACCTCAAGGATATAGTCGGCCCGGCCAACGAGCTCAGGATCCTTCTTAGGACTTTTGCGGCCCAGGAACGCCTTGCCGTAGCGGAAGGTCTGCTCAGTACGGATGGCCGCTTCCGTACCGTGCGCGTAGCCCAGTCGCTGCAGTAAGGGCCTGACGATGACCTCGCGCACGTCCGTTTCGTTCATATCCTCGAACTTGGGCATCCCCATACACCTTGTAGCATCGCCCAAGTCGGCGGCGCGTGAAGTTTGACAACATCATGCGCCAGATTCGGTCGCTTCGGCGATGTGAGGTTCGCTCGACGCGTCTCCGGCGAATGTCGCTTTCCTAGAGGCGCGCCAACGGTAGCAATTGGCGCGACATGTAAAAGGCGAGCGGCGCCTTGCATACAAGGTTTGCGGGTGTCACGGTGCGGCTATGCGCACCGTCAAGTTTGCAAAAGGCGCCCGGCGTCAGGTCGAAGTTTGTAGTTCTGCTTGGGTGGATCTGCTTGGCTACGGGGATATGATTGACGCAGCTGGATTCGATCCCTTGTCAGAAAAGGCGCAACAGGCACTTGATCGAATACATGCATTTCAACGTGTATTAGCTCAACATAGTGGTCAGCTATTCTCTTCATTTGTAATGAACGACGGTGCCGCGATTCACCGTGACCTTTCGCCCCGAACTCATTCTGTGACGGACGATTTCATCAGCCGTTGCTGGGCGCTCTACAAATCGGTCGATTCAATCGAGAAAGACACCGGGCAGCCCGGAGCAAGAATGATTGTGGCGGCAGGGCTGAGAGCTCGCCCAATCGTCCGAGAGGCTCGCGCGACACATCGTAGGTCACTTTTGGACCGATTGGAGAGCGGCGTAATCACACCGCAACAAGCAGTTAGTGAAGCGGTGGCTGTTCCCCGGAATTCCGATGTGGTGCCAGAGTTTCAGGGAAATTTCGCTCTGACTCGAGCTTACATGGCTGATGCGGGAGGATCGCGCGTAGGCCTTCCTGGACCTGCCTTCTATCTCGACGCCGCGCTTGTCACAGCCCCTGTGCCCGCGTGGCTGAATGTCTCACGTGAGATCGCTTGGACATGGAAAAGCATGTCGACGACCTTTCTTGAAATCAGCGAAATCAAGAGATGGCGCGGCGCTCACCGGGAGGGCGCGTTGAATGCCATTCAAGTGGCGGAGCGCCTCACCGGCGATGCCGAATACGGGGAAAAACTACAAACGGTTCGGGTGAAAACTCCGCGGGTATCTGGGCCGCTAAAAGGCCTCTAAAGCCGCTAGGCGACAAGTTCCCCTAGTAAATGTCGCGTTCTCGGAGGGGGGCTTAGGTCCGCTGGTGGTGCCCGCTGGCCACTACGCCTCCTCCCAATCCGCCAGCACCCCCGCCCGCGCCAAGCTTCCGAACAGCCGCTGCACGTTGCCGGCGTTCGTCCGGGCCATCTCGACCACCCTCGTAACCATCGTCGCCGGCAGCGCCGCGACCACGCCGTCGGCTTCGCGGCGGCAGAAGCCCAGCGTCTCCAGTTCGGCCACGCGGCGGCGGACGGTTTCTCTCGGCAGGTTGAGGGCGGCGGCGAGGGCGGCGACGCGGGTGGGGCGGCCCAGGCGGGCGAGGCCGCCGGCCGGGTCGGGGT